>NZ_JBWBEW010000037.1:0-52659 GCF_056148915.1 Microvirga sp. jy35 | reverse complement strand
GCAAAGCCCGTGAGCGGGACGACTACCTGGTCTACAACAAGAAGACGGGCGTGCTCTCCTATGATGCGGACGGCTCCAGCCGGGGCGCAGCGGTGGAGTTTGCCCAACTGTCGAAGAACCTCTCCCTCACCTACAAGGACTTCTTCGTCATCTAACTCTAGCTCACCCAAAAAGCCCCGGCCGAAAGGTCGGGGCTTTTTCGTATCGGTCAAAGATATTCCGCCTTGCGCTTCACCGGGACCCGAACCTGCGGATCGCGGTTGAGTGATCGGGAGGAGAGGTGACAATTTACTCCGGTATCTATAATGACGAGGCAGTTTCACGACGAAAAGAAACGATTTAGATATTTCACATCTGAAAGATGATTAATATGGCTGCCCATGGAGCCCTGGATCTGATCGGCAGGACCCCTCTCGTCGAGGTGACGAGCCTCGATACCGGTCCCTGTAGGCTCTTCCTGAAGCTGGAGAGCGCCAACCCCAGCGGCTCCATCAAGGACCGGCCGGCGCGGGCCATGATCGAAGCGGCCGAAGCCGATGGCCGCCTGAAACCCGGCGGCACGATCATTGAGGCCACCGCAGGGAATACGGGCGTCGGCTTGGCTCTGGTCGGCGCCAGCAAAGGCTATCGCACCCTTCTCGTGGTGCCGGACAAGATGTCCCGGGAGAAGGTGCTGCACGCCAAGGCGCTTGGGGCCGAGGTGGTCATCACCCGCTCCGACGTGGGCAAGGGCCACCCGGACTATTACCAGGACCTTGCCCAGGCAATCACCGCCAAGACGCCGGGCGCCGTCTACATCAACCAGTTCGAAAACCCGGCCAATCCGGCTGCCCACGAGGCAAGCACCGGCCCGGAGATCCTGGAGGGAATGGGCGGCGATGTGGACGCCGTTGTTGTCGGCGTCGGCTCCGGCGGCACATTGACCGGTGTCGGGCGGTTTCTCCGGAAGGCCTCGCCGAAGACCGCCATGGTCCTGGCAGACCCCGCAGGCTCGATTCTTGCGCCGCTGGTCGAAACCGGAGAGATGACCGAGGCCGGCTCCTGGGCCGTGGAGGGCATCGGGGAGGATTTCGTGCCGCCGAACTGCGACCTCTCTTTGGTCAGGAAAGCCTATTCCATCACCGACAAGGAGAGCTTCACGGCGGCCCGCGAACTGCTGCGCAAGGAAGGCATCCTGGCGGGATCCTCGTCCGGAACCCTGTTGGCTGCGGCGCTCCGCTATTGCCGCGTACAGACCGAGCCGAAGCGGGTCGTCACCCTCGTGTGCGACACGGGCGCCAAGTACCTGTCGAAGGTTTTCAACGATGCCTTCATCGCCCAGGAAGGTTGGCTCGACCGCAAGGTCACCGGCACGGCGCGGGATGTGGTGATCAATCCCTTCGGCGAAGGCGCGACCATCTTCGTCTCGCCCACAGAGACCCTGCGCTCGGCCTTCGCCCGCATGCGCTCCTCGGACGTCTCGCAACTGCCCGTGATCGACAATGGCCGCGTGGTGGGACTGGTCGATGAAAGCGACATCCTGGATGCGCTGGTGGCCAGCGAGGGCGCGCCGCAGAGTGTGTTCGACAAGCCGGTGCGCGACGTGATGGTCTCGCGCCTGCAGACCATTTCGGCCGATGCTCCCGTCCGGGAGCTTCTCCCCCTCTTCGCCTCCGGCCTCGTGCCGGTGATCATGGATGGCGATTCCTTCGTAGGCCTCGCCACCCGCATCGACCTTATCAACTTCTTCCGGATCCAAGCCCAATGACCGCCCGCAATCAGCTCGATTTTGCCACCCGCTGCATCCATGCGGGCCAGTCGCCGGATCCTACCACCGGCGCCGTCATGATGCCGATCTACGCCACCTCGACCTTCGCACAGGAGAGCCCCGGCGTTCACAAGGGCTTCGAATATGCCCGCTCGCAGAACCCGACACGCATGGCCTTTGAGCGCTGCATCGCGGATCTGGAAGGGGGCACGGCGGCCTTTGCGTTCTCCTCGGGTCTGGCGGCGAGCGCCACCGTGCTCGATATGCTGGAGCATGGATCGCACATCGTCGCGTCCGACGATCTTTATGGAGGCACGCGCCGTCTGTTCGAGCGCGTACGCCGGAAGTCGGCGGGGCTCGACATCACGTATGTCGATCTGGGCGATGCCGACGCCGTGAAGGCGGCCCTGCGCCCCAACACGAAGCTCGTCTGGGTCGAGACGCCCACCAACCCGCTCCTCAAGCTCGCCGACCTCGAAGCGATTGCGGCCGCAGCGCGTGGGCATGCCACCTGGCTCGTCGCCGACAACACCTTCGCCAGTCCTTATGTACAGCGTCCGCTTGAGTTCGGCTTCGACATCGTGGTGCATTCCACCACCAAGTATCTCAACGGACATTCCGACATGGTCGGCGGCGTGGTGATCGTCGGCCAGGACCAGGAGATCCGCGAGAAGATCGCCTTCCTGCAGAACGCCGTCGGCTCCGTCTCCGGACCTTTCGACAGCTTTCTGGCCCTGCGCGGCCTGAAGACCCTCTCGCTGCGCATGGAGCGCCACTGCACCTCGGCCCTCAGGATCGCGCAGTTTCTGGAAGCCCATCCGGGCGTCGACGGGGTGATCTATCCGGGCCTCGCCTCGCATCCGCAGCATGAGCTCGCCAAGCGCCAGATGCGCGGCTTCGGCGGCATCATCACGGCCCGCATCAAGGGCGGGCTCGACGGGGCGACGCGCTTCCTGGAGCGCTGCCAGCTGTTCACCCTGGCCGAGAGCTTAGGCGGGGTGGAGAGCCTGATCGAGCATCCGGCCATCATGACCCATGCCTCCGTGCCGCCGGAGGTGCGGGCGGAACTCGGCATCGACGACGGGCTCGTGCGCCTGTCGGTGGGCATCGAGGATGCGGACGACCTGATCGATGATCTGCGCTCGGCTTTGGGGTAAGCGTTGCCTAAAGCGAAATTCCTCCCATCTCGTCATCACCGGCCTTGTGCCGGTGATCTCGATTTGAGGCACATCCACTGTCATTCCGGGGCCGCGCAGCGGAGCCCGGAATCCATAACCGCTGACGACTCAGAATAAGAGGTAACGGCGTTCATGGCGTTCTAAGCTGCGGCGTCGTGTTTATGGATTCCGGGCTCGGCTCTACGAGCAGCCCCGGAATGACAGTGAGGGTATTATCCCAGTCCCTGCGAAAGCCGGGGATAATACGCCCCGTTCAAGCAACGGGCGAGAACCGTCCCACAAGCTGGTGCCTGTCGCCGGGATAGGTGATCCGGGCCTCGGTCACGAAGGCACCTGCCTGCCAGGTCCGCCGCTCCAGCATGAGACAGGCTGATCCGGTCTGGATTCTGAGCCGTTTGGCCATTGCGCTGTCCGCATTGACCGCGCGGACGATGTGCTCCGCATCCGTCCACGGCACGCGCCGCAGCAGCCAGGTGCCGGGCGGGTCGTCTTTGAACAACTCGTCGCCGGCTTCAGGCACAGTGGCAAGGTTGATCAGACGTTGCTCGAAGGCTTGCGGCACGTCATCCATCACGTGAAGCGTCGAGAGACAGAGCATCTCCGTCCCAGCCGGCAGCCCCGTGCGCTGCGCCGCGGCGGCATCGATGGGCTCGATGGAGCGGCTCAGGATCTTGAAGCGATACTCCACTCCAGCGCGGGCCGCCTCCAAGGCGAAATCCTGGATCTGCAGCACGGCCTGCTGGTTGCTCGGCTCGGCTACCACGGTGCCTGCCCGGCGCCGGCGCGTGATGAGGCCGTTGGCGGCGAGCGTCGAGAGCACCTTGTTCACGGTCATGCGCGAGCAGCCGTACTCGCCCATCAGCTCATGCTCGAAGGGAATGCGGTGCCCCGGAGGCCACTCGCCGGACATGATCCTGGCCTCGATGTCGTCGCGGATGCGCTGGTGCAGATGCTTCATGCCTGCGTGATCTTTCCTCATCCAAGGATGCGGGCCATGGCCCGCGCATAGCGGGCATGGATCGTATCGCGGTTCAGATGGCGGCCGCTCCTTACCACGGGCCTGCCCGCAACGAACACCGTATCGATGGCGGCCTTACCGGCCACGAAAACATAGGAATCGAGCCAGCGATCGCCTGAGATGGCGGCGAGATCGGCATGCTCCCCATCGAGCACGACGAGATCGGCACGATACCCCTCGGCGATTGCACCGATGCGCCGCCCGAGCGCCTGCGCTCCGCCCGACAGTGCCTTCTCATAGAGGCTGCGTCCCGTCGACTGCCCCTCCCGCTCGGCCAGAACGTTGCGCGCGCGGTGCTTGAGGCGCTGACTGTACTCGAACTGCTTGAGTTCTCCCGGCGCTGAAATCTCGATGTTGGAATCGGACCCGACGCCGAAGCGCCCTCCTGCTGCGAGATGACCGACACCCTCGAAAATACCGTCGCCGAGATTGGCCTCGGTGATCGGGCACAGGCCCGCCACCGCGCCGCTCATGGCGATGCCCCTCACCTCCTGCGGGTCGAGATGCGTGGCGTGGATAAGGCACCAGCGGTCGTCGACGGTCGCATGGTCGAGCAGCCACGACACCGAGCGCTGCCCTGACCATGCGACGCAGTCCTCAACCTCCTTCACCTGCTCGGCGATGTGGATATGGACCGGCCCCTCGCCTGCCAATGCTATCACTTCGCTCAGGCTCTCGGGCGTCACGGCGCGCAGGCTGTGCGGCGCAATGCCGACGATCGCATCATCGAGAACGGCAACGCTTTGGCGGGCGCCCTCGAGGAGACGCCCATAGCGCTCGACGCCGTTGACGAATCTCCGCTGACCCTCCGTCGGCGCAGCACCGCCGAAGCCGCCCTGCGCGTAGAACACCGGCAGCAGCGTCAGGCCCATGCCGGTTTCCTGCGCGGCGGCCGCGATGCGTCCGGAGAGCTCCGCGATGTCGGCGTAGGGGCGGCCTTCCGCGTCGTGGTGCAGGTAGTGGAATTCTGCGAGCGCGGTGAAGCCGCCTTCCAGCATCTCCATCATGGCGAAAGCCGCGATGGCCTCCGCGTCGTCCGGCGTGAGGGAGCCGAGGAAGCGGTACATCACCTGCCGCCAGGTCCAGAAGCTGTCGCCCTCCGGCCCGCGGGTTTCGGCAAGCCCCGCCATGCCGCGCTGAAAGGTATGGCTGTGCAGGTTCGGCAGGCCCGGCAGCGCGATTCCGGCGACGCGCTCGCGGCCATCGGGTGAAGCCTCCGGTTGCACGGCCGTGATCGTTCCACCCTCGATGTCGAGGCCGACATTCCGGGCCCAGCCGCGGGCAAGGAGGGCATGATCGAGAATGAGCCTGCGCATCGCTGTCACCTTTGCTGACGGGTAGCCTAGCCGTTGGCAGCCGCCAAAAAGCCACGCCGCCGCCCGACCATCAGAGCCGATCGAATACGTCTAGACAATATCGATAGTTCGCGATTATGTATAGACATTATCGCAACCGCACCGGAGCAGGAACATGCGCTTCGACCGGGTCTGGCTCAACGCCCGCCTCGCTACGCTCAGAGGAGACAGCCTCGGGATCGTCGAGAGCGGAGCCGTCGCCGCCAAGGATGGCCGCATCGCCTTTGCCGGACCGGCCCAGGACCTGCCGAGCGGCTGGGATGCGGCCGAGCAGATCGATTGTGAGGGCCGCTGGATCACCCCTGGCCTCGTCGATTGCCACACCCACCTGGTCTATGGCGGCGACCGGGCGCACGAGTTCGAGCTGCGCCTGCAAGGCGCGAGCTACGAGGAGATCGCCCGGGCCGGCGGCGGTATCGTGTCAACCGTGAAGGCCACCCGCGCGGCAAGCGAGGACGTGCTTGTCGCCAGTGCCCTGCCCCGGCTCGATCACCTCATCAGTGAGGGCTGCACCACCATCGAGATCAAGTCGGGCTACGGGCTCGACCTCGAGACGGAAGCGCGAACCCTTCGCGCCGCGCGGCGTCTTGCCGGCGAGCGCCTCGTTTCCGTCACCACCACCTTCCTCGGCGCCCATGCCCTGCCGCCGGAAGCGAATGGCGACAAGGACGCCTTCATCGAAAAGATCTGCACCGAGATGCTGCCGGCCCTGGCCCGCGAAGGATTGGCCGATGCGGTCGATGCCTTCTGCGAGGGCATCGCGTTCTCGCCCGCGCAGACCGCTCGCGTGTTCGATGCGGCAAAGGCGGCTGGACTCAGCATCAAGCTGCACGCGGACCAGCTCTCCAACCTGCATGGCGCCAAGCTCGCGGCCGATCATGGCGCGCTCTCGGCCGATCATCTTGAATATACGGACGAGGACGGCGCCGCCGCGATGGCGAAGGCCGGCACCGTGGCCGTGCTGCTGCCGGGCGCCTTCTACATGCTGCGGGAGACCAAGGTGCCGCCCATCGCTGCGTTCCGCAAAGCCGGCACACACATGGCGCTCGCAACTGACTGCAATCCCGGCACCTCGCCGCTCACCTCGCTGCTGCTGACCATGAACATGGGCGCCACCCTGTTCCGCCTGACCGTCGAGGAATGCATCGCGGGCGTGACGCGCGAGGCCGCCCGCGCGCTCGGAAGGCTCGATGAGATCGGCACGCTGGAGCCCGGCAAGAGCTGCGACCTCGCCATCTGGAACATCGAACGGCCCGCGGAACTCGTCTACCGCATCGGCTTCAACCCGCTTCACACCCGTGTCTGGAGGGGACAGTGACACAAACCATCATGCTTCATCCCGGCTCGGTTTCTCTGGCCGACTGGCGCAGCGTCTATTTCGGGGCGGATATCGCTCTGGATCAGGATAGCCGCCGGGCTATCGAGGCCAGCGCCAAGACCATCGAGACCATCGTGGCCAAAGGCGACCCGGTCTACGGCATCAACACCGGCTTCGGAAGGCTCGCGAGCGTACGCATCGGCACCGCCGATCTGGCAACCCTCCAGCGCAACATCGTGCTCTCGCATGCGGCGGGCGTCGGCGAACCTTTGCCCGCTTCCGTTGTGCGCCTCGTGATGGCGCTCAAGCTGGCAAGCCTTGCGCAGGGCGCGTCGGGCGTGAAGTGGTCCACCATCGAGCACCTGACCGCCTGCCTCAAAGCGAACCTCGTTCCCGTCATTCCCGGTCAGGGATCCGTCGGCGCCTCGGGCGATCTCGCCCCCCTCGCCCACATGACCGCAGCCCTCATGGGCGTCGGCGAGTTCTTCGTCGATGGTGTGCGGGTGAAGGCGGAGGCGGCTCTTGCGCATGCCGGTCTTTCGCCGCTGACCCTCGGCCCCAAGGAAGGCCTGGCGCTTCTCAACGGCACCCAGGTATCGACGGCTCTCGCGCTCGCAGGTCTGTTCGAAGCCGAGCAGGTGTTCCGTGCTGCACTCATCACGGGAGCGCTCGCCACCGATGCGGCCAAGGGTTCGGACGGCCCATTCGACGAGCGCATCCAGAAGCTGCGCCGTCACCGCGGGCAGATCGAAGTGGCCGCCTCTCTGCGCGCTCTGATGCAGGGCAGCGCCATCCGCGCGTCGCACCTCACCAATGACGACCGGGTGCAGGATCCCTACTGCCTGCGCTGCCAGCCGCAGGTGATGGGCGCCGTGCTCGACCTGCTGCGCCAAGCGGCTGAGACGCTCGGCACCGAGGCGAACGGCGTCTCCGACAATCCGCTCGTCTTCTCGGATACCGGAGAGGTCATCTCCGGCGGCAACTTCCATGCGGAGCCGGTGGCTTTCGCCGCCGACATGATCGCCATGGCCCTGTGCGAGATCGGCTCGCTCGCCGAGCGGCGCATCGCCATGCTGGTCGACCCGACGCTCTCTGGCCTGCCCGCCTTCCTCACGCCGAAGCCGGGCCTCAACTCCGGCTTCATGATCCCACAGGTGACGGCCGCGGCACTCGTGTCCGAGAACAAGCAGCGCGCCTATCCGGCGAGTGTGGATTCCATCCCGACCTCCGCCAACCAGGAAGACCACGTCTCCATGGCGACTCATGGCGCGCGCAGGCTCCTGCCGATGGCGGCGAACACCGCCAACGTCATCGGCATTGAATACCTCGCGGCCGTCCAGGGCTGCGATTTCCATGCGCCGATGACATCGAGTGAGCGCCTGGAGCGCGCCCGCGCGCTGCTGCGCGCGCAGATCCCGCATCTCGACGACGACCGGCACATGGCGCCTGAAATGCAAGTGGCTACGGCCCTCATCGCCTCCGGGGCGCTGGCCGATGCCGTAGGCCACGACGTGCTGCCGCTCGTGACGGACGAGGCAAGGTGATGAGCATGGAGCATCCGGACTGGCTCACCGTCGTCCGTGGCGACGCGCCGCTCGTGGTGAGCCTGCCGCATACGGGCACGGACATTCCGGCTGGGTACGAGCATGGTCTCGTGTCACCCTGGCTGTCGCGCAAGGATGCGGATTGGTGGATCGAGCAGCTGTACGATTTCGCAGCCGGCCTCGGCGCCACGGTGATCCGCACGACCATCTCCCGTACGGTGATCGACGTGAATCGCGATCCGTCCGGCGTCTCTCTCTATCCGGGACAGGCGACCACGGAGCTTTGCCCGACAACAACCTTCGACGGCGAGCCGCTCTACGAGCCGGGCGCCGAGCCGACAGCGGAGGAGATCGCCGAGCGTCGCGCCCGCTTCTTCGATCCCTATCATGCGGTGCTGCGCGCTGAGACCGAGCGGCTGCGGGCCAGGCAGGCCAACGTGGTGGTCTATGATTGCCATTCGATCCGCTCGGTCATACCCCGCCTCTTCGACGGCACCCTGCCCCACTTCAACATCGGCACGAATGGCGGAACGACCTGTGACCGGTCCTTGAGCGACGCCATCGAAAAAGTCTGCGCGAGCAGCGGCTTCAGCCATGTGGTCAACGGCCGCTTCAAGGGCGGCTACATCACGCGAAGCCTTGGTCATCCTGATGCGGGTGTCCATGCCGTCCAGATGGAGCTCGCCTGCCGCGGCTACATGCGCGAGCCGCTCGGCCCCGTATCCGAGGGCCAGTGGCCGACACCGTACGACGAGGCCTATGCGGCACCCCTACGCGCTGCGCTCACCCTCATCCTCCAGACCTGTCTCACCTTCGCCCAATCCAAAGCCTGAGGATCCGTCTCATGACCCGCATCGATAACGCCCGCGTGATCCGCGCCCCCCACGGCACCGACCTGTCGGCCAAGAGCTGGCTGACGGAGGCTCCGCTGCGCATGCTGATGAACAACCTCGATCCAATGGTCGCCGAGAAGCCCGGCGAGCTCGTGGTCTATGGCGGCATCGGCCGCGCGGCGCGCGACTGGGACAGCTTCGACCGCATCGTGGCCGCTTTGAAGAACCTGGAAGAGGACGAGACCCTGCTCGTGCAGTCAGGCAAGCCCGTGGGCGTGTTCCGCACCCATGCGGACGCACCGCGCGTGCTGATCGCCAATTCCAACCTGGTGCCGCACTGGGCCACCTGGGACAAGTTCCATGAGCTCGATCGCAAGGGGCTCATGATGTACGGTCAGATGACCGCCGGCTCCTGGATCTATATCGGCACGCAGGGCATCGTGCAGGGCACCTACGAGACCTTCGTGGAAGTGGGCCGCCAGCACTACAACGGCGATCTCTCAGGACGTTGGATCCTTACCGGCGGCCTCGGCGGCATGGGCGGCGCACAGCCGCTTGCCGCCACCATGGCGGGTGCGTCGTGCCTTGCGGTCGAGTGCCAGCCGAGCCGCATCGAGATGCGCCTGCGCACAGGCTATGTGGACCAGCGCGCCGACAACCTCGACGAGGCACTCGCCATCATTGAGCAGTCCTGCCGCGACAGGAAGCCGGTCTCCGTCGGCCTCCTCGGCAACGCCGCCGAGATCTTCCCGGAGATCTACCGGCGCGGCATCCGCCCCGATGCGGTCACGGATCAGACCTCCGCGCACGATCCCATCAACGGCTACCTGCCGAAGGGCTGGACGCTTGCCGAATGGGAGGCCAAGCGCGAGACCGATCCCAAGGCCGTGGAGCATGCCGCCAAGCAATCCATGGCCGAGCACGTGCGCGCCATGCTCGACTTCCACAAGGCCGGCGTCCCGACCCTCGATTACGGCAACAACATCCGCCAGATGGCGAAAGAAGAAGGCGTCGACAACGCCTTCGACTTCCCGGGCTTCGTTCCGGCCTATATCCGCCCGCTCTTCTGCCGCGGCATCGGGCCGTTCCGCTGGTGCGCGCTCTCGGGCGATCCGGAGGACATCTACAGGACGGACGCCAAGGTGAAGGAGCTGCTCCCGGACAACAAGCACCTGCACAACTGGCTCGACATGGCGCGTGAGCGCATCAAGTTCCAGGGCCTGCCGGCGCGCATCTGCTGGGTCGGCCTCGGCGATCGACACCGCCTCGGCCTCGCCTTCAACGAAATGGTGGCCAAGGGCGAGCTGAAGGCCCCCATCGTGATCGGCCGCGACCATCTCGATTCCGGCTCGGTGGCGAGCCCGAACCGCGAGACGGAGGCCATGAAGGACGGCTCGGATGCGGTCTCCGACTGGCCATTGCTGAACGCGCTTCTCAACTGCGCCTCCGGGGCTACCTGGGTGTCGCTGCATCATGGCGGCGGTGTCGGCATGGGCTTCTCGCAGCATTCGGGCATGGTGATCGTGTGCGACGGCACGCCGGAAGCGGCCAAGCGCGTGGAGCGCGTGCTCTGGAACGATCCGGCGACCGGCGTCATGCGCCATGCGGATGCGGGCTACGACATCGCCGTCGACTGCGCCCGCGAACACGGTCTCAACCTGCCGAGCCTGCGCTGATGGAGGCGCGCGTCATCCGCAGCGAGGACCTCGTCCGCGTTCCGTGGAAGAACGGCGGCGGCACCACTGCGGAGGTCGCGGCCTTTCCGGAGGGCTCCGGCTTCGACACGTTCGGATGGCGCATCAGCATGGCGGATGTAGCCTCCGACGGACCGTTTTCGGTTTTCCCGGGGATCGACCGCACGCTGATCGTGGTCGAGGGCGACGGCATCGAGCTTGAGGTGGAGGGCATCGCCTACCGATTGGACAAGGACGTTCCCAAGCTCTCCTTTACCGGCGATGACACCACGAGCGGTCGGCTCCTTTTGGGACCGATCCGCGATCTGAACGTCATGACCCGGCGTGGACAGTTCCGGCACCGGACGCGGTTCGTGGAGTCGGGCGTGGCGCTGCTGTCGGAAGACACCGTGACCGCCTTCATTGTCGCCCTCGACGGCTCCTTCGACGTGACGCTCGGCTCGACGATTCATTCGCTGCATGTGCTCGACACGCTGATGCTGGAGGCGATGCAGGATCTCATCCTCCTCTCCGGCACTGGACGGGCGATCTTGGTGGAGATTGCGTCGGACCAGCCTGAAACTCTGGCTCATGACCCTCATGCCTCATCCTGAGAATGTGGCTCACAAAGATAGGCCACGTGTTTCCCTCCCCTTGTGGGGAGGAGGGCTGCCGGTGCCTTATGAGCCGGCCTCTCAGGATGAGAGCTCAGGGGAAGGCATCACTTCTGGCCAGACTTTTAGAAGCGCAATTTTTGGCGGGCGCTGCCCAAAACAACGGCAGGTCCAAATGTATAGACATTTGACATTGCCGCTCCGGCATGGTGCCATTCGCCCGCTCGAAGACAATGCACGATGCGAGAAGCGCAAAACCCTCCAGTGGGTGCGGTCGGCAAACGAGCCAGGGAACTTGGATAAATCGGAGGCTGCAATGAAGGCGGTATTGGGTGGTTTGGCCGTGTTGGCGCTGGCGGTCGGGTCCGCCTCGGCGCAGGAGACGAAGGTGACCGTCGGCATCTCGGGCTGGACGGGCTTCGCCCCCCTGACGCTCGCGAAGGAGGCCGGCATCTTCAAGAAGAACGGCCTCGACGTGACGATCAAGAAGGTCCCGCAGGCGAGCCGCCACCTTGCCATCCAGTCCGGCGACATCCAGTGCGCCGCCACAACGGTGGAGACCTGGATCGTATGGAACGCCAACGGCGTGCCCACCAAGCAGATCTTCCAGCTCGACAAGAGCTTCGGTGCCGACGGCATGGTGGTCAGGAACGACGTGGGCTCGATCAAGGACATCAAGGGCAAGCAGGTGGCGGCCTCCGCGCCCGGCACGTCGCCCTATTTCGTGCTGGCCTGGATGCTGAAGAAGAACGGCCTCTCCGTGAAGGACGTGACCGTGGTCAACATGGAGCCGGGCCCTGCGGCTCAAGCCTTCATCGCCGGTCAGAACGATGCGGCCATGACCTACGAGCCGTATCTCTCCTCCGTGCGCGCAGCGCCTCAGTCCGGCAAGATCATCGCCACCACCCTCGACTACCCGGCCGTGATGGACACCTTCGGCTGCACGCCCAAGTTCCTGACCGACAACCCGAAGGCCGCGAAGGCCCTGGCCGACAGCTATTTCGAAGCGCTCGACATGATCGCCAAGGATCAGGCGAAGGCCTACGAGATCATGGGCGCCGACGTGAAGCAGACCGGCGAAGCCTTCGGCAAGTCGGCACAGTACCTGCGCTGGCAGGACCGCGAGGCCAACAAGAAGTTCTTCGCGGGCGAGTTCAAGACCTTCTCGGCCGAGGCCGCGGACCTGCTGCTTGAGACCGGCATCATCAAGCAGAAGCCGGACATGGAAGCGCTCGCCGATACGAGCTTCATCCAGTAAAGCATCCTTCCGGCGGTGGCTCTCTTCCATGCGGGCCGCCGCCTGATCCATTCTTCACAAGCGTCGTCCGGAACACACATCCGGATCGCAGAGCAGATCCCTCATGCCTCGTCCTCTCGAACCGGTCAGCCAGGGCACGCGCGTCACGCTCGGCATTTCCTTCTTCGTCCTCTTCGTGGCGGCCTGGGCCTTCGCGACGCTCGGCGGTTTCGTGTCGCGCACCTTCCTGGCCGATCCCATCACCATGCTGCAGGACGGCTGGCTGCTGCTCACGCGCTTCGGCTTCCTGAGCGACATCGGCATCACCGTCTGGCGCGTCGTCGGGGGCTTCGTTCTCGCTGCGGCCATCGCCGTGCCGCTCGGCATCATGATGGGCGCCTATAAGTCCTTCGAGGCGTTCCTCGAGCCCTTCGTGTCCTTCGCACGCTACCTGCCGGCTTCCGCCTTCGTCCCGCTGCTCATCCTCTGGGCCGGCATCGGCGAGATGCAGAAGCTCCTCGTCATCTTCATCGGCTCGGTCTTCCAGATCATCCTCATGGTGGCGGTGGCCGTGGGCAACACGCGGCGCGACCTCGTCGAGGCCGCCTACACGCTGGGTTCCAGCGACCAGGGCGTCGTGAAGCGCGTGCTCATTCCGGCGAATGCCCCGGAGATCGCCGAAATCCTGCGCCTCGTGCTCGGCTGGGCCTGGACCTATGTGATCGTCGCCGAACTCATCGGCTCCTCGTCCGGCATCGGCCACATGATCATCGACAGCCAGGCGCTGCTCGCCACGGGCCAGATGATCTTCGGCATCATCATCATCGGCATCATCGGCCTCATCTCCGATTTCCTTTTCAAGGCCGTCAACCGCAAGCTCTTTCCTTGGAGGCTCGCATGAGCAACGCGATCCTCAAGATCGACAACGTCTCGCGCGTCTTCCCCGGCGTGCGCGGCGGCGCGCCCGTGCGGGCGCTCGAGCCCACGAACCTGCAGGTGGCGCAGAACGACTTCATCACCATCCTCGGCCCCTCCGGCTGCGGAAAGTCGACGCTCCTGCGCATCGTTGCAGGCCTCGATCGGCCGACCGACGGGCGCGTGCTGCTCAACGGGCGCGAGATCAAAGGTCCCGGCGCCGACCGGGGCATGGTGTTCCAGTCCTACACCCTCTTCCCCTGGCTCACGATCGCCGAGAACATCGCCTACGGCCTGCGCGAGAAGGGCACGCCGAAAGCGCGGCGAGACGAGATCGTCGCCTCCTACACCGAGAAGGTGGGCCTGCGCGGCTTCGAGAACCACTTCCCCAAGCAGCTCTCCGGCGGCATGCAGCAGCGCACCGCCATTGCCCGCGCGCTCGCCAACGATCCGGAGATCCTGCTTCTCGACGAGCCCTTCGGCGCCCTCGACAACCAGACCCGCGGCCTGATGCAGGAGCTTCTGCTCGGCATCTGGGAGCGCGAGCGCAAGACGGTGCTCTTCGTCACCCACGACATCGAGGAAGCGATCTTCCTCGCCTCCCGCGTCATCGTCATGTCGGCCCGACCCGGCCGCATCAAGGCGGACATCCCGGTCGACCTGCCGCATCCGAGGCACTACAGGATGAAGACGACGCCGGAATTTTCCAGCCTGAAGGCGCAGCTGACGGAGGAAATCCGCGTTGAGGCCATGCAGGCGGAAGGCGTCCACTGATATTGTTTGTGGGTGCGACGCGCTTCCGAGATATCCCTTCCGGATGAATTGACCCGGCACCCCCGTTCAGGAGACGCTTCGTGTCTCTGAGCGGGGAAGGCACGATGCTCAAGCGCCTGTTAGCCGGATCCATCTTCATCGCGAGCATGTCTCCCGCCATGGCCGATATCCTCATCGACCAGGCGATGATCACGGGCGGGGAGTTGCGTGTCATCGGCCGATTGAGCAAACCGCGCCAGACACCGATCACCCTCGACGAGCAGCATCAGACGAGAACCGATGCGAATGGACGTTTCACCTTCCGTCTCGCCTATCATCCCGCCACCTGCATCGTGAACATCCAGACTGAGGACGAGCAGCGTCAGGTGGTGATCGGCTTCTGCGGGCAGAAAGGCCCTGCTGCCCCAGCCGAAAGGGCCAGTGCCGCAGCGGTTGCTCCGCCCCAGCCTGGACCGGCCGGGCCGATGGGGCCCCAAGGCGAGCCCGGACGCGACGGAGCCCCGGGTCCGCAAGGCCCCGCCGGACCGGAGGGGACTCAAGGCCCGCAGGGTGTCGCCGGTCTCCCAGGACCTCAGGGAGAGCCCGGACGAGATGGTGCTCCGGGGCCCGCCGGCCCAATCGGCCCGCAGGGTCCTGCCGGCCCTCCCGGCCCTCCTGGACCTCCCGGCAGCCCCGAGGCACGAACCGCAGCAGAGGGACAATCCGGTCCTGCTGGCCCGATGGGTCCTGAAGGACCGCCCGGACCTCCCGGGCCCCAGGGCCCGCAGGGTCTGGCAGGGCATCAAGGACCCCAGGGGCCTCAAGGCGCCCCGGGACCTCGGGGAGAGCCAGGCCCGGCCGGGCCCCAGGGTCCTGCTGGACCTCCGGGGCCTGTGGGACCCGTAGGCATAATGGGGCCTGCAGGCCCGCCCGGCCCCCAGGGCGTCGCCGGGGAGATCGGACCGATCGGGCCTCCGGGTCCCATGGGCCCGATCGGTCCTGCCGGACTGACAGGCCCTGCCGGCCCGCCTGGGCCCGAGGGAAGACTGGGCCCGGAGGGCAAGCCTGGTTCGGCGGGGACGTTTCTGAGGGTCTTCGTGCAGGAATGCGCCGCTCAGGCGCGCTGCACGGCACGCTGCGAAGAGGACGAGTACCCGGTCAATGGCACCTGCAACCGCGGCGACCGCTTCGATATGGACGAGTCGGGCGTGTACTGCTTCTCCACGACCGAAACCCCCAAAGGCATGATCGCGCGAGCGATTTGCGCGAGGAAGTAGGCCGGGCCGGCGTTCGGAAGAGGCTCGGGATCGCCACGGCTAGGCCGATCCCATGAAGCGTCAGCGCAAGCTGCGTTGAGCTTTACTCGCCTGCAGGCGTGGCGCTTCGTGATGTGCCGGAGCAAAGGAACTGCTGTGCGGGTGCGGATTCCAGGTCTCGCCTGAGGAGGCCATCGCCTTCAGCACACCGGACCAGCGCAACTTGAAATGGCTTGCCGCCTTTGCGTCCTTGAACCCTACGAGGCCCCAAGTATCGAGCAGGTGATAGAAGTCGCACGCGCCTCCGTGCTGCTGCAGCCAAGTGTCCACCTCAGGCTTCAGGCTCTTCCGCTTCTCGCCCCATACGTCCCAATGATTGATGAAGTAAATGAAGGGCCAGCGCTTCGCATAGGCATCGATGCCGTAGCAGGCTGCCGAGGCCATCTCCTCGTCCCGCCACGTCTAACTGATGACGTCCTTCAATGATTTCAGATCCGTCATCGGCTTCATCCGCTGTAGGATCGCCCATTAGGGCTAGAGAATGTGCCCACCTTTGGGCATGGCGCAGGATTTACGTACCTCCTTTGGGCTAAAGGAAAAACCACTCTTTTCGTTCTTGCCCTGTGGTAGCTTGGCGCACGAGCAGGAGAGTCCCTCCCCGCAGCGAAGAGATGACGGCTTCCAGGCATCAGCTCGGCTGAAGGAATGAAGGGCTGGACGATCTTGCCGAGAGACCACGCCATCCGTGCGGCTGTCGCTCAACTGCGTACAATGAGGGTTTCACCATGAGCAGGCCTTTACCGAGACCACGGGTCAGCTGGCGGCAGCTGCCGCTGATCATTATCAGCGGACTTCTGATCGGCGCCGTCTTTGGCGAGGCGATCAAGGCTTTCGCACCGGAGAAGACCACGGTGATGGCTCGCGCAAAGCCGCGTCCTTGACCCTGCGGCCCACCGAACGCCATGCATGACAGCATGCCCGGCTGGACCATCAGCGCGGAGCTTCAAACCTTTGACAATTCAGGGAGCAGGAAGTGGTGCCCAGGGGCGGAATACACTTCTTGTTCAATCTCAATGACTTAGGCCAAAGTGGGACTCAGAGACATTCTCTGAATTCATTAAGCTTTTTAAGCCTTGAGTCCCACCGCTTTTCGACCCCTCTTTCTGCTGGGAGGGCGTCATGAGGGTTCTTGTCTGTGGCGGGCGCGACTTCCGCGATAGCCATTTGCTTCACAGGGCGCTCAACCCACACCGGAACCAGATATCAGCCATCATCACAGGCGGCGCACCCGGGGCCGACAGCCTTGCATTCGATTGGGCTTTCGAGAACGGCTTTGCCGTCGAGCGGTACATGGCCGATTGGAGGGCCCACGGCCGAGCGGCCGGTCCGATCCGGAATGCTCGGATGCTTACGGAAGGGAGGCCGGATCTCGTGATCGCCTTCCCTGGAGGGCGTGGCACTGCCGATATGGTCAGACGCGCCCGAGCTGCCGGTGTCGATGTCTGGGAGGTCCCCACTCCTCCCATGGCTGGGAGTACGGGTGATGAGTAGCCCCCATCGCTGCCCAGGCTGCGATGGGGAAGCCCACGTTCATGCCACCTGGACAACCTTACCTAGCCGAATGGTGGTGTATTCGATTAGCTGCGACGCTGAGGAAGGCCATCTCCTGAAGAACCAGTGCTTGGGCCAGTGGTTTCGGCTCCGCTCGTTTCGGAGCAAGGCGAACGCCATAGAGGACTGGAACACGGCTATTCTCGATATGGCGGCTTCCGCTCTCGGCATCACACGCCAGGATGCTCTTGCTCTCAAGGAGCGCCGCGCCTCCCTCTCTCTGGAAGGAGAGCGGAGAGAGAATGCGGCTAAGTGTTGTACGGCTACACTAGAGGTTAGGACATTTCCTGAATAGGACGGGCTTCAGGAGGCCGCTCATGAGCGACTGGGACATCATCACGATCACCGTTCTAGCGGTCTACTTTCTCCCGGCAGCCATCTATAGCCTGCGCTCCAGCGAGGGCATGGGCACGAAGATCGCCTTCGCGCTGCTCAGCGGCATTTTCAACTGGACGGTTATCGGCTGGCTTTTGGCTATGAGCGTCTCGCTCGATAACGAGGGCTGACCGCCTCACCCCTCCCTCTTCTCTTCCAGAGGGATAGAGGGGGGCGATCTCCCGGACAGGCAGGGACGGACTTACTCCGCCTCGGTTCCGGAAGACAGCGCTTGATTGCGCGCTGCAGAGCCCATAAACAGCAATAGAACTGCAGGGGTTACACTGTGTCAATAGCACTTCGACAAACAGCCGCGTACCGATCTTTGGCTGACTTACCAGACGTGACCCTAGAGCGCATGACACTCATCGTGGGCGAGAACGGCGCTGGGAAAAGTCACTTTTTACAAGCTCTTGCAAATAGCAGGTTCGATAACGCCCTATCGCCCTCGAGTAGCTTTGATGTAGATCCAAACGACTATTTCGTGTCTCGTTACATGAACTACAACTTGGAGCTTACGTACGGAGCCTCAGCGCCAGTCCGCAGCAAACTGCAGGAAGGTGACCGAGTGCAAGATATACTCAGCACTTACGATCTCAGCCCACTTCATGAGCTTCGGACGAGCATCTTTGGGACGGATAGAGATCGGGTTGAGCACTATGCAGCGTCTGAGTTCGTGAAGCTAGATTCAGAAACAGCTATCTCGCATTTCCGAGGCACAACGACAGAGTCAAAAATCGAGGCCTACATAAACGAGATCAATCTCAGGAATGCTAGATCTATATCTATAACACGGGGCCCTAATAATATTTGGGATCGCAACATAGCTTTTGCGCCGCTATTACACGAGCCAGAACTCGCCAACGTCATTACTGTGCTAGCATTCCAGCAGCCTGTTGCAAACGTCTGGCGGCCTGAAAACTCTCCTCATCCGGCGAGCATTGTCGACCTAACCTCGATATTCGCAGAATACTATGCGAAACAGCATTGTATCGGCTTCTATGGCACTCGCTTTTATTATAGCGATAGTACCCCAATCAAACTGGAAGGCGACAAATTCATATCTCGGTTTGGTAATCCACCCTGGGTCAGTTTTGATGCAATATTAGCCCAGTGTGGACTGCGCGGATACACTACTGCGCCACCGAACGGACTTGGCGATTACCAAGCGAAGGTTCGAAATGGAAATTCCGACCTAGATCTCTCTAGCCTTTCGAGTGGAGAGCGTGCGATGCTCGCTATTGGAGCAATCGCATTCGGTCAGAAGTCTGTTGATGGGAAAGCTATTCTTCTTTTGGATGAAGTTGATGCACTCCTCAATCCAACCCTGACGAAAAGTTTCATTGAAGTACTTCAGGCTATCGCGGCTACGGAAGGTGTTTATGTGTGCATTGCATCGCATTCTCCTTCCACAATAGCTTTGTGGCCGAATGATAATATTCTGCTTATGCGCAGGTCCGATCCTAGGATCGAAACTGTCACAAAACAGAGTGCGCTGAACATGATGTGCGCTAGCTTGTTCGGAGTTGTTACTGATCGCTTACGCATAGTCCTTGTTGAAGACAAGATTGACGTTCAATTTTACCACAAAGTAGCGGAAATTGCCGCAAGTCGTGCTTTGATGAAGGACAAGAACGTATTCTTCCTCAACGTCGGGACGCTGCAGGAAGGTGCCTCACATCGCAATAGTGGCGGCGGAAAAACACAAGTCAGGCATTGGTTAACCAATTTTCAAAACGTAGGCGACCTTGTCCGCGGGTTGTGCGATCAAGATACAGATGGTTCTACTCACAATCTCATGATCGTCACACGCCGGTACGCCGTTGAGAACTATCTATTCGACCCCTTGGTTCTCCTACACTCCAATTTGGCTTATTGGGAGCGGGACCTTGCTCCGTGCTTTTCAGGTATTGACGTAACCTTGAGCGATTTCGCGGCGCAGACGCCAAGCCCAGAACTACTTTCGAAGCTTCAACTTTGCATTACAAAGGTAACATCAGCGATAAAGTTTGAACTCGGGAACGTACAGCCTGCGTTAGATGAGACGTCGATGCCAGTACTAATGATCGGTGGCTTTACGTTAGACTATCCTGCATGGTTCCTAACGTTCCGTGGCCACGACATTGAAGAAGCTGCAAAAAGAGTGCTCGGCAGGCCTCGAACCCAGGTCTTCAGGGAAGACAATCTTTTGAAAAGCTTAGGCCAGATACAACAGTATGTTCCTAACGAATTGCTGGATCTTTTAACTTCAGTTCAAGATAACTAGCCGGCGGATAACGATCTACCCGAAGTCCCGAGCTATCCTGGCCATTTCAAAGCAGAACTAGGCGTCTTCTTCAACGGCCGGAAGGACGAGAATGGAAAGACCGTGGACCGGGGCCTGATTGGGATCAGAGGGTCTCAGGCAGCCGAGGCCATCATGGAGACGGCGCGCCGGCTGCAGGAAGTCCGGGCAGAAAGGAAAGGCTGACCAACCGACGAGCTCCGCCGAATTACCGTCGCCTGCTACTTCCTTTGACCGCGCGGCGGGCGGTATTATCCTTCCTCCGAACCAACACAGGGTTCAACGATGATAGATGATCCCCGCAATCGGCTTCTGGCTGTCCTGGCACCTGAAGATTTTCAGTGGCTGGAACCCCTGTTCGAGCGCGTGGAGCTGTCGAGGGGGGAGGTGCTTGCCGAGGAGGGTGAGCCTCTCCCGTTTACTTACTTCCCTCATAACGCCGTTGTTTCCCTTGTCCGAACGTTAACAGACGGTCGGGTCGCCGAGATGGCCACGTTCGGTCGCGAAGGTATGGTTGGCTTAGTCTTTGAGGGCATCCCGCTTCAATCCTTCGGTCGCTATATCGTGCAAAGCCCCGGCGCAGCCTTGCGGATCGATGCGGTGATTTTAATGAAAGCGGCCCGTACCCGGCCAGGCATCCAGAATATGCTTCTCCGGTATACCGAGCTCCTGACGTCTCTGACACTGCAGTCGGTGGCTTGCAACGCCGTCCACAGCGTTGAGGCACGAGCCTGCAGATGGCTCGTTGCGACCGGTGACCGCATGGGCCGTGATGAGATACCTCTCACGCACGAGTTTTTAGCATTGATGCTTGGCGTACAGCGCGCAACCGTCAGCACAATCCTTCGCAGCTTCCAGGCCAAGGGTTTCATTCAGCAAGGGCGGGGGAGCATTACGATTGTTGACCGCCCAAGCCTTCAGAAAGCAGCATGTGAGTGCTACGGCATCTTGCGTGAGAGATACCAAAAGCTGCTGCCGATTGCGCCAAGATCTGCCTGCCCGGACGCAGTAGGGCATTCCAGGTCATGATCAACGTGACCGAGTTCTATGACCTGGCATCTGGTACGGAGCCCAAAGACAAATGGCCCCGCCCGGCCGGAGCCAGAGAGGGGCGGCCAACGTTCTCTTCACCCCTCCCCGCTATACCCGCGGCAAGCCGCATCAGGAACGGAAGACAGTCTCGCGCCAGATTGTCTCCTTAGAGATGGCTCCCCTCAGGAGTGCCTGTGCATGAACCTTGGACCGCTAGAGCGCCGATCAAGTCAGGGGCTACATATGAGCCTTGAAGGATGGTTTGCGAGCGAGACGACTGGTGAACCGACCACGTGTACCGTCTGGGATCTGTCTGATACCGAAGTCCGCCTCGTAATCCCCCTCCGGCTGATGTGCCTCTAGAGTTTGAACTTAAGATCCCATGCGAAGGTGCGGCTGCCTGGGTCCGTCTCATCTGGAATAGCGGAGATCACTATGGGGCACGGTTCATCTGAGAGTTGATAACCGAGGTCAACACTCTCTTCCCCGGTCGCCGCTACACCCACCCTAAGATCTGCTCTCAGAACTGATCCTCCCGCCGTGCAGGCTACGTTCAGATTGGCTGACCTAGCCTGCCCCACATGATTCGATTGGAGGCAGCGGGATGTATGGATGGCGGCCAATCGAGACAGCACCTAAGGATGGAACAGTCATCCTTGGCAGGGTCATCCTTCCGGATGGCGAAACAACCGAAGCTCTAAGTTGGGACACGCAGGTTGAGGCATGGACCCGGCCGAACGCGGTTTCCCACGTGGCTCTGTTCCCCCAGCAGTGGATGCCAGCCCCGGCCCTATGATGCTCAGCGGTCAACATCCCCCTCTGCCACCACGAGGGTGAGTGACATCCTCATCAGGATCTGCCCAGCCTCATTGCGGAGGTTGACCACAAAGGTCCTGTGATTGCCACCGGGCAGGCCTTCCCTGGCCATCTCTGGGAGCAGCATCTGGGCCTCCGCTCGAGCGTCCTTCAGCGTCTCGAACTCCAGCCCTGTGTCATCGGACATGAAGCTCTCGCCATCATAGGTGTCGAAGAAGTAGCGCGGCATGGATCCCCCGTGGGTGTCCTACCAACCTCGACGGAGACCCTTTGTTCACCCTCTCAGTCTATCGTGGGAGCATGACCTACTCCCGCGACACCACCGCCATCTCCGAGCTCACCGGCCAGCCCTACTGAAATAGAGCGGTAGTGACTGCCGATCGCAGGGTCACGAGTATTCCCGGCTACAGGTCGTGAGGGCAGCAAAGTCCTTCCTCTACTGAGGGGAGTTCTCGTCAAGAGCAACGGGCGTGACCATTCCTATCGAGACCCAGCCGGTCCAAGCTTGCAAATGCGGCACCAAGTAAGCCCGATCTCCCTCAATCCTTTCGACGCGGCACGGATAGGCTCTCTGCTCTCCCTGCGGACGGTAAACGACAGTGGAGCCAACACGGACAATGTTGTCAGGGGTGGACGGCTCTCTCACAGGATTTGGCGGCAGCTCGGCTTCAACGGTGTCTGCCAACGCGTCACCTGCCTTTTGCGCTCGGTAGCGGTCGAGGGCTCCGATGGCTAACCGAGCTCGGTCGCGGTAACGATCCGATACAATTTTCAGAAGCGCCCCCCTCTCACGGCCAGGGTACCATGACACGCCACCTGCTTTGGCGAGCTCTTCAGCAACAGCCTCAATTTCGTCCTCTGTCATGACCTGTTCCCCAACTCTCGATCCACCTCCACGAAGTGAGATTTAATTTCCTGTGTTTCAATGCGGCAAGCATGATGCGTAGCTGTGCAGTTGATGTAGGACGTTTGCAGACCATGTCGGCTCAAACAAAATGCATGGCATCACGCATACAGAAACTCACGCGAACCTGCGTACGCCTCTCCCGCTGGTTGGCCCGGAATGCGTGTACCCAGATCTAGTGCTGAGTTCCATTTTCAGGATGAAAGGACTCTCGGGTGAAGTGGGCCGTGTTCCAGCGAGGTCTCCGATGAATTCAGAGAGATAGAGAGAAGAAGATACCCGGAGCAATCCGTAACGTTGAGGCGCCAGCCCCGCCACTCCTCCTCAGTGTTGTTGTCTTCTTGACGTATTTCTTGGATTGCCTTGAGAGCCTCAGCTTCCGCCATTCTCATGTCAGTGACTTCGACACCTGCGTCGTCGCGGATCATTCCATGGGGGCTCAACAGGTGAAAATAGCAGCGCATTGGCGGCCTCCACACTGAGGACGGCTGAGAGGAAGCCGCCCCTGTGCTCTTTGGAGGTAATCCGAACGGAGGTGCAAAGGTTCCTAGGAGGGGAATGATTTCGGGCAACCCAGCGTCAACGCGTAGGAAGGATCTATACTGCCGAGGAGATCATGAAGACGATGCGCCGGCTGCAGGAGACCAGAGAGGCCAAGAAGGGCTGAGGGCGCAGTCGACTAGTCCGTTCGCTTACCTGTGGACTACGGGGAAAAGCACTCTCCCCTGTTGGCTTTCCTCTTACGCACGGGAATGTTCCTGTTTCGTTCCTAGCGAGTCGGACAGGGCATGCCACAGACGAAGAAGCTGACCGTTGAACAGGTCTTAGAAGCAAGGCTGCGCTATGCGGCAGGAGAACAGGACTTCAGAAAGCTGGCTGCGGATTACCGGATAAGCCGCTCGACGATCACCAACGCGGTGCTCGGCAAGACCTTCAAGGACCTGCCTATGCCGAGGGCCGCTGATGCCCCTTAAGTGGAGACCTTGCGCATGGCACGTGGAAGGAAGCTGGGAGGGTGGGCTTGGCTCCCATAAGTTCTGCCTCGTCTATCAGCATATGGCAGGCGGCGAAGGCAGTGGCCGCTGGGTCTGGACGATGAATGGCATACCTCACAACGCGAGGGTGGATCGGCTCGGCTTCACCGATACCGCCGATGAAGCCAAGCAGGCGGCTGACAATGTCTTTGATCAGTGGCTGGAGAAGGCAGGACTGATGATCGGGCCGACGTCTTCCGATGCTGAGCGTCCGCAACCTACTACTTAATGACAACCCTGATCGGGAGCTTCCGGGTTGCCCCGGTCCTGTCGAGTGGATAGCCTCCCCATCAAGAAAAAGGGCCGCCCTTGCGAGCAGCCCGAAGTTTAGGGAGGAAACGCCCAAGAAGGGCAGCAACACTGCGACGCCAATCGCCGTGTTGCACTGCACAATCTAGTTCTTGCCTGAACGATAGGCAAGACCGAATAGGCAGCACCGCTGCCTCTTTTTTTGTCTGTAGCACACCTGCCGCATTGGTGCGCCGCCGGGTTCACTCCCGCCTATGCTTGATTACCTCTCGCAAAAGGCTATCAAAACGGTCCCCAAGCCGGTCGATGGCCCCGGTTAAGCGGTCCTCTACCTCCCGTAGGACTTCCCTTGAGACAAGCCGCTCGGCCTGGGTCACTTGATGGGCATTCACGAGGGACTGCAAGAGAGCGACCTTTTCGTGGGCAAGCCGCGCGCTTTCCATTGCCTCTTTCGCGCATCGATGCGCAACGGCGACCTCTTCCTGGATTTTCTGGTCAAGCCAGTCACGGACTTTGACTACCGACCAGACCGCCCCGCAGATGAAGATGAGACCGCCGACGGTTATAACTGTGTCTTGTAGGCTGGCGGCTCCGCCCATCATTACGCCCCTACGGCTTTCCTGCTGAACAGGGGCTTGAGCCCGGAAGCCAGTCGGCCATAGACGGAGTAAGCCACGCCGCCGAGGGCGATGATGGCGCCGGTGCCCTGGATGATCGTGTTCCCCTCCTCCGGTGTCACCAGGCCGAACATTTGAGCGATCGGGTCGATCCCCGCCACAACCGTGCCGATGCCGGCGATTGCATTGCCCCACAGCACGCGACTCTGGATCGGCTTCTCGGCGTTCAGCTCGTTCAAGACAACCGGATCGGTGGTGATGGCCTCTGCCACCGCCTCCCGGATCTCCGGCCGCACGATCCCGACATTGCTGCGGTCGACCGGCACGGACGGCTTCTGGATCAGCTTGTCGGTGATGACATTGGTCAGGACGTTGATCAGGGCGCCACCGAGGGCGGGGCCGATGAAAGCTTGCTTCTGCATGGTCAGGCACTCCTGGTCTTGAGGTAAGTCGAGATTGCGTTGACGATCGCCTGCCAGAGGCCGGCGGGGATGTCGTCGGGCACATCGCGGGTGTCGAGCGGCGGCTCAGGCGCGGCGATGACAATGGGCTCGTCAGAGCGCTCCTTCTGAGCGCGAGCGACAAGCAGGGCCTTCTCCACCGCCTCAGCAGAGACGAGCGACTTGTTCAGCCCGTCGCCCGCATAGAAGCTCTGGCCTCGAGAGACCGTGCGGCTGCCCCCCTTGACGGTGTACGGCACAGGGAACGAGGCCCACTCCTTGGCGAGGTTGAGCATGAACTCGCCATCGGAGAGCGTTCCCTTGATCCACCGGTCATAGCCGCGTCGGCGCAGGAGATGGAGGCCAAGACGGTCCTGATAGTCAGGGGTGAACTGGTCCTCGGCCTTCAGGTCGAGCTCTGCCGCCAAGTCTCGGAGCGTGGCGTCCATGAACTGATACCGGCCACACGCAGAAGAGCCGAAGGTCCTGGTTCGCCATCTCCCCTGATCGAGAACCTCCTTCATCGTCATGGAGGTCAGGGGCTTGGGCATCTGGCTCATGCGGTTGCCGTAAACCGTGTCATAGCCTCTGGGGGCTTCCTTGGACGTGATGAAGTCGAGCAGCATCGCCGCCGGTTTAGGGACGGTCTTATCCATGGGGATCCTCTTGGTGGTTTGGGAAGTGGGGGCGCCGCCCTAGCGGCCTGCTTGACGAGGCAGGTTCAGCCGATTACGAATGCGGTGTGGCCGCAAGGTCGCCAGACGCCCTGGCTGAGAGCTCCGCACGACCTCTCGCCGGGGCGTTCTGTTTTTGAGGCTACCCTGTGAGATACTGGGCGAGCCGCAGCGCCCGCCCGAATGTCTCGGGGGCATGGTGTCCTAGTGATGTGGATGTGAAAAAGCCGCCCAGAAGCGGCGTTGATGATCAGTGGGATGAGCGTAGGATTGGGGCGTGGAGCCTTCCGAGACCCACAGACGCCCTCGTTGAGGTTGTGTCGGCTCCTCTCAGCCGGGGCGTTCTCGTCTGCGAGCAGCCACTTGAGGCTAAACACGAGTCCTTTGCGCCGTGTCCCCCTCTCCTTCCGGAGAGTTGAGGCTCCTCTGGTACAGCCTAGCTTCTAGAGCGTGGCTCCTTCGGTCTGCGAAGTCGAGCCGCGGGCGCCCTGGCCGGAGGTGTTAACTCACCCCTCGGTCGGGGCGTTTCTATTAGGCTTGTGTAGAAGCGCCCGATGTTCTCGGTGGTCATGGTTTCCTCGTGATGTGGGTAAAAATGCCTCAGAGAGGCCTTATTGCCGCTTTGACCAATTCAGACTACGAGTGAAACTTGTTCGTCGACGTTATGGGAGGCAGGTTTGGCTACGCTTGTTTGGAGAAGCTGGGAAGATTTCGACTTGAAAAAACTGAACCTATCCAATGTTCAGTACGCCGATAACTATACGTCAACTTCCAACATATTCGTTGCAGACTACGGCAACGGCTATCGTGATGAGTTCAGAGGCTGGGGCTTGACCTATGGGGCTGATGGCTATCCAACAAGCGGGACGGTTACAAGCTATCACTTGAAGTCGTACTCTGGGACTGTCGGGTCCATCACAGGCGGCAAGATTTCTGCAGCCGCCTTGGCCGCAGCAGCCCGGACAGGCACAAGGTCGGACGACCTCGCTATCTACAAGGCTGCCCTCTCTGGCCATGACACGATCAAGGGCTATGAAGGGGACGACAAACTGGAAGGGTTTGCGGGCAACGACAAGATTACCGGCGGCTCGGGCAAGGACAAGCTCTACGGCGGTTCAGGCGCCGACACATTCATTTACAACAACGATTATGATGCCGCATGGCAAAATGGCGGCGATGTAATCTTCGATTTTTCCAAAGGCCAAAGAGACAAGATCGATCTACGCCGTGTTGATGCTGATATCTACACGGAAGGAAACCAAGGATTCACCTTCATCGGCAATCAGCAATTCAGCGGCAAAGCTGGAGAGCTTCGGTACGAGAATGTCTCCGGTGGAATAAAGATTTCTGGCGACAACTACGGCGATGGGGAAGCAGAGTTCTACATCGTTCTCAAAGGCGTCAGCTCGATCTCTGGGACCTATTTCATGCTGTGATCGGTCTCGGGGCGCTCTACGGAGCGCCCTTTTCGCTTATGCAGGCAGCGACGCCGCCTGCTCCTTTAGCTTGAAGGTGCCAGGATCTCCGCCGCCCGCTCAGCTCCATAGGCCTGCTCAGCCGCTGCCACGAGAGCCGGCCAGAACTCGTCATCCGATGACAGGTATTCGGCTGCGTCGAAGATTGCCTGCAGCCGCGGCGGGAAAGCGAACCGGATCTGCAGATAAGTCTCGTACTCAGCATCCGTCATCTTGCGGAACATGCGGGCTTTGTAGACGCGCGACGTAGGAGCGGGCAGCGGTGGGGTTGAAGCAACGTCCTCGAGCCAGGCCAGATCCTCTGCCGTCAGCGGGAGTTCCTCGCCGTCAACGATCTTGAATGGTTGGGTGCTCATGCCGCGCTCCTGATGCCTCTGAGAATGAGACGGCCACCGCCAAGGGGGGCGCCTGACCCGCCCCAGAACCGGAGCCCGGTGGCTGGCCCCGCAACAACTGCCATAGCCTCAACGTCGTACATATTGAGATAGTCGATAGACGAGTCGTAATTGCTCATGTGGGTTTGAACCCGCGGATAGGTAAACCCCGCCCCACCTGGCTCCACGATGATCCGCCCGCTTGAAGCCTCAAGCGCATTGTTGCGATGGCCACCCGTTAACTGCATCTGCGTGGTATTACGTCTGTTCACACCGGCATGAGGAACCGTCGCGGACGTATAAGTCAGGGTCTCGTAATGTATGCCGGTGAAAAGCCCAGCCGCCGTGAACAGTTGTGCGTAAACGACCTGATTATCGACATTGGCACGCAGAGCTCGCACCTCGATTTCATACTTCTCATAGCCAGCCGGGAGCGCGAGATCGAGGAATGCCACTCCTGCCGGGATGTCTGTTACTGAGAGCAGATCAACGACGGCCTTTAGAACGCTGCGTGCGTTGCTGGTGTCGAGGAAGGTGCGCATGACCCCTGCCCCGAGTGAGCCGCCGCCGTATTTGAACTGCCCGTCAACATCCACGCCGAAGTTCATGGCGATGATACCGGGGACGTGAAAAAGCATAGAGGCGGCGGAGCCTGCGGCCGTATCGGCTCGGACTTCCAGGGAGGAGCCGTCAAAGGCGCCGTACCCAACCGAAGCGCCAGGGCCAGATTGGAAAACCTGACGCTGCGAATACTCAAACGTCTGCCCAGCGATGCTCGACTTGCCGGCGATGAGGGCCGCTACATCCGGAGCGAGTTTGGGAGTGCTGACTGAACCGTTGGGAACAGTGCCTTGCGCGACCGCCGCCAATGCCTCTGCAATCGCCTGATCCACTGCGGCTTCGATTTCCTGAATGCCGGTCTCAACAGGCGCTTTGAGCCGCGTCAGGTACTCGGACACGCGGACTGCGTAGATGCGCGGGTCCGTGTGGCGTGTCCATCGCACCATGAAGTAAGGAACGCCCGTCAGCGTCGGCCCGGTCCAGGCCTTCGCCAGCCTGATCTGGTTGCCAGCGAGCACTTCCTTGATGACGCTCATGCCGCTCGTGCCGTTGTTCGGGAATAGGAAGTCGAACGGCAAGACGCTCGGATCCCACGCCACCAGATCGCCGGTCGCGATGTCCGAGCCGTTGGTGAGCGTGATTGTGCCGTCTGAATAGAAGAAGTAGTTCGGGTCTAGGGTCATGGGAAAGCTCCCGGCCAAGAGGGCTTGGCCGATGGTTCAGGCGTGGATGTGAAAGGGCTTAGCGGCCGAGCGTGATGCCGTTCTCGGTGAGCAGCTTGCGGATCTTCTCAGCCGTGAGGGCCTTGCGCACTTTGAGCTTCAGGGCGGTGCGCTGGTCTTCCATGGCCTCGTCTGCCTCTGCCAGCGCGATGATCTGGCGGGCGATGTCGTCGGCTTTGATGTGCCGGCGCTGGGCCTCGCGATTGAGCATGGCGGACGTCTTGCCGGCGAGGTGCTGCTCGGCACGGGCAACCTTGCGGGTGTAGAGTGCCATGCGCTGCCGAACGGGGTCGAAGTGCTTGTCGATCGCCTGCTCAGCCAGGTCGCGGAGCTGATCAACGGAGGGGCCGAACTCAAGACGGGCCATGATCAGGCTCCCCTCTCGGTCACTTCGACGATGATAGAGACCGGTTGCCAGGGGAACGGATCGAAGCTGACGGCGTAGGTGCCCGCGATCCGCAGCACGAGTTCAAGATCCTCACCGTCGGCTTCCACGCGCTGCTCACCTTTCGGACCGGTCACGGTGACAACGACACCGGCCGGGATGCCGGAAATCACCGTCACCTTGTCGTCGCCGTCCGTCGTTTCAGAGACAGTGCAGTCGAGCCGGGGGCGGATGGTCGGGACGCCTTCGGGGAAGTACCAGAAGTCAGGCCCGAATGGCGGGACATCCCACACTTGCCCTTCGCCCTGGTTCTTGCGCACGCGCTCCAGCATTTCAGCCGGCGCAGGATATTCGGCGTCGGTGTGCCCGACATAGCGCCCGTCATCATCGGTAAAAAGAAGCATGTTAGAACTCCAATACTGCCCAGCGAACGCGGATGCCGTAGGCTTGGAAGTTGTCGAGAAACAGACTTGAGTTATTCCACCGGATCCGCCAGCCGTTTGCTTCCGCGTATCCATCCGGAGCGTACTCAGCCGCAAGGCGCCACGGGGTACACCAGCCGATTTTGAGGTCGTCGTTCCATGACAGCGGGACGGTGGTGACTTGCCCATTGGCGACATTATTTTGGCGCTTCAGGCCAACCCACATCCCGGTATTCGTGTTCTGAATGTCCACATACGTTGATTGCGCAACGCCGATCGCGAGGCCAGGCTCGGCAACGCCGTGCGCGATCGTCGTAGTCGCCGGCGTCAGGGGGAAGGTGGATGCGGCAACCGTCGCCAGGCCGGTCGCGGCCACGCGGGCCTGAACCCCGTCTGCGTCGAAGATCAAGTTGCTCAGATCAGTCGTCGCGGCGTCGAACCCCGGGCGTGATACCCGGAAGACGAATTCGCTGCCGACTTTGCCCAGGACGACACGGCGGGCCATTCATCTTACTCCGTCTGCATCACAGCGAACCATCGAACCGTCTGACCCGCCGCCAGCCATGTGTTTGTGATCGGGTCAAAAAGGGTAGTGAGCGTGAAGCCCGTCCGGGTAGCACTCGTGCGCACCGTTGCATTGCTGGGGTAGTTGGTCAGTTGCCCGCAGAACACGAGAGGGATTGAAGGATACTCCCGGGCAAAGCTCACCGAGCGGGTTGCGCCTCCGCTCGGGACAACGGCCGTTCCCTCCTCAAGAACCATGCCGAGCCGTTGCGACATGTCGAAGACCAGATTGGTCCCGGCCGCCGTCTCGGCATCAATGCCCGCCTTTGACACCCACAAGCCATGAGCGGCGCCGCGCCGCCCGAGAATAATCCGCCGAGCCATCGCCTAGTTCTCAAGCGCGAACCAGACAAGCCGGTCGCCTGATTGGAGGGCTGCGTTCTCAAAACATGTCTTCGCGATCTTCAGCCGGTTTTCCTGCACAACGAAGCAGTACGGCGTGGCGTATCCTAGGACGCCATACTGATCCCCTGCATAGAGAAACCAGTTGAAATACATTTGGCCGCCCCGCCTCAATGTGGCGAGGACAGGCGGCGGGTTGCTAAACGTCTGCCCGAAGTTCACCCATGCCTCAAGGACGCTGGCAAATCCGGTGGAGGCTACCTTGGCTCGCGCCTGACTAACGGCAGAGAACGAGACCTTCTTGAAGTCGTTCGCATCCGCTGTCATGGCATCATAGCCGCGCCGGGAGATGCGGAGATCGAAGGAGCCGTTTGCCATCCGGCCCATCACGATGCGCCGCGCCATCAGGAATTGTCCCAGATTTCGAAGCGCTGGTTGGGGCCGTCGATGAGGAAGCCGCCACTGGTGTAGGTACTACTTGACGAAACAGTGCCGATCCTGCCGCTAACGGCTCCCAGCGTTTCGACCTCGATGTGCCTGGCGTTGATGGACTTGTCGGCGATAAGGTCAACCCGCATGGTGATGGCAGGCTGGCCGTTGCTGTACCCCACCTCGAAGACGCCTCTCTCTCCGAACCCGGCACCGGGATAGCCGACATTGAACTTGTCAACGGAGACCTTGAACTCTGAGTGATAGGTGCTGCCCGTGCCGTCCATCGTGACAAGCTGAATGCCGCCCCAATACCCCCCAGATTGAGAGACCACGCTCCACTTGCCGACCATCTGGCCAGTCACCGTGGTAACGGCTTGCATCGTCTGGCTGACAGTCGTCTGATCCTCGTCGTATTTGGCGACAACCTCGTTGCCGAAGATGGCGAGCGCCTTCTCGGCATCGACCTTAACGACAGCGATTTCCTTGATCGCAGCGCTGGCCCGATCATTGGCCTCGTCGGCAACAACCAGACCTTCGGCCGCCACATCAGCAATACCCCAGGCGGCTTCAAGGCTCTCCAGATCGCGGGCAAGCTCCGGGACCATATCATTTGGCCCGATCTTAAGACGCAAGTTGAAGTCGCCTGTTCGCACCGAGGACCACGGCGTCCATGTGACGGCGCGAGCCGGCGTGGTCACGACAGTTGCCCGGGCTTCATAATCAGTGCCGTTTACCACACCGCTCGTCGCAACATGCTCGCCGTCCGCCGGACTGTTATCGGTGATACGGGTTGCTCGCGTCGTCCCAACAATCCGATACTCGATCAGCACGCCGTCAACAGTCGGATCGACAATCGGGGTCCAGAAGAAGCGCAGGCCCGGGATCTCGGTGATGCCGTCGCCGCTTTTGAGGCCGATGGGCTGGAAGCCGAACCCATTGACCGTCGTAGCCCTGTTGCCGGGTTCCAGCCGGACCGGCTCCAGCGGCTGCGCGCCCTCATCTGCTGCCGTCCACGAGAACACGGATGCATTCGTCTCAGCCAGCTCCAGCGAGACCGCACGGGTGGCGGCATCAACAGATCGGTTGACGATGCGCCAAGTCTTCAGCCCGAAGCGGGCGGAGTTCCACGTGATCCAGTCGCCAACCTGCAGATCTATATGGTTGAACCCGATCGTAATAGAAGCCGAGGATTGGGCCCGCGCCTCCCGTAGCCGGATGCGGGCAATGCGCTCGGCCTGGGTGCGGGATGGCACCGAAAGCAGGTCGAGCTGGCCGCCCAACTCCTCGCCGTCATTGATCGTGCCGCCATCCGAGATCTGGGGCGAATAGCTCTGTGCCTCGTAGTTGAGGGAGCGGTCGAGGAACTGGCCATGAATGCGGTTGAGCAGATCCGCCCTGCTGCGCTTGGCCGAATACGTCACCGGGGCACCGACCACCAGATCGGCATCGGTGATGGTTTTGACGGGCAACTGTGCCGCGCCAGCCTGGCAGTAGTAGGAGCCGCCGTAATCGTACAGATAGCCGGCGAACGTGGACAGCAGCACCTCTAGCGAGGCCGCATACGGCACGTCCTGATCGGCGCTCAGGATCGTGGCGCAGCGGTAGCGACGCTCGGCCGGGCCATTCGTCGTGACCAGCTCGTCGCAGACGTTGGCTGCCGCCGTATAGGTCTCGTGGATGAGATCATAGGATGGCACACCCATGCCGAGAATGCGCTCGCCGTTGTGGTAAAAGCCGCGCTGGAAGTTGTAGGTGGCGACAACGGGGTTCTCGGAATACTCCCAGGTGTCGGGATCATCCCACCGGTGCGAGCCGCTGCCGCCGTTGGTCGAGTCCTTGCGCCAGTCGTACAGCCGTGCGCCCCTGAGGTCGAACAGGATCTCAGGGATGCCGCCTTCGTAGAGTTCCGAGTCCTTGTTGTAGGTCCAGTGCACTGCCGCATAGGTCATGCCGGCCAGGATCGAATTGGCATCCCAGCGTCCGGCCGGGTTAGCATGCTGGATCAGGGTGCCGTCTGCGCTGGCCTGCGTGCCCCGGTAGAAGTAGATCCGCGCCTGTCCGACGAGGCCGTTGACGTCGTAGACAACCCGGTGAGCCGACTCGCTGATCGAGGTCAGCCAGCGCCGGGTGCCGTTGATCACGACCGCAACCAGTTCTTCGGATATCCAGTCGGACAGCACGAACACCTGCTGATAGTGCTCGTTCACGGCGCCATCGGTGTTGTGGTAGACGAGCTGGCCGCGCACGCCGGCACGGCCGATGACAATCTGGCGCGGGATGTCGCCGCCGATCTGGACGCTGGTCTCCACGCCCGACAGGGTGTCGCCGGCCTTGGGCTTGGGCGCCATGGCGCGCGATAGGGCCCCGAGACCAAGCGAGACACCAACCGCCAGAGCCGTGTTGATGGCAAAGGCTGCAATCGTGCCCGCGCCCGCAATGGCACCACCGATCGAGCCGGCCGCCGCGATGGCGCCGATGGCTGCTCCGATAAATGGCATGGACTAAACCTTGAAGGCTCGAAGAACGAGGTAACGCGGAGCCCGACGAAGGCCTGTCTCAGCCTTGCCGATGACGCCCGTGTCCATGAACACGACGCCGGCAAGCCCGCGCGGGCTGTCCATGACGCCGATGTCGCCGCGTCCGGCGAGAGCGGGCGGGATTTCCTCGAACTTGGCCGCGAATGCATCGGCCAGGGTCTTGAAGCCGCGTTGCCGCAGTTGCTTTGCTGCCCCGCGCTCGGTGGCATAGGTGCCCCGGACCTCTGCCCACGGATCCGCGTCGGTCATCGCCAGAACGCAGTCCATGGGCAACAGGAAGCAATCGGAGACGCTCCACTGGAACGGCAGGTCACTGTGAGCCTCAATGGCCTCGATCAGGCGCTCAGGCCAATCCTCGCGGCGGGTCATCCGAAGATCCTCTGCAGCCATGACTTCTTCTTGGGCGCCGGGGCCGGCTGCTCGGATCGTCCGAACAGCACCTTCTCGGTCGAGACGGCCGTCACATGGCGCAGGCCGTTGTCGGTGGGGTGGATGCGCTTCTGGTCGGTGTCGGAGCGGATGCGGTAGCCGCTGCGCTGGTGATCGCGGAACCGGCTCTCCAGATGCGCCTCGAGCACCGCCTCGCCATTGACGCTCTCGGTGTGGACGATCCGGTCGATGTAGCCGCGGTACTCCACCTCGACCGACAGCAGCTCGTAGGTCTCGGCATTGAAGTAGGCGGTCGAGATCGTGCAGGGGCGCTGGTGATAGACCTCCTGCTCGATGGTGGCGAGGATATCCGGCGTCAGGTCGGTATTCTCGATCGCGGTCAGGCGGGCGACAACCTGCACCGAGGACAGGTCGGAGGTTTGCCGCACCCCATCAACCGAGATCAGGGATCCGGCGCCGACATAAGTGACGCCGCCATGGGTGAAAGGCCCCACCCCGGTCCAGAAGCCGTAGAGGCCGGAGCCGAGATTGAACAGGATCATACCCCGGTCGACGATCAGCCCGCCGTCGAGGGCGTCAGCAGTTGCGAGGGAAATGGCGCGGGACATCAGTAGATCTTCTGAATGCCAGAAAAGGAGATGGAAGAGCGGATCATGGCGGTCCTGCTGGCCGAGATGCTGTCGGGGTCGAGCGTCATGAGACAGGCGGGCCGTTGGAAGTTCGCCCTTGCCGCCGTGGTGAAGATGCCCGGCACGATACGCGGCTCGACCGTGAGGGTGACCATACCAAGGCCGGATGCCACGGCATCCTCAAGGATCCGATAGAGACCTCGATTGCCGCCCTGTACTAATCCGACCATGTCGCCGGCTCGGAGAGTGAACCCGGCCGGCAAGGTCCCTATCCCTACCCTGTCGGACCCGTCGAAGCTGAGCACGCTGCCCGTTCCGTCGAAGGCTCCGCCAGTTGCCCGGGACAGGCCTGAGAACCCGCCTCTGTAGGTCACAGGGAACGGCTTCAGGGCATCATGGCCAAGGAACGTGCGCAAGCCGCCCCGGAGGCTATCGAGCCACGCCTGAAGCGCCTGGAACTGCTCGCGCTTCATGGGCGCGTAGGTGAAGGATCCCCGCCAGCGCGGCTCGCCCATCTCACGCACCTGCGTCAGGCCGCCGTAGAGCATATTTTTGGACACGGCGCGGGCGATGTCGAACTCGATGCTCTGCACGCCGCAGGGCATCTCGCGGGGATACGTTATCGGCATCTGTTAGCGTCCGAGATGACCGCGCTGCTGCGCATTGCGGATAAGGGCCGGCAGCTTGGTCACCATGGCACGGTCGCGCTGGTCGAGCATGGCGGCGATCAACTGCGGGTCTCCGCCGGGGGCGTGAACCGTGGTGGGAGCCATGTGGACGGTGACGGCGCCACCGCTTTGTCCTCCTTTTGGAAGGGCTGAATTGGGGATCACCGTCCCATTCCTCCCAAAACGGGCGAGTTCCGGGCCTCTCTCACCGACAAGATAAGTCTTGCCAGACTGGACAGGCCCTCCAGAAGCGCGCGCTCCACCGAAACTGCTGTACAAGGCGCTGAAAATGTTGCCGCCCCCTGCGCCCTTGATGTCGAAGAGAGAGTTGATCGCGATATCAACGAGTTTATCTGCCACCCGCCCTAAAGCGTTTTGCAGGGCTTCTGCTGCGCTCACACCGTTCATGAGGTCGGATACGAAACCCTTGAGGGTGGAACTGGCAAGCTGCTGAAGTTCCTGCTGGGTAGCATTGGCCTCCTTGAGCTTGTCGCTCATTTCGGCATATTTCTGCGCTAACTGCTCAACGTTGGCACGCTGCTCGCCCGAGAGAATGATGCCCTCGCGTTGGAGAGCGTTCTCGATCTGCATGATCGTGCGGGCTTTCTCCCGTTCGACATTGCTCTTGCCGCGCATCTCGAACTCAAGTTCAAGGGCGCGGGTGGCATTCTGGATGTCGGTGATCTCCTGAGCGTAAGCTTCGCGGGCGCGCTCAGCGTCACTCGCGGCCCGCCGGGCACCCTGCTCCGCCTTCCGCTCGGCCTCCCTGCGGGCTTTCTCGGTTGCGGCCTCTGCCTCTCGGTCACGGAGGCGCTGCTGTGCCTCAAGGTAGGCACTATCAACCTGCGCTCGCTCGCCGGGGGTGCGGGCGTTCTCAATCGCCCGCTTGTATGCCTCCTCGGCCCTGAATTCGCCTGTAGTCGGAAGGCCGATCCTGGCAAGGTCGGACAGAGCGCTTTTGAGTTCCTTGACTGAGCCGACTTGTCCCGCTGCAACATCACCGATGAGCCCGATGGCGCGGCGAGCAGTATCAAGGGCGGTCTCTACATCGTAGGCCTCTTTCGACAGGGAGAGCAGTTCGGCACCCAGCTTGGCGATTTTCTCATCGCCCGTATTCTGGTTCACGATCTCCGCAACAGCCGCCTGGAACGCCCGAATATTTGGCGTGCCGTTCTGTGCCTCGTCGCGCATTCTCTGGATTGCAGCGGCGAAGGCGTCGTACTTGGCCGCTGCCTGATCCACTTCCGCAGTATCGACCTCGATCGTGCCGATGTTGGTCATAACGCCGCTGGGAGTGGCGCTCGCTGCTCGGGCAATGGTCCTAGCGAGCTTTTCTAGATCGTCCTGTAGTTTAACGATGGAAGCGCGGGTCTGCGCCTCAAGGACCGCCGTGCTCTGCTTAGCATAGTCCTCAAGTCCCTCGGCCGCCTCGCCATAGGCATCCTTGATCTGCTTGATCAAGTCGGCATGAGTTTTCAGCTTGTCGTCGAGGCTCTCTGTATCGCTGACCATACCGGCGACGTACTGGATAGCGGCGCCGCCGAGCGCGATGATGCCGATGGTGGCAAGGCTGATCGGGCTGACAACCGAGGCAAAGGCAGCCCCGAGTGATTTGACTGCGCCCGCAGCTCCTCCCTTGCTCTCCCCTAGGACCGCAGCGATCTGAGTACCCTGCTGTAGGGCTACCGTCAGTGGAGAAGTGCCGCTAGCCAGCTGCACGCCGATATCCTGGAACTGCGCCGCGAGGTTAGCCGTCTGCCCCTGGAGGTTGTCATTGAGCGCCTTGAAACGCCCCTGGATCTTATTGGTTTCCTTCTCGACCGACCCGGTTAGTTTCTGCATCTCCTTGTTGAAGGTCGTAAAACGAGCCTCCATTGATACAACAAGTCGCTGAAGATCCGTTGATTCGGCCATTGGAGAAACTCGATGTGGGGGAAAGTGGCCACGGCCACGGTCGTATTCGGCCTCGCGGGCTGCAATCTGTTCGGATCCTCAGACGATCCAGCAGTCACAGCCTGCGAAGTGAGCGTCAAAAGCCTTATGCGGGCTCCGGCGTCATATGAGCGCGAGAGCGGCTTCGTGGATAGGAACGAGGCTATACTCGTCTTCCAGACTAAGAGCGCGGCTGGAGTGCCTATTAAGCAGGCCGCCACCTGCCGGTTCGATCTGGGAGATGGAGAGTTCAGACTCGCCAGCATCCAATTGAACGGGAAAGCCCTGAGCGAACTTGAGTTCACCGCCGCCCTACTGGCTCGACATGAGGCAGGGCTAACGTCGATTAGAGGCGATAGAACCAAATTGAAGCGTCTCTAACCGAGCCGCGCCACGAGGTCGTAATATTCTTCTGCCGTTGGAGCTTCAATGGGTTCTTCGCCCCCTTGCGAGGCATTCCACCCGTCCACCGCTGCCGCGAACTCCCAGAGGGTCATCTCGCGAACCTGCGCTGGCGTGAAGCCTAAGACTGCGCCTGTTCCATAGAGGGCGGCGGCGGAGAGGCGTTCTGCCCCGGCGCTTCCGTCGCCGCGTCGTCTTTTCCCACTGTCTCGCGGGTGTCGCCTACCAGAGCCTTCAGGAGGATGGCTCGTGCCAGGACAGCCGCATCGAGCAACCGCCCGGGGACGACATTTTCCTCAACGAGGGTCTTCGCCCGCTTGGCATCCGTACCGCCACCCATCAGGCCGAGCCGGATAGGCTCCTTCAGGTCGGCAATGCGCCATTCGCCGCTGCCGATCCGGTTCAGGACCGCAGCACAACCGCAGTCGAGTTTCTCTTCCAGCGCGAGCAGCTCGCCAATGCCCAGCCGGAAGACGCGCTCGTCTCCCGCCCAGACCTGTTCAAACGATGCGTCAGCACTCACGGGGTCACCGGCACCACATTAACCGGGCCGTCTGAGGTGAGCTCAATCTCGTACTGGATCAGGCCGTCTTGATCGCCGGTGATGTTGAATGTGGTCAGATGATACCGGCCCTGATAGGTGCGCGGTCCGACAGCATAGTCGATCACGACGCGGACGTTGCGCGAGTCCACGTCCTCAAAGAACTCTTCCCAGGTGTCGATGCTTTCCTTGGCCAGCGTGCCGGATCCGCTGATCCCCGACGACAGGGCGCCCTTGGCTCTCTCTGTCCACACAGGTTGGTCGGGATCGCTACAGTCGGCAACGTTGAAGTCGTTCGTGGAGGCCGAGCGGTTGAATGACTTCGTGTTCAGGGCGCAGGGAGCAGCGAAGACTTCGGGATCGGCACCGTCACCGATCATGATGAGCAGCTTCGAGCCGCGCAGAGTAGTTGGGCGAGCCATGGCAGTTCTCCGATGTGAGCTTTGGTTAGTCCGAAGGCTGTGTCACAGCTCGGATTTGGATACGCGCCCGGCTGGTTAGGCCATCTCGGTCGCGCTCATAGAAGGTGTTCTCCACCTTCAGGATCTCCAGCGTATGACCGCTGAGGATTAGTTCTCCATTGTGGAGCCGTGTTCTGACTGCGGAGGCAATCCGTTTGGCCTGCGGAAACCCCACCTCCCGCGACCAGACGCTGACCTCGATGGTGCTCTCACTTCCATCATAGCAATCAGCATCGACCGGAGTGGTCTGGCCCTCCCCTACGGTGACGCGGGGGAAAGGGTTCCGGCTTGGGACCGTATCGAAGACGTTCTCGCCTGCTTCAGTAGCCAAGTCCTTGATCGCATCAATGATCGCGCCTTGGAGTGCGAGGGCCGGATCGCTCATTTGCTTCCTGCTATCTTGCGGGCTGCTTTGCGCGTGGCTCTCGTCAGGCGCGACCGAACTCGCCGCCTCAGCGCCCTGTAGGACACAAAGAAAAAGGGGTTAGCTGCCATGTTTGCGGTCCCGTGCTCCTGCCATCTGGCGTAGAATGCACGGTTACTCCCGGCGAACACGATCACTCGTAAATCAGCATCGCTAGACTCTGCCTCAGCAAGGACCATGGAGCCCTTGGGGGCAGATCCGAAGGTCCACCCGATAGAGGCCTTCAGATCGCCGTCCTCATATGGGGCGAGACGGCGAGCCATATTGACGATCTCCTCCGCATTCTCGGCGAGAACCTTTCGGATTTCGTCCTTGGCTGCCTCGGGCAATGCGCGGAGCTTTGCCCGTACGGCCGCGATGCCTTCTACGGCCATCAGGTCAGCCCTTTGTCTTGCTCTCAGCCTCCGCGGACACCTCGGCCACATCCTCGATCACGCCCGCTACCTTCGCGGCCTCATAGTGGGCTTCGGGGATGCGGTATTCTTTGCCGCCCTCGTATGCGACTTGGCGCTGACCGTCGATGCGGTAGGTGTACGGCTTCGTGAACTTTACTTTCTGTGCCATGTTGACCTCCAGGCGTAAAACAGGCCCGCGGGGCGGGCCTAGTGAACTTCCATGTAGAGAACCTGCGATATTATTCGCCTGCCCCGACTTGGTACGAAGGCCAACTAGGGTCTGAGCACCGACCGCGAATAATGTGCCTAGGTATTTGTGTCGCTTTACTTGCAGCATTTATCGATCTGTACGCTACGCCATCAATTCTCACATTGAGAAGCGAAGGCCTGCCATCTTTTGGCGCACGTTTCGCTAAGGCGGGATCCAACGATTCATACTCTGGGAAGGCGGGGCTCATGCACCTTTTCTTTAGCGTGTTTATATCGATGCCGTTGGCCTGAGCAGCTTCACTCTGACTCCCATACACTCTGCCAGCCACGGTGACGCTCTTGCGCAAAGATGAAAAGGCGGCATTTCCAGCAAGTTCGCTCTGTCTCTCGGGATCTGCAAAGCGCCACTCTGGATAGTTTGAACTGACGCAGCGATAAACAACGCCACCCCTGGTTAGCCCAAAGGTCGAGGCTGCAGCACCTATAGACTCAAAGACCTGTTCACCTACTATAACTTTTTCGGGCACTCTCGGCGGGGCTTGTCTCTGTTTTTTCGGACCGCCATCGGCATACTTCCAATCTGGGTAATTGGAACTCTCTGCTCTCTTGTCTACCATGCTGACGGAAACGCCCAACTTGCGGGCCGCTATAGTGGTTGTCGCGTAACGCTGGCCGTTGATGATGATCGCTGTTGAGTCTGATCGGATGCCTTTCTGCTTTCGCTTTCTCTGGCCCTCGTCAATGTAAAAGTAGCCCTCCCACCCTGCGGCGATGCGGCTATGGATCATGCGAACATCCATGCCCGTTGCGCGGCCTGCTTCACTTAGAGAGGGAAACTCAGTTCCCTCGACAATCACAGGGCGGCGGTAGCGCTCAAGAAGCTTAACTCTCGCCGGGCGCTGACCTTCCGCTTCATAATAATAGCCGGGCCACCCGTTCTTTATGCGATGCGCTATGACGCTACTGTGAGCGCCCAGAGCTTTGGCTGCCGCGCCGAGCCATCCGTATCGAACTCCAGCGGCAACAACTGCTTTTGCCGTTGGGTTAGCTTCCCCGCGTAAGCCCGTATGGCCAGAGGTGCCGTCGCCGCCATCCGTCAGATTGGTAAGCGGGCCAAGCTCACGGTCGCGCCGCCCGATCTTCGCAATCAGGTCACGTTCGATTTCAAAGGCTTCGTCCTCATTCAGATCCGTTGCGTCAAATGAATACCCGAGCGAGAGACCTAAGCGGCGATGTTTCGCAATGATACGCAACTTGATTGGATTCTTATGGATCTCACTATCAAGCTCGTGATGCAATACTCGGCTATTCCTGCCCTTGCCTACATAGAAAGGAACAGGAACTGCCTGATCCATGCGCCACAAGATGTACACATACCAAGTTTGATCGAGGCGCTTTATGAGAGGTGCGGCATCTGCTCGGGTGAGGATACCCTCAAAACCAATATCAAGTTCACGGAAGTAATCTCTGCGCGTCATCATAAGGCATATTGGCAGTTCATTTGACCAGCTGCAACAGATCTCAGTAGATCCTCAGTTTGCTCCTCCCAAGGTACAGGTCAGGATGTTCCACGCCCGCTTGCCGTCAGGGTCGCGGATGTCGTGAATGTTATAGATCTCAGTCGGCTTTCTCGCATTTACGCAGCGCCATTCAGGTTGAACCTGCACGGTCTGAGACGACCAGCGGACCTCGATCTCGACCGGCCGCACGCCCTGCAGGCGCTGAGCGAGTACCTCTTCCCGGCCTCGGGCCGGCCGGATGTTGGCGGCAACGGTGAACTGGTCTTGCCAACCGCCAGACGTGGGGTTGCCATAGGGGTCATCCGGCGTCTCGACGCGGCGCTGAAAGGTCACTCGGTCGCGAAGCTGTCCCGATGAAGGCATTCGTTAACCCTGTTTTACGACCTCAGAGGCCGCATTGTGGATAAAGATGGGGACAATCATTCACGGCACTTCGGCGTGAAAATCGGCGCTATTGGTTCCATCCGAAGACCACGAAATTTTCGTTTCAGCAGCAAGGTTTGATTTAGGATCTGGGCCCAAAAACCGCGCCTGTTCTTGCGTAACCAGGTGCTTTCGTGTCCCCATCAAAGCTTCATTTTCTCTTCACTGTCGTTGCCTTGATCACCCTCGGGAAAGCTCCCATCGTTGCTCCAGTCAGAAATCCAGATGCTCAGACCATGATTAGAATGTCGATCACTCGAGACCCAGATGCGTAGCGCTGTTGACGACGATGCTGTGGGCATATCTCAGGCGTCCATAATATGGCCACGGTTGGTGAGCGTTATTCGGCCTTGCGCTGTTGCCCCCCAAGAGCGCAGACGCCCCGGCTGAGGATCCCTGAACCCGATCGCCTCAGCCGGGGCGTTATCATTCTTGGCTAACCCGCATGCCAGATCGGATTTTCCGGGAATGCATCCCTCGCCTTCTGAGACGTTGAGAGACGTGTAGAACGGTCTATCCTCTTACTCGTGGTTTACTTTTGACCGTAAGGAAGCCACCAGCGCCCCAGCTGAGATTTCGAGCGTGTTTCGCTCGGCTGGGGCGCCCCACTCCAAACACCAAAAGTTTACCAGCCTCGGTCATTATGCTCTCACCGGGTGCGTTGCATATCAGCCCGGGTAAGTGCGGTGTTGCAACCGACATCGCATGCGCTCTGGCCAAGAAACCCAAGACAGCACTTGGCCAGAGCGCACCGTCGCTTACTCTCGCGCCTAGGCGATTGCAGGATCCCGGTGGCGACTTAGAAGTCGTGCTACTGGCCCACCAGCAGCCAGATAGTCTCCGTCTCCGCTTCCGTCGCGATCTTCATAGAGTGCGGTCAGCACCAGTAAGATGGCCGCCTGCACGGTCTTCGGAACCGTCTGCACGGTCCATCCGTGATCGGGCTTCTTCAGGTAGTCCAAAATGATGGCGCTCGCCTGCTCCATCTTCATGGTCAGGTCAGCGTCTTCATCCGTGTGATCGATGCGCAGCTGCTGCTTCGCCTGTTCAATTGTGATCAGGGCCATATCAGACCACCTTCCCTGGCACGCCGACTCGCACAGGCCCCTTCGGCTTTGCTTCCTTCATCACGCCGTCGCGGCCGTCCCTGCCCTTCTTCACAGCAAGGCGGAAACCCTTGCCGCTATCGGGCTTGTCAGCTGTCTCTTCCTGGCAGATCCAGAACGATCCGCCCCAGGTCACGCCGTCACCAGGCCTGTAGGTCTGGCCATCCTTGTAGACGCCGCGATCCACGATGATGGGGAGGCGGAAGTCCTTCACCTCGTCGGCACGCATGAAGCGCAAGACCACGCCCTCATCGGTGTCGAGCAGATCGATATCCTCGAAGCCGAAGCCGTCGCGCCCGTCCTTGCCGTCGATGCCCTTTTCACCAGGTGCGCCATCCTTGCCGATCACGGGCCCAAGGCTTCGCGTTTCGCCGTTAGTCAGGGTTACGACGAGCTCGCCGGCCCGGTCAATGATCGCACCAGCCAGGCCGATGCCGTCTTTCCCATCAACGCCATCCTTGCCGTCCTTTGGCATGGGGATGGAGGATGCGGCTTTCTCGACGGCCTCGGATACCATCCGCTGCACTGCAGCAGGATCGATACTCTCACCATCCCTACCCGGCTCGCCATCCTTTGGTCTGGGAAGCTCACTGACGCGCTTCTCCACTTCGGAAGCGATCCGGGGCAAGACATCCTCGATAGTGACGCTCTTGCCGTCCTGCGGGGCCGGAAGACCTGCGACGGCCTTCCCGACCTCCTCCGCCACAATAGCGGTGACGTCCGGCAGGTCAGGCACCTTGATGCCCTCTATGGCCGTCTTAAGCCCTTTTACCTCGGCAGCGATTATCTCTCGGACCTCGCCAAGATCGGCGTCCTTGCCATTCTTTGGGGCTGGCAACTCGTCAAACCGTTTCTCGAGCGCTTCCATCCGGGCGAGGATCGGCGCCATCTGCCCCTTCAAGATTTCGGCAAGCTCTTGGCCGAAAGCCTTGGCGTCAATCATGCCGCGAGACCCTTCTGAAATGACAATGCGGCCTCAGCGAAGAAGGCGCGCTGCTCTGCCTGCTGTCGCGCAGCATCGTCTACCTCAGAGCCCTCGCGCGGCGCAGTGGGCGCACCTCCAAACGGATCAGCCTGAGCATCACGTTTGGCGAGCGCCTCAAGGCTATAGTTCTGCTGCTGAAGATAGGGGCTGTTCCCGCCTGCCTTCGGACCAAGATTGAGCCGCTTCCGAGCTTCGTTCGGCGCCTTGATGCCTGCACCCACGGCTTCCTTCTCGGCATTGATCAGCGCCGTCGTGTCCATCCGGAGCAGATTATCGACGTCGAATTCGGTGCCGATGTTCTCGCCCATGCCCAGACCTTCATCGAGGCAGAGCTCAATCGACTCGATAAGGACCTGGAGACACTGTGAGTAGTATTCAATATTGAGCGCTTCGACGTTGTTATTGGCCGGCATCGTGCCGACACCTATCTTATAAGGCGGGACGTGGTAGGTCGAGCAGACGACCTCGGCGGACCATTTAAGCTGCTCTATGAGCTGAGCGTCGACAGCCTTGGCCTTCATGGCCTCATACTTCAACCCATCGCCAAGAACAGCCACCTTGCCGGAGTTCTTCCCAGCGAAGTTGGTATCCCAGTGTTCCTTGAGGCGCTTGGCAGTCTCGTCGCTGATTGAGCCCGGAGCTGTCAAGATACCGCCTGGCTGAGCACCGTTCTGGAAGAACGTCGTACTGTCATTCTGGATCGCAAGCCCGTGCATGGCAGCAAGCCCGCCGGCAAAGATCGGGGAGAGGCCAATTAGCGGGTGGTAGAAGCAATTGAAGCGGTCGTGGATGATCTCACGGGCAGGCACCGTCACCGACTGCGGGAGCCCTACCAAATTGTCGGTGTTGAGTTGATAGAACACGCTGCCGTCATCTGCCACGAGAGGCGTGACGAGGGCCCAATCCAGCACATACAGGCGTTGTACCACGCCGCGTCCGTCCCGCTGCTTCAGGATTACGGCGTTGCCGCGCTGGAGCTTGGACAGGACCCAGCTCTCCATGAACTGGATCCGGTTCTGGAAGTGGTTCGGCTTGCGAAGGACAGGCGAATAGGCCGAGTTGGTCGTCTCCGTCCAGATATCGTTCTCGTCCTTCTTGACGAGCTTGATCCGGAGCTTGGAGATGTCCGAAGCTATAAGGGTACGACAGGCGAAATCGGCATGGTTCGACAGCACGTCGTCATACCGGACCTCAACGTTCCGCTGCCAAGCACCCGCAAAAGCCTCAAGGATGCGGAACCAGCCCCCGCGCCCCTGCGAGATAGGGGTAGCGGCTGTCTGGCCCGCCGCCTTTGCGCGGGAGATGTTCAGACCGAGAAGGCGCATGGGTTAGGCCTTGGAAGCTTCAGCAATCTTGGCCTTCAGTGTCTCAGCATCCCAGCCCCCAAAGGGCTTCTTGCCGATGACGGCTTGGTACTGCTTGCGCAGAGCCGCCATGTCATCACCTGTTCCGGCCTTGTTGGCCGAGGGCACCGACGGACGGACCGCGGTCTTCTTCGCCGGAGGCGCATCGTCAGCGGCAAGATCCGCCCGCTCGTATCCGAGCCTGGATAGCACTCGGGCATAGCGAGGATCTTGGGCTTTCATGGCCCGCGTCATATAGGATGATTTCTTCATGGCCATCTCCGCCTAAAGGAACCGGCCCCGCTGACGGGACCGGTCGTCTCAATACGAGTTTTTGCCTTTAGGGAGCTGCAGGAGCACCCCAGGTCACGTTGTCCATCCAAGCGACTGCGCTTGCACGGCGTCGAGCCCAGTTCATGGTGCGCTCGGCGCGGAAGGCCACGCTGTTCGTCTGGAACATCGACACAACGGTGGTCTCGACCGGATCGGCAGCGCCGGAGTCCTGCGTCGGATTATCCACCATCTCGAGCGAGGCTTCCGTCGACATTGCGATGTCCACGCCACCTTCGTCGGCCAAGTAGATGTCCTCGGCATTCACGAGCGCCACGTAGTCGGTCAGGTAGTTCGACACGATGACGGGGAGCTCGAAGAACGTGCCACCCTGCATGGTGATGCCGGGGAATTCGCGCTGACCGAGCGGGTTCAGCATCATCATGAGCCGCAGAGCGTAGGTGGCAGACATGATCCAGACGCCAGACTGCAGCGGGTTGTTGGCCGAGACGAAGGAGCCGATGATGCCCTGCGCATCGGCGCGAACGCTATCCGCGTCAGAGCCGCCGCCGCCGGTGACGGCCGTCACGCCGTTGAGGATCGAGGCAGGCCGGACATTGGCCACAGCCGCCGAGGCCGGGTCAATGAAGGACAGGTCCGAGCGCTTGGCAATGGCCTTGGCAAGGGAGTTCCGCAGAAGCACGTCCGAGGACGGCGAACTGTCGCGGATGAGTTCCATCGTCTGCACCGCAATGGTGGCGATCTTCAGCGGATTGATCTCGCTGCGACCGACCGTGAACTTGGTCAGCGGCTTGCCCTTGCCCTCACCAACCCACTGCGCATCGGTCTCAGAGGTCTCCGAGATGAGGGGCACCCGGAACGGTACACGGGTCAGGTTGGGGATATTGCCGGTGCCGAAGCGCCCGACAATCGTCATTGGGCGGAGGAACTCCACGAAATCAGCGAAGCCCCCTTCGTTGCCGATTAGGGCATCGGTGTTGGCCGATGTCATCGCGGAGACAGCTGCCTTTACGATGTCAACAAGGTCCGGATCGGCCTTGCCGTAGATGCCCTCGGCTACCCGGTCGATAGGCTGGTGGGTCTTTGTTGAGATGGCCAAGCATTTTGCATAGCGGGCAAAGCGGATGCCTTTCTCCGGGGGCGGCTTCGGCAAAGCGACGCCAGAGCGGACGGCAGCGCCTTCGGCGCCCGTCTTGATCTGGCTGTGAACAACAGGCCGGGCAGTCGTAGCCTGAGCCTTTTCGAGCGCGCGGAGACGCTTCAGGTCACCGTCGATGGCGTCAACTTCGCCTTCGAGCGTGTCGAACTCTTCCTGCTCGGCCTGATCGGTGGAGCGGCCTTCGTCGATGGACTTCTGCATGACAGCAGCCATGCGGGCGGACTTGGCATTTCGTGAGGCCTCAAGCGCCTCGATCTGCTCTGCGATGGTTTTCATGGTCGTGCCCTCCTTCGGGCGCAAGTTGACGGATTTGACGGTTTTTCCGGTAGCGCCCGGACGGACAGGCCGATCAGTTGCCTTGGGCTCTTTGCCGGTCGCGGCGAGCAAGGGGGCATCGATCGACTTGATGGTGGAGATCACCGCGTCAGCATTTGCTGGCACTGACACTAGGGATAGTTCCAAAACCTCGCTTTTGTTGAAGCGGATGCCGCCTTCATCAAGAAACGAGTATTCCAGAGCGCGGAAGCCGATGGAGACGGCGCGGACCAGGCCGGCCTTGATCTCGCCCCATGCGGTTTCCACGCGGTCGCGGAGGGGGCCGGCCTGTTCGATGATCGGGAGCCTTGCCTCGAAGGTGATGCCGTCCTTTGTGGGTCTGTCGAAGGTGACAGTGCCAACCGGCTTGTCGTGGTCATGTTGATGCAGGAGTGGCATCGGGTTCTTGAACTGGACGCCCAAGGGCTCAACGATATCCCCTACCCGGTCTGGGTTGGGTGTCGTGGCCACGCCGCGGATAATGCGCTGGTCCTCCTCGACCGCTTTCACGGTCAGGATCGAGTACATGCGGTTCATTCTTGGGTTCCTTCTCAGCCCAGCACGAACATCTGATATTCGGGCGGACGTTCGTCCGTTCGGTCCCTCGACTTGAGGCCGCAGAGCATCGCCACCGTGACGGCGCCGTCGATGCGGAAACGGGCTTTGTTCTTATCGATCTTGCGATTGCCGGCCGGATCCATCGTGGCGACCGCGTTCGCCATGTTCCAGTTCAGTACCGGACTGGATGGATGCTCGAGCTTGCGTTCGATTACCGCGAATTCCAGGGCGTCGATGGCTGGCGCCATGTCACGATAGCCCTGCCCCCACGGTATGAGGCGTAGACCGTCACCCTTTTCGCCTTCTTGGAAGGCTTGGAGACCGATGCGATCAAGCTCTCGGAGAAGATCATTGATGCGCCAGCGGTCATACGCGAGACCAAGGACTTTGTACCGTTGGCACAGTTCTGCGATCTTGAGCGCCACCACCTGTGGGTCAATCGACCTTCCTGGCGAGACATCGAGCCACCCTCCATCGCGCCACTCGACATATCGGAGATTACCAGAGCCGAAGTCCCGATTACTATGCTCCTTCAGGAGATCAGCCGGCTTCCAAAAGAAGGGTTTGAGCCGCGTGAGGTCCCCTGCACTACCCATCACGAGTGAGGTCAAGTCGATGACGCCCGACATGTCGAGAGCGAGATAGACTTCTTCGCCGTCCTCAAACTCAGCTTCCCCGACACAGGCCATCCATTCGGCCCGGGAGATCAGCGAGGCGACAGGCGCCACACGCTGATTGAGATAGAGATTCAAAAATTTGGGCTCTTCGGCAGGCATTCGCTGTGCTTTTTCAGCGATTGCCTTCAAGTCATCGAAGTCGCGGAAGTCTCCAAGGGCCGGATTGGCTAGTTTCCAGATGTTCGGATCGTAGACGTTCGGGCAGTCCTCCGGAACGGCGTAGAGATGGCAGACGATGGTCGGATCCTTGGACCCTAGGCCGTCGTCAATGAGCTTCGACAGGATGTGCTCCGGGTCGTTGCTCTGCGTCGAGATGGTCACAAAGAGCGGCTCCGCACGAGCACCCATCGAAGTATCAAGAACATCATAAAGTTCGCGGTCTTTCGCTTGAGCCAGCTCATCGAAGATCACCAGACTAGGCGAGAGGCCATGTTTCGTGCCCGCTTCGGCTGAGATGGCCTTGTAGAAAGAGCCGTTCCCGTAGCAGGCAACCGTCTTTGTGGAGTCCACGCACCGGAGCATCGCGGAGAGCTCCGGATCCGCCTTCACAATCTGCGAGACGAATTTATAGACCTGCCCAGCCTGCTCCCGATCATTGGCCGCGGAGTAGATTTCGCCGTTCTGAATGGCTTCCGGCCCGACCAGATGGGTGAGTACAAGGGCCGCGATCAGCGCTGTCTTGCCGTTCTTTCGGGCGATCGAGAAGATGGCCCGTCGAACCTGGCGCCGATATTGTCCCTTGCGAAGTGTATGCGGCTCGTAAACATCCCGGATGAAAGCCTTCTGCCAATCCCGAAGGACGAACGGCCCGCCTTGGCCTTCGCCAGATGGGACATTCAATGCTTCGATGAAGCGGATAACTCGTTCTGCCCGATCAGGCCGTCGAACTTGCTGGCCGGTTTTTCCTCGGGCAGTTTTAGCGCCGCCCTTGCGACCGGATCGAGGAACAGGCGGGCGCCGATTGACAGCAGAAGCCTCGCCTGCTCGTTCATGTGCTTGAGCCATGGGTTCAGTACTGGTTGGCCTTGAGACCCTGCCTCGACTTGCTTGAACTCGGGCTTGTTCACCTCCTCTACGCAGCGCTTGTGTTCCGACCAGGCGCTCGCGTAGGCCGAGAGCAGGAAGGCGTCACAGGATGCGTAGGTTTTTGGCGGCAGCGAGCGCTTGATGATCTCGATGCAAGCCTTCGCGTCGTCGCTCAGATGATCGGGGGCGACCACAGAGCCGCCAGCCACGATGCTCGTCTCAGGAATGGGCCGCTTGCCGGGGTTGCCCTCAAGGCGGCGAGCCTCTGGGGACTTCCGTGGGCGTCCCATGTTACATCATCCTAAAAAGGTTCGGAGTTTTGCGGAAACTAAATGAAAACTATGGGCGCCGGTCCGGGACTGAAAGGTTCTATACTTTCGAGAGCCCCCCTTACCTCGTCGGAGAATGCCGCATGTGGGGGCTGGACTCAGTATGCTGTCCTTGGTCATAGGGGCAACCAACATGCAACGTTTCGAAGTCTTTCACCTTCAGGAAGACCGCTGGCTAGTGATGTGCCAGGGTAGAGCTATTTACTCGTACATTACGGAGGAGGAAGCTCGCGAGACAGCACTTACGCTCGAGACGATCTCCTACAACTCGGGCCGTCAAGCACCGATTGTCATATTGCCGGTGGAGTTGAATAGAGCCGTTCATCGCCAGCCACGCGCACTTCACTCCACTGGGATGTAGGCCATCTGCCTTCTCCATCACCTGCAACCTACACTCTGCGAGTGCCTTTCCCATTACTTGTGTCGGCTTGCACGTAGTTCCACAATCCGCGCCGGATCAGGAGCGAGCGGATGCCCATTTACAAACGCGAGTTAGCCTTTAGAGCCGAGAACCCAGGAGGGCATACAGGCGAATGGTGGCACCTGATCCTCGATACAGAGGCCTCTGGATTGTGGGTGGAACACACGCGAATTCACCAAAACCCACATTCGGAGAGTGCTGAGCAGCAAAGTGAGCAGCGCTTTGGGATCAATGACTTTCTTATGCTGGCCGAGGGGCAAGAGGCCCGGACTACGCTTCTGGCAGCGCTGACCGGATTGTTTAAAGATGCGGCGCGAGATCACTAGGGGACTGCTTAGACTGGCCATCCATCGGCATCGACTGCTTGGAACCTGCTTCGCTCTTCCCTTTGCTTGTCCCTGTCGTGATGGGGCTTGCATAAGGCCTGCCAGTTGTTCTCGATATCCCAGAACAGTTGCTGATCCCCTTTGTGGGGAATGATGTGATCGACCACCGTGGCCAGGGTTACTCTTCCGTCCTTCTTGCACATGACACAGAGCGGGTTGCGCATCAGGTAGGTCTTGCGGGCTTTCTCCCAGCGGGTGTTGTAGCCTCGCTGGCGGGCTGAGCCGCGATTGGTGTCGTGCTCTTTCTGCCTTGCCCTTTGGTCAAGAGGCTTTGACATTCGGGTTGCGTCACTCAATGATGGGTCGTGTCATAAAACTGAAACGCTCAGGCAGTACCCGCATCCGCATCATGAGACCTTCCAGCAAAGACATAGTAGATCCTCGCCTCGACGCTGAGGATTGCTCCCACCACTGCCCTATGTGGTTCGTCTTATCCTTGGCCTCGGTCGGGGTTCTCAGCCTCGCCGGCACTTACTTCCTCGGCTAAGCTTACCCGCGTCAGGCCAGCTTGAGGTCCCAGCGCATGGTAGGCCAGTTGTCGTACTGGAGCATGTAGACCTGATTGCGCCGCAGCTCAGAGCGCTGGAGCTCTGTCTGATTTTCCCTGAGTGTCAGAGTGAGGAAACGGCGAAGGATGCACATGGCTGTAACCCTTTCGCGCAGTTGCTTGCAAGGATGCAGGATAGCTAACACGCCTGCATGGACACGAAAGACAAGAGCCCAGCCAACGACCGCATCGCTCATATTCTGAGGTGGGCCGGCCTATTGGCGGCCTGCGCTATGCTGGGATATCTGTTCTTGGCCTCACACTGAGCAGGGCTGACTTACCTCAACAGCCCCAGCCTCTCCGCGAGGCTTTACGAAACTGGGGACGTGGGCAGTAGGCCCCGATTGACCCATTGGCATTCCTGCGATTCACTCAAACCAAGTGACGAAGGGTGTACCATGTCAGCTAAGTGCCCAAACTGCGCAGAGCCACTACTGAGCGTGAAGTGCTACAGCGTCGATATTGAGAGCTCAGGAGTTCTCCAGAGCGGCACGGTCTATGCTTGCCCTGCGTGCTCTGCCGCCATCACCATCTCGCTAGGGGCACCCCCAATTGTAGCCGGAACCGTCTTGGAAACTGTGACGGATGTCTCAGTCAACCCAGAGGACGTGCCTCCGAGCCTACCTCAGTAGCCCTAACCTCCCAGCGATGCTCTCTTACACGAAGAGGTTAGGGCAACGATCTGGTAGTCATGCCTGGCGAAGGCACATCACCATCGCCAGGCAACTGGATCATTGAGAGCGACAACGACCGGTCTTAGTTGTCTCGCGGTCGCCGTCATCATAGTTGATGCCGATGGTCTCACCACCCAGTGACGCGATCTTTCCAGGATACCACTTTCCAGCACCCTTGAAGTTGCACTCAACTCGACCACCGATAGCCCAGTTGTACGGTCTTACAGCACTGACAGAGAGAGTCTCGCGATCACCGTCGTCGTAAGCCACGGTGATATTCCCACCCGATACAGCTTGGATGACGCCAGGGTACCAGTAGTTGCCACCCTTGTACTGAGCTAGAACCCAGTCGCCTTTCGACTGCGCTTGAGCCGACCCGATGCCTGCGATAAGGCCCAGGGCAATGAGCCCGAGCTTATAAGAATTCTTCATTTTGCCCCCACAGCGGCCGCATTATCGCAGCCAACATATGGGGTATAGATACCTAGTTCAAAGAGCAATCACGTTTTGCCATCTTGGTTGCTTAACTTATTCAATACTTAATGTTTTCAGTAAATATCAATCGACGGCTTCTTCCCTTTGAGCCGCCGCCACCTGTCTCAACAGCCGGTGCAGATGCCTCTCGTTGCTTTGCGTAACCGAGCGTCTCTAGCGCGCTCCGCGGCTTCGTCCTTCTTACGGACGGCGGCACCCATAGCAGCACTCTCTTCAGCGCTATATACCTTTTCGGCTGGCTTTCCTGATCCTGTTACTGCCCTCCCTTGAGCTTGTGCCGCTTGGGAGGCCAAGCCGAGAGCCAATATGGTGACAAGGGTGAGGATGCGCATAGGTCCATTCCGGGGAGGCTTCGGAGCGCCGAACCTAGCACAGTCATCCAGACGATCCGGTGGCTATTTCGCCTTGGCGTGCTCACTTAAGAGTGACTGCTGCAGCTAACGGAGAAGCCCCATTCGTTCCGCAATGCTCTCTTCAACGTACTCGTGAGGACGGATCTCTATCATGAGACGACCATCATCACGGGTGCAGGACTTGCGTTTGGACATGGAGCGGGCATAAAAAAGCCCGCCGGAGCAAGGGCTCGACAGCGGGAAGTCATAAAGCTAACGCACTCCGGGTGAAAATCACCGAGAGTGCTTTGAGAACTTATTTCTAGCGTAGTGGTTCGATCCTGACAAGAGTCAAGCGACGTTATCCACTCACTCTGCCGGTTCTGGACACTGCGGCTCCATCGCCTTTATTTGCACCAAAGCGCGCAGTTAGGTGCGGCCTGTAGAGTCCGCGGGGCTCCACCTCTGAATGTAACGAAAAAGGCCCGGGTTTCCCCGGGCCTCTTCTGTCTCTGTAGGAGGCGGACCTTAGTAGGATCCGAACTTGTAGCTGAGGCCAGCACGGACCGTGTGGAATTCAATGTCGTTGCTGCCGAGAGCGACATTGTTGAAGAAGTTATCACCACCATCAAACTTGGTGTAACGGTACTCCAGACGGGTGGTCAGGTTGTTGGTGAAGGCATATTCGATACCAGCACCCAGGGTCCAGCCGGTCAGCGTGTCGTCGTC
>NZ_JBWBEW010000036.1:0-53133 GCF_056148915.1 Microvirga sp. jy35 | reverse complement strand
GAGTACGAGACCCTGTCGGGCGAGGAGATCCGCAACCTCCTCGACGGCCAGCCCCCCGTCCGCGACGCAGGGGATGCGGCGACTCCGACCCGCGGTTCGGCGGTGCCAACCACCCGCCCGGGCCGTCCGCGCGAGAGCGATGGCGGCATGGAGCCCCAGCCGCAGGCTTGAGCACGCCAGTAGTTTTGAAATCCAGGAACGCCCGCTCTCCCAGCGGGCGTTCTTTTTTGTTTACCTTGAATGTCTAATACTACCCATGGTCTACGCTTAAGGTCTGTAACAATCGCTTATCACTTGTGATGGCGCGAATTGGCCTCCATGCCTTGACTGAAGTGGGGGAGGTTGCTTTGAAAAAAAAGCAAAGGCGCGGATCAGCGCAACGGGACGCGGAGACAAAGCACGTGCGTAAATACTTCGGGACCGACGGAATTCGGGGTCGCGCCAACGGGATCATCACACCGGACCTCGCTCTGAAGGTCGGTCAGGCCGCCGGCCTCATGTTCCAGCAGCGCGGCGACTATCGGCACCGGGTTGTGATCGGCAAGGATACGCGGCTGTCCGGCTACATGATCGAGTCGGCCCTTCAGGCGGGTTTCACCTCCGTGGGCATGGACGTGCTGCTCCTCGGCCCGATCCCGACCCCTGCGGTCGCCATGCTGACCCGCTCCATGCGCTGCGACCTCGGCGTCATGATCTCGGCCTCGCACAACCCCTATGAGGACAACGGCATCAAGCTGTTCGGCCCGGACGGGTTCAAGCTCAGCGACGACATGGAGCTTGAGATCGAAGCGCTGATCGATTCCGATCTCACCCGCCGCCTGTCCGGTTCCGCCGCCCTCGGCCGCGCCAAGCGCATCGAGAGCGTCCAGGCCCGCTACATCGAATTCGCCAAGCGCACCCTGCCGCGCCAGATTGACCTGGAGGGCATGCGGGTCGTGATCGACTGCGCCAACGGGGCCGGCTACAAGGTGGCTCCGGAAGCCCTGTGGGAGCTGGGCGCCGAGGTGATGTCGATCGGCGTGGAGCCGAACGGCTTCAACATCAACCACGATGTCGGCTCCACCGCCCCCGATGCGCTGATCCAGAAGGTTCGCGAGCTGCGCGCCGATGTGGGCATCGCCCTCGACGGCGATGCGGACCGCGTCCTCATCGTCGACGAGAAAGGCCACAAGGTCGACGGCGACCAGCTCATGGCCGTCGTCGCCCGCTCGTGGAAGGACGACGGCCGCCTGTCCCAGCCGGGCATCGTCGCCACGATCATGTCGAATCTCGGCCTGGAGCGTTACTTAAGCGGCATGGGCCTCGGCCTCGTGCGCACCGCGGTCGGGGACCGCTACGTGCTCGAGCACATGCGCGCCCACGGCTTCAACCTCGGCGGCGAGCAGTCCGGGCACATCATCATGTCCGACTACACCACCACGGGCGACGGCCTGGTTGCGGCCCTGCAGCTTCTCGCGGTGGTCAAGAGCCTCGGCAAGCCGGTCTCGGAGGTCTGCCATTGCTTCGAGCCCCTGCCGCAGGTGCTCAAGAACGTGCGCTACAAGGCCGGCAAGCCCCTGCAGGAAGCGTCGGTCATCAAGGCCATCGAGGCAGGGCGCGAGACTCTCGGCCAAGCAGGCCGTCTCGTGATCCGCCCCTCCGGCACCGAGCCCGTCATCCGGGTGATGGGAGAGGGCGACAACGAGGATCTCGTCAACCGCGTGGTGGACGACGTGGTGGATGCCGTGACCCGGGCTGCCTCCCAGGTTGCAGCATAACAGCGCTGCTTGTATCGGCTTCAAGCAAAAGCCCCGGCGAGATGATCGCCGGGGCTTTTTTATGCGGAAGTGACGGTTCAACCGATTGGGCGAAGGGCGGCGCAACGTAAGCCCTCCTCCCCCTTGTGGGGAGGAGTTGGAGGTGGGGGTGTGAGCGTTACGCTGATCCAGTTCAGCGCCGACACCCCCACCCTTGAACCCTCCCCACAAGGGGGAGGGAAATGCGCTTCCGCTTTGCTTCTTCGATCACTCCGCCGGATGGGCCGGGGGCTGCGGTGCGGTGTGGCGCGGCAGATCCTCGCCATGGGGGCGCTGGCCTGTCTGAGCGCGGAGCCTGTCGAGCATCTCGCCCACATAGGTGGCGGGCTTGGTGAAGCCGCCGATGAGCAGATAGATCGAGGGCACCACCAGCATGGTGAGCATGGTGGAGACCGTCACGCCGCCGACGATCACCGAGCCGATGGCATTGCGCGCCTCGGCGCCTGCGCCGGTGGACCAAGCGAGCGGGATGGCGCCGCCGATCATGGCAATGGAGGTCATCAGGATCGGCCGCAGGCGCAGGACCGACGCTTCGAGCACCGCATCCCTGACCGAGTAGCCGCGCTCGCGCAGTTGGTTCGAGAATTCGACGATCAGGATGCCGTTCTTGGTCATCAGGCCGATGAGCAGGATCATGCCGATCTGGCTGTAGATGTTGAGCGTCTGGCCCGTGACGAACAGGGCCAGAAGACCACCCGTCACCGCGAGCGGAACGGTCAGCATGATGATGAACGGATTGATCCAGCTCTCGAACTGCGCCGCCAGCACCAGGAACACCACGAGCAGCGCCATGGCGAAGGTCACGTAGATCGCGCCCGTGGAATCGAGGAAGTCCTTCGACTGCCCGTTATAGCCGATGCGCACCTCCGCCGGCAGGTTGTCGCGCACGATCTGCTGGAGAATCTCGAGGCCTTCGCCGATGGAAACGCCCGGTGCCAGGGAGGACTGGATGGTGATCGAGCGCAGGCGGTCGAACCGGTTCAGGGCCTGGGGAGCTGCCGATTCCGTCAAGGAGACAAAGGACGACAGCGGAACGAGCTCGCTGTTCGCGGCGCGGATGAAGGTGTTGGTGAGATCGTTCGGCGTCGCGCGGTCCTGGGCGCGGGCGCGCATGATCACCGGATACTCGTCGCCGCGGCTGACGAAGGTCGAGACTTCGGTCTCGCCGAACATCAGCTGGAGCGTGCGGCCGATGTCTTCCACGGAGACGCCCAGATCGGCGGCGCGCTGGCGGTCGATCTGGACGCGGATGTCGGGCTGAGACTCGCGGTAGTTCGAGTCCATGTTGACGAACTTGCCCGTCTCCTGGGCCTTCTGCATGACGATGTCGCGCCAGCCGCGGATCGTGTCGTAATCGGGACCGCCGAGCACGAACTGGATCGGCTGGCCGAAGCCTCCGGCGCCGCCGAAGGCCGGCGGGTTGACCACGGACACGCGCGCGCCGGGAAAATTCGACACCTTCGGCGTCAGCTGGCGCACGATGTCCTGCTGGTTCTGGGTCCGCTCCTCCCAGGGCACGAGACGCACGATCACGATGCCCTCATTGACCGGGGAGGGGCGCGCGAAGCCCGGTGCGACCTGGCTCAGCATGGACGCGATGATGCCCTGTTCCTGCAGGGGCAGGATGGCCTTCTCGACCTCCTTCACCCGGTCGCGGGTGTAGTCGAGGCTTGCGCCTTCCGGGGCCTGGAGCCGCACGATGATGGCGCCGCGGTCCTCCTGCGGGGCGAATTCCTTCGGCAGGGACTGAAACAGGCCATAGGCCGAGAGCGACACGAGGAAGCCGATGAAGAGGATGACCACCGGGACCCGCAATGCCCGGGAGAGCAGCCAGCGGTAGCCATTGTTCATCTTCTCGAAGAGCGGCTCGGTCATGCGCTGGATGCGGCCATGGGCCGGAACCATCAGCTTGGAGCACATCATTGGGGTAAGCGTGCGCGCCACCACGCCCGAGAAGAAGATGGACGCCGCAAGCGTGATGCCGAATTCGCGGAAGAGCTTGCCGGTGTTGCCGGTCATGAAGGCGAGCGGCACGAACACCGCCATCAGGGTGGCCGTGGTGGCGATCACCGCGAAGCCGATCTCCCGCGCGCCGTCGAAGGAGGCCAGCAGCGGCGGCTGACCCTCCTCGATGCGCCGATGCACGTTCTCGATCTCCACGATGGCATCGTCCACCACGATGCCGATGGCGAGCACGATGGCGAGCAGGGTCAGCACGTTGATGGACGCACCGAAGAAGGCCATGACCATGAAGGCTGCCGTGATGGAGACCGGAATCGCCACCATGGCCACGATGGTCGAGCGCCAGTCCCGCAGGAAGACCAGGATCACGAGGATCACCAGCGCCACACCTTCCAGGAGGGTCTTCAGCACGCCATCGATGGACGCGCGGATGAACTGGCTTTCGTCATAGGCCACCTCGGCAGTGGTGCCGGGCGGCAGGGAGGACTTGAGCTCCTCCAATTCCTTGCGCACGCCATCGACGACGGACAGTGTGTTGGCGGTCGACTGGCGCACCACGCCCATGCCGATAGCGGTCTCGCCCGATTGGTAGAACTCGAAGCGTGTATCCTCCGGGCCGACCTCCACCTGAGCCACCTCTCCGAGACGGACCAGATAGCCGTTCTTGTTGGTGACGATCACCTGCGCGAATTCTTCGGGGGTAGCGAGGCGGGAGTCGGTCTTGACGGTGAACTCGCGCTGGCTGGACTCGATCCGGCCGCCGGGAAGTTCCACGTTCTGGCGCTTGATGGCGGTCTCCAGATCCTGCGCCGTCAGCCCTCGGGCCGCGAGGGCCGGGCGGTCGACCCAGACCCGCATGGCAAAGCGCCGCTCGCCGCTCAAGTTCACATTGGCGACGCCCGGAACGGTGGACAGGCGATCCACATACACGCGCTTGAGAAAGTCGCTGAGCTCGAGGGCATCGAGGCTGGTGGAGGTGACGCCGACCCATAGAATGGCCGAGGCGTTGGCATCGACTTTTCGCACCACCGGCGTGTCGGCGCCTTCCGGCAGCCGCCCGGTCACGCGGGACACGGCGTCGCGCACGTCAGAGGTCGCGGCTTCCGGCTCGCGGGAAACCTCGAACTCGATGGACACGGAGGAGCGGTCGTTCTGGCTCTGCGACGTGATCTGGCGGATGCCTTCGATGCCGGCGACCGCGCCCTCGATGATCTCGGTCACCCGGCTCTCGATCACCTCGTTCGAGGCGCCGCGATAGACGGTGGAGACCGAGACGACCGGGCGGTCGACCTGCGGATACTCGCGAACCGGCAGGTTCATGAGCGCGGCCAAGCCACCCACGATCAGCAGCAGGCTGACCACGACGGCGAAGACGGGGCGGCGGATGAAGAGGTCTGAAACCTGCATGGCTTTATTCGATCCAGATGGCAGCGAGGGACTCGCAACGAGATTCGACAAGGCTCTCCTCCCCCTTGTGGGGAGGAGTTGGAGGTGGGGGTGTCAACGCCACCTCCCGAGAGCATGGCGCTCACACCCCCACCCACGATCCCTCCCCACAAGGGCGAGGGAAGCAAGGTGGTTCACTTCCGCTCTGCCGCCTGGGCGCTGCCGATGGCCTGCGGCACGTTCAGCGACGAGCGGGAGGGCTGATCGCGATTGGCTGCCGGAGCAGGACTGGCAGGAGCACCGGAACCCAACGGACGGGCGATGACTTCGGCGCCAGGCCGCACGCGCTGGACACCCAGCACGACGATGGTCTCGCCGGCCTTGAGCCCGTCCACCACCTCCACCTTGCCGCCCTGTCGCTGGCCGATGGTGATGACGCGGCGCTCCACCTTGTTGTCCTTCACCGGATAGATGATGTGGCGCAGGCCCTCGCTGACGACCGCTTCCTCCGGCACCACGACGGCGTCGTCCCTGGTGGAGACCTCCAGGGCCACGGACAGGAACATGCCGGGCTTCAAAGCTTCGTCCTGATTGTCGAACTCCGCGGTGAGGCGCGCCGTGCGGGTCGTCTGATCGACCCGGGGGTCGATGGTCGCGACCGTGCCCTTGAAGATCCGGCCACGGTAGGCTGCAGAGACAGCATTGACCGTCTGCCCCGGCTCGAGGCGACCCAGAAGGTTCTCCGGCACGGCGAAGTCGAGGCGCACCTTGGACAGATCGTCGAGGGACGTGATGCGGGTTCCTGGCGCTACATAGGCGCCAAGCGAGACGGAGCGGGTGCCGACGCGGCCGGCGAAGGGCGCGCGGATCGTCAGCTCTTCGAGCCGTGCTTCTGCCGCCCTGCGCTGAGCTTGAGCAGAGGCGATCGAGCCTTCGAGCGACTTCATCTGCGCGGTCAGATCCTCGACCTGGGCCTCGGTGCCGGCACCGGTGCGGCGCAGGGCCTGGGCACGATCGAGCTTGATGGCGATCTCGTTCCGGAGCGCCGTGGCCCGGTTGGCCTCGGCGGCAGCCTGCTCGATGGCGGCGCGGCGCTCGGCGGCATCGAACTGGACCAGCGTGTCGCCGGCCTTGACCTTCTGGCCTTCCTCGAAGCCGATCTCGCCGATGATGCCTGCCACCTTGGCGGTCACCGTGATCGATTCATAGGCACGCACGGTGCCGACCGCCTCCCGGATCTCCACGATGCGTCCGGTCTTGACCGTGTCGACCTCGACCGTGGCCGGACCGGTGGGGCCGCCGCGGCCGCCCGGGCCCCTCGGAGCACCAGCCTGCTGGCCGGAAGGTTGGCTCACATAGGCGCCGATCACGGGCACATTGGCCAGATGGCCGCCCTTGTAGGCGTACCAGCCGCCAAAGCCTGCCGCCCCCAGCATGGCTATGACAGCAAGTTGACCGGACACACGCATGCTTGCTCCTTACACGTCATTCTTTGTCGTTCGGAATATCGGAACTCGTCCTAGCACAATATATGCCAATTACTCCGAAGGGATCCGTCTGAACACGATGTTTTGTATTACGATTTCGTAATCTGGATCGCTGCCGCAACGACAGATCCAGCAGCAATCGCCTTGACCGTGGCGTTCGCCTCCGTCATACCGGTCGGCGGGACACCTCTCCCCACCGAGAGGCGCCCATCTGAAAGGATGGATACCATGACAAGCCTGCCCGCCGCGCGTCCGCGCGCGCCTTTCTTTTCGTCCGGCCCCTGCGCGAAGCGCCCCGGATGGTCTCTCCAGAACCTGAAAACCGACAGCCTTGGCCGCTCCCATCGCGCCAAGCTCGGCAAGGCGCGCCTGAAGCTCGCCATCGACCTCACCCGCGAGGTGCTGGACGTGCCGGCCGATTACCGCATCGGCATCGTGCCCGCCTCCGACACCGGCGCCGTGGAGATGGTGCTCTGGTCGATGCTCGGGGCGCGGCCCGTCGACATGCTGGCCTGGGAAAGCTTCGGCGAGGGCTGGGTCACGGACGTGGTCAAGCAGCTCAAGCTCGCCGATGCCCGGATCATCAACGCGCCTTACGGCGAGCTTCCCGATCTCGCGCAGGTCGACACGAAGAGCCGCGATGTGGTGTTCACCTGGAACGGCACAACCTCCGGCGTGCGCGTGCCGAACGCGGACTGGATCGCGGCCGACCGTGAAGGTCTCACCATCTGCGACGCCACCTCGGCGGCTTTCGCGCAGAAGCTCGACTTCGCCAAGCTGGACGTGGTCACCTTCTCCTGGCAGAAGGTGCTCGGCGGCGAGGCGGCCCATGGCATGCTCATCCTCTCGCCCCGCGCGGTCGAACGGTTGGAGAGCTACAAGCCGGCCTGGCCGCTGCCGAAAATCTTCCGCATGACCAAGGGCGGCAAGCTCATCGAGGGCATCTTCGAGGGCGAGACCATCAACACGCCGTCCATGCTGGCGGTGGAGGACTACATCGACGCGCTGGAATGGGCGAAGTCCATCGGCGGATTGAACGCGCTCCTCGCCAAGGCCGACGCCAACGCGAAGGTGATCACCGACTGGGTCGCAAAGACCCCTTGGATCGCCAACCTCGCCAAGGATCCGGCCACTGCCTCCAACACCAGCGTGTGCCTCGTGATCGCCGATCCCGATGTGGTCGCCAAGGGACCCGAGGCTGTGGCGCAGGTCGCCAAGGGCATTGTCTCCGCGCTCGAGAAGGAAAACGTGGCCCTCGACATCGGCGCCTATCGCGATGCCCCTCCGGGCCTGCGCATCTGGTGCGGCGCGACGGTCGAGCAATCCGACCTCGAAGCCCTGACGCCCTGGCTCGACTGGGCCTTCGCGCAGGAAAAGGCAAAGCTCGCGCAAGCGGCTTAACACGCTTCTTCCCTCCCCCTTGCGGGGAGGGATCGAGGGTGGGGGTCGGAACGTAGGAGTGCTCTGCGTCGTGATGAATGCACGAGGCTGTTACAGCACTTTGCTCCACCTCTCACCCTGTCGAACCACCCCCACCCCCACCCCTCCCCGCAAGGGGGAGGGGAGATCGAGGTGCCCCATGCCCGCTCCCCGCGTACTCATTTCCGACGCTCTCTCCCCCGCCGCCGTGCAGATCTTCAAGGATCGCGGCATCGAGGTCGATTTCCAGCCCGACCTCGGCAAGGATAAGGACAAGCTCGCTGCCATCATCGGCGACTACGATGGCCTCGCCATCCGCTCCGCCACCAAGGTCACGGCCAAGATCCTCGAACAGGCCAAAAACCTGAAGGTCATCGGCCGCGCCGGCATCGGCGTCGACAATGTCGAGATCCCCGCCGCCACGGCGAAGGGCGTCATCGTCATGAACACGCCCTTCGGCAATTCCATCACCACCGCCGAGCACGCCATCGCCATGATGTTCGCGCTCGCGCGCCAGATCCCGCAGGCCGATGCGTCGACGCAGGCCGGCAAGTGGGAGAAGAACCGCTTCATGGGCGTCGAGCTGACGGCCAAGACCCTCGGCGTGATCGGCTGCGGCAACATCGGCTCCATCGTGGCCGACCGCGCCATCGGGCTGCGCATGAGGGTGATCGCCTACGATCCGTTCCTGTCGCCGGAGCGCGCCCTCGAGCTCGGGGTCGAGAAGGTGGAGCTCGACGAGCTGCTGCGCCGTGCCGACATCATCACGCTCCACGTGCCGATGACGGAGAAGACGAGGAACGTGCTCTCGGCCGAGAACATCGCCAAGACCAAGAAGGGCGTGCGCATCATCAACTGCGCCCGCGGCGGTCTCGTGGACGAGGTGGCGCTTCGTGCCGCCCTGGATTCCGGCCACGTGGCGGGGGCGGCCTTCGACGTGTTCGTCGAGGAGCCCGCGACGAGCAACCCGCTCTTCGGCCACCCCAACGTGGTCTGCACGCCGCATCTCGGCGCGGCCACCACGGAGGCGCAGGAGAACGTGGCGCTGCAGGTGGCCGAGCAGATGTCGGATTACCTGCTCCAGGGCGCGATCCAGAATGCAGTCAACTTCCCGTCGATCACCGCAGAAGAAGCGCCGCGCCTGAAACCCTTCGTGGCGCTTGCGGAAAAGCTCGGCTCCTTCCTGGGCCAGCTCACGGAAGCCCCGATCAAGGGCATCCGCATCGAATACGAGGGCGCGGTCGCCGAGATGAACACCCGCGCGCTCACCTCGGCTGCCGTGACCGGCGTGCTGCGCCCCTTCCTGCAGGACATCAACATGGTGTCGGCGCCCCTCGTCGCCCGCGATCGCGGCATCATGGTGGAAGAGGTCAAGCGCGAGAATGCGGCCCGCGACTACGAGAGCTTCATCCGTATCGTCGTCGACGCGGACGACATGCCGCGCCATGCGGGCGGCACCGTGTTCCAGGACGGCAAGCCGCGCGTCATCGAGATCCGCGACATCGCCGTCGATGCCGAGTTCGCCCCGCACATGATCTATGTGCGCAATGACGACAAGCCCGGCTTCATCGGCCGCTTCGGCACCCTGCTCGGTGAATCCGGCGTGAACGTCGCAACCTTCGCCCTCGGTCGCGACAAGCCCGGCGGAGACGCCATCTGCTTCGTGTCGGTGGACGAGCCGGTCTCCGACGACCTCCTGCGCCTGATCGAGGACATCCCGCAGGTCAAGCGCGCGCGGGCCGTGCGGTTCTAGAGGATCGGACCCAAAAGTGGGCTCGCGCTTTTGGGATCAATCCGATGCTCAATGCCATCCATAATACGTCTTCCGGCGAAGTGGAGACCGGTTCGCCGGAAGATGCGAACGATGAAAGTTGAGGCTCTTGAGATGCCATCCTCCCCGTCGCAGCGTTTCGTTCTGACGCTCGCCTGCCCGAACCGTCCCGGCATCGTGGCCGCCGTGGCGGGGCATTTGTCGGATGCCGGCCTCAACATCCTCGACGCGCAGCAATACGACGACACGCAGACCGACCGGTTCTTCATGCGTGTCGTCTTCGATCCTGTCGCCGGCGAGACCGATCTCGACGTGCTCAAAAGCGGCTTCGCGCCGCTTGGCCAGCGCTTCTCCATGACTTGGACCCTGCGCGATCAGGCCGAGAAGCGCCGCGTCGTGTTGCTGGTCTCGAAGTTCGACCATTGCCTCACGGATCTCCTCTACCGCTGGCGCATCGGCGAGCTCGACTTCGAGCCCGTTGGCATCATCGCCAACCATCCGGTCGAGACCTATGCCCATGTGGGTCTGGGAAGCATCCCGTTCCACTACCTGCCGGTCACGAAGGACACAAAGCTCGAGCAGGAGGCACAGGTCTGGGAGATCATCCGCGAGTCGAAGGCCGATCTTGTGGTGCTCGCCCGCTACATGCAGGTGCTCTCGGACGGACTGGCCGCGAAGCTTGTCGGACGCTGCATCAACATCCACCATTCGTTCCTGCCGAGCTTCAAGGGGGCGAAGCCCTACCACCAGGCCCATGTGCGCGGCGTGAAGCTGATCGGCGCAACCGCGCACTACGTGACGTCCGATCTCGACGAAGGCCCGATCATCGCGCAGGACGTGGAGTCGATCACGCACCGCGACACGGCGGACGACCTCGTGCGCAAGGGCCGCGACATCGAACGCCGCGTGCTGGCGCGCGCCGTGCGCTACCACCTGGAGGATCGCATCCTGCTCAACGGACGCAAGACGGTGGTGTTTGCGGATTAGTAGCAACGCTACTGTCATTCCGGGGCGCCGCAGGCGAGCCCGGAATCCATAAACGCTGACGTTGCAGAATCAGAAGCTGGATTATCCGTTGCGTCCACTTCCAAACCATCGTGGTTATGGATCCCCGCCTTCGCGGGGATGACAGTGGAGGGTGTAATACCCGTCGGAGTGAGCCGCTTCTACCGCCGCCGCTCCGCGAGCCAGATGCCGCCGAGCACCAGCACGAGGCCGAGGGCGTGGTAATACGCAAAAGGCTCGCCCAGCAGCACCACGGCGAGCAGGGCGCCGAAGACCGGCACGAGATTGACGAACAGGCCGGCCCGCGCCGGGCCGATGAGTTCTACCCCGCGCATGAAGAACACCTGCGAGAGCAGTGAGGGCAAGAGGCCCACATAGAGCAGGATCGCCCACCCTTTGGCGGTCGGGACTTGCAGGCTGCCCTGGGCTGCCTCGATCCAAAGGAGGGGCAGCGACGTCATGAAGGCTACCGCGGCCAAGGACGCGAAGAAGATAAGGCCTGGAATGGCAGGGCGATGGCGCAGGCCGAGGGTATAGCCGGCATAGAACACGCAGGCGATCAGCGTCCACACATCGCCGATGTTGAGCGCGAGCGTCCGGAGGATCTCGAAATCGGCCTTCACGGAAACCAGGATCACGCCGAGGATCGTCACGATCATGCCGATGATCTGCAGCGGGATCACGCGGGCCTTGAACAGCAGGACGGTGCCGAGAAGAACGAGAACCGGGATCGAGCCCTGGAAGATCGTGAGGTTGACGGCGGTCGTGTAATGCGCGGCCGCGTAGAACAGGGCGTTGAAGCCGGTGAACCCGAAGGCTCCCATGAGGATCGTGAAGAGCCAGCGCTCCCGGATCCGCGGCCATTGCGCCATCACCTGCCGCCCGACCAGCGGCAGCAGCACGACCACGACGATGACCCAGCGAAGGCAGGTGAGCATCATGGGCGACACCTCGCCCACGGCGAGTCGACCGGCGATGGCATTGCCGCCCCACATCAGCGTGGTGAGGGTCAGGAGCACGTAAGCCTGCCCCCACAGTCCCTTCCAAAGCGAATGCAGGATTTTCATCGGAGGCCGGACCTTATTGCACTTGCCGCCGCGCGCCGTTCGGCTAAACCGGCACGACGAGAAGCGGGTGACACGCATGGCCTTAAGGTTTCTGGTGGTTGAGGGCAATACGCGGGGCGCAAGGCAGGCCCACAAGGACGCCTATGGACTCACGCTCTCCGAGTCCTACTCGGAGGTCATTCAGGGGATCGCGTCCGATGCCGTGTGCGACATCGCCTTTCCGACGGATGAGGGCGCAAACCTGCCCGATGCGGCGGGGCTCGAATCCTATGACGGCATCGTGCTCACCGGCTCTCACCTCAACATCTATGACCGCACCCCCGACATCCTGAGCCAGATCGACCTGATGCGGGCTGCTTTCGCCTCTCGCACGCCGTCCTTCGGCTCCTGCTGGGGGTTGCAGGTGGCGACCGTCGCGGCTGAGGGTGATGTGCGCCAGAACCCTCTCGGCCGCGAGGTCGGCATCGCCCGCAGGCTCACCAGGACGCAGGCCGGTCAAGGTCATCCGTTGCTCGACGGGCGTCCGGCTTCCTACGATGCACCTGCCATCCACCTGGACATGGTCACGGCCGTGCCGGAGGATTGCACGGTGATTGCGAGCAATGCGGTATCGCCCGTGCAGGCAGCCGAGATCCGGCGCGACGGCGGCACGTTCTGGGGCGTGCAGTATCACCCGGAGTTCTCGCTCGGCGAACTCGCCGCGATCCTGAGCCGCCGCACCGACATCCTCGTGCGGGAGGGCTTCTGCCGCACGCCGGAGGAAGCTCTTTCCTATGCGGAGGATCTGGCAGCCCTGGACAAGGATCCTGCCCGCTTCGATCTCGCCTGGCGCTACGGCATCGACGCCGAGGTTCTCGAACCTGCCCGCCGCACCCGCGAGATCCGCAACTTCATCGAGCATCGGGTGCGGACGGAGAAGAGCGCACGCGGGCGGGCGTGAGTTCTGTGGTGCCCGAAATGACATTCCCTTCGTCATCCCCGGACTTGTTCCGGTGATCTGCGCCATTGCGGCCCACCCCTCCGGCCTCTTCCTGAGGAGGCGCGTAAGCGCCGTCTCGAAGAAGGTTCCAGAGAGCCCTGGATGCTCCTTCGAGACGCAGCCTCACGGCTGCTCCTCAGGAAGAGGCCGGAAGGAGACGAGATGGATAGAGGACGGGGATGGCCGGGACTGATCCCGGACCCAATCCAGGGACGGCCATGACGCGGTGGGGCAGTGTAATGTTCTTACTTTGTTCTTGACAGCTCGCCTAAGCTCGGCTATATCGTTGTGCAGACCTGTTCCTGTCGAGGGGCGCGCTCGCGAGGCGTCGCAGTGTGGGAGCAGGCACGGTCCTGTGGTGCAGCCTCGCAAGCGGCACCGACAGGAGGCCCAGGCTGTGGGCCGGTGGTCGGAATCGGCTCCAGGCCCCCGTCGAGCAGACGGACCCCGCCTGGAGCGGTCACCGGGCTGGTCTCGCCTGAACGCCTAAACAAGCCGTGCGCGAAGAGGCATCCTGGCTCTTCCCTTCACCACACATCATCGAGCCGGGCTGCCCAACGCGCCACCCTCGATCTCACCACAGGCCCGCAGCCCACAGGCTGCGGGCCACACAGTGCTGGCTCTTTGACAGATCAATTTCCATTCGAGGCTGAACATGCAGAACCACATTCCCGCCTTTCCGGTGTTTATGATGCGGGGATGCAGGGCTCATTCCGCCTTGACCTGAGGCGCATGATCCACCATGAGGGTTTGCAAGGTTTTTACCCAGCCCTGGCCTTGCGCCGGGGCTTTTTCATGTGAGGGTTTGAGCGATGGCGAACGTGGTTGTCGTGGGCGCCCAGTGGGGCGACGAGGGCAAGGGCAAGATCGTCGACTGGCTGTCCGAACAGGCGGACGTGGTCGTGCGGTTCCAGGGCGGTCACAATGCCGGCCACACCCTCGTGATCGGCGACAAGGTCTACAAGCTCTCGCTCCTGCCCTCCGGCGTCGTGCGCCCGAACAAGCTCTCGGTCATCGGCAACGGCGTGGTGCTCGACCCGCATGCTCTGGCCGGCGAGGTGGAGCGCTTAGGTGAGCAGGGCGTCTCTATCAGCCGCGAGAACCTGCGTGTGGCGGAAAACGCCACGCTGATTCTCTCCATCCACCGCGAGCTCGATGCCCTCCGGGAAAGCGGCAGCGCCGGCACCAAGATCGGCACCACCAAGCGCGGCATCGGCCCGGCCTACGAGGACAAGGCAGGCCGGCGCGCCATCCGCCTCATGGACCTTGCCGACCTGAGCACATTGCCGGAGAAGATCGACCGGCTGCTCACCCACCACAACGCGCTTCGCCGCGGCTTCGGCCTCGAGGAGTTCGCCGCAAAAGCGATCTATGAGGAGCTGGCCTCGGTTGCCCCGAAAGTGCTGCCCTACATGGATGCCGTGTGGCGCCTCCTCGACGAGCAGCGCCGGGCAGGCAAGCGCATCCTGTTCGAGGGTGCGCAAGGCGCGCTGCTCGACGTCGATCACGGGACCTATCCGTTCGTCACCTCGTCCAACACAGTGGCCGGTCAGGCGGCGACCGGCTCAGGCCTGGGCCCAGGGGCCGTCGGCTATGTGCTCGGCATCGCCAAGGCCTACACGACCCGCGTGGGCGAGGGGCCGTTCCCGACCGAACTCTTCGACGAGACCGGCGAGCTGATCGGCCGGAAGGGCAAGGAATTCGGCGTGGTCACGGGCCGCAAGCGCCGCTGCGGCTGGTTCGACGCGACGCTGGTGCGCCAGACGGTGCGCACCTCCGGCATCGACGGCATCGCGCTCACCAAGCTCGACATCCTCGACGGCTTCGAGACCATCAGGATCGGCGTCGGCTACAGGCTCGATGGCCAGATCATCGACTACTTCCCGGCGAGCCAAGGCGCACAAGCCCGCGTCGAGCCGATCTACGAGGAGTTCGAGGGCTGGAGCGGCTCCACGGCGGGCGCCCGCTCCTGGGCGGACCTGCCGGCGCAGGCCATCAAGTATGTCCGCCGCATCGAGGAACTGATCGGCGCGCCGGTCGCGGTGCTCTCCACCTCGCCGGAGCGTGACGACACAATCCTCATGAAGAACCCGTTTGAGGGTTGACGGCGAGGCCTCAGCGGGTCCATTCCGAAGAGAAATGGCAGATTATTACCCTCTCATCGCCCGGGCCGTCGAAGGCTTGCCGGAGCAGAATGCCGACAAGCGGCACGCTGTCTACGAGCGTGCCCGCACGGCGCTGATCGCGCAGCTCCGCTCGCTCAACCCGCCCCTGTCGGAGGCGGAGATCCAGCACGAAAGCCGCTCCCTCGACGAGGCTATCGCCAGGGTTGAGGCAGATTACGCGCCCTCGGCCGGGTTCGATGCCGATGCCTTCGCGACCATGCTGACCGAAGAGCCGCCGGTCCGGCCGGGGCCTGAAACCTCGCGTGCAACCTCGGTCCACGGGTTGCGGGCGCCGGCTCCCCAGCCGGTCCAGGATGATGAGATCGAGGATTCCTATGCCGAGCCCGCAGTGGCCCGGCCCAAGATCGACAGCCGACCTCATCCGGCCATGCAGAACAAGGGGCGCGCGCGCACCATCGTGTTCGGCTCGGTCCTGGCGCTCGTGATCGCGGCCATTGCGGCCTTCGCTTTCCTGTGGCGCGACAGGCCCGAGGACCTTGCTCCCGAGACGCCGGTCGCGGAGGCTCCGGCGGCCCCACCGGCCGATTCCAAGATCAACGAGCGCGTCGGAGGAGGGCAGGCGCCTCCCCCGGCCTCTGCCCCCAACCCGGCGCCGCGCCAGGAAACGGGCGTCGCGCAGCGTGCGGTCTTCTACGAGGAGGATCCCGCCAATCCCCAGGCCCCCAAGGCGCAGGTCGGACGCGTGACCTGGCGCCTCGAGGATGTCAATCCCGGTCAGGGCCAGCCGCTGGAAAGGGCCGTGATCGCCAACATTGACGTGCCGGATGCCGGGCTGACCATGAGGATGGTGCTGCGGCGCAACCTCGACACGACACTCCCGGCCTCCCATACGGTCGAGCTCACCTTCACGACCCGTGCGGGCGATACGAACCGCGTGATCCGTGACGTGGGCCTCCTGCAGTTCAAGAGCGAGGAGGCGGCACGCGGCACCCCGGTTGCCGGTCTGCCGGTGCCCGTGCGCGAGAACCTGTTCCTCATCGGCCTCTCCAACCTGCAGGCCGATGTGGCGCGCAACACGCAGCTGTTCGTGCGCCGCAACTGGATCGACCTGCCGGTTCGGATGGCCTCGGGCCAACGGGCTATCCTGAGCTTCGAGAAGGGCGGCTCCGGCGAACAGGTGATCAACGACGCCTTCAGCCAGTGGCAGTAGGCCAAGGCAAACTTCGGACAATGAAAAAAGCCGCGCATCGAGCGCGGCTTTTTTATTGGGTCTGCCGATGAAGGATCAGGCCTCGGCCGACGAGGTCTCGATCTGGGTCAGGTTCTTCTTGACCGCGTCCTGGATCTTCTCGAAGGCGCGTACCTCGATCTGGCGGACGCGCTCGCGGGACACGCCGAACTCGGTGGAGAGCTCCTCCAGGGTGATCGGGTCGTCCGAGAGGCGCCGGGCCTCGAAGATCCGGCGTTCGCGCGGGTTGAGGACGGAGAGCGCGTTGCGCAGGGCCTTCAGCCGGTTCTGGCCTTCCTCCTCCTCGACGAGCACCTGCTCCTGGCTCTGGCCCTGATCGACGAGCCAGTCCTGCCACTCGCCGCCGCCTTCGCCCTCGTCACGCAGGGGAGCGTTGAGAGAGGAGTCGCCGCCGAGACGGCGGTTCATGTCCACCACGTCCTGCTCGGTCACGCCGAGCTGGGTGGCGATCTGCTTGACGTTGTCAGGGTGCAGGTCGCCTTCCTCGAAGGCGGAGATGCGGCCCTTCGCCTTGCGCAGGTTGAAGAACAGCTTCTTCTGGTTTGCGGTGGTGCCCATCTTCACGAGGGACCACGACCGCAGGATGTATTCTTGAATCGCCGCCTTGATCCACCACATGGCATAAGTGGCGAGGCGGAAGCCCTTGTCGGGCTCGAAGCGCTTGACGGCCTGCATCAGGCCGACATTGCCTTCCGAGACCACCTCGCCGATCGGCAGACCATAGCCGCGGTAGCCCATGGCGATCTTGGCGACCAGGCGCAGGTGGGATGTAACGAGCTTGTGGGCTGCTTCGCGATCTCCATGCTCGCGCCAGCTTTTGGCGAGCATGTATTCCTCATGCGGCTCGAGCATGGGGAAGCGACGAATCTCGTCGAGATAGCGCGAAAGACCGCCTTCATTGGCAAGCACCGGAAGCGCTGTAGCCATCGTGTCTCCTCCTTTGGCTCCCTCACCGCGAGGCAAGCCTGAGGCGGCCCCCTCGCATGGCTGGCCGCCCAACCTCTTCATATAATCGGTTCTACCTTGTCCGAATAGAGGCGTCAGGCTTCAAGACGTGGTGAACGCGCCAGCATCGCAAGGGTGCCAGCGTGGCCGAATTTTGCGACCCATTGCCGCTAACCGGGCGTCTGCAGCGCCTTGAGAAGGGCCGCCATGTCGTCCGGGAGCGGGCTTTCGAAGCGGAGGAATTCGCCGCTTCTCGGGTGCTCGAAACCAAGGATCGCGGCATGCAGGGCCTGCCGATGCAGGGCGTTCAGCGCCTCCCGCGACGGTTCCGAGAGGCGGTTCGCCTTTGTCTTGAACCCGGAGCCATAGGTAGCATCACCCAGGAGCGGGTGTCCGAGATGGGCCATGTGAACCCGGATCTGGTGCGTGCGTCCCGTCTCCAGCTCGCATCGCACGAGGCTCGCCACCGGCAGGGCAGGGGGCAGGGTCTCCAGGAGTTCATAATGGGTGATGGCATAACGGCCGCGCTCTTCGCCCACGACCACGATCTTCTCGCGGTTGTGCGTCGAGCGGGCAAGGGCCGCCTCCACGGTTCCGCGCCGCCGCTCGGGCACCCCCCAGAGGATAGCCAGATAGGCCCGCTCCAGGGGCCCTGTGCGGCCGTGATCGGCGAACTGCGCCGCCAGGGCCTGATGGGCGAGGTCGTTCTTGGCCACCACCAGCAGGCCCGAGGTATCCTTGTCGAGCCGATGCACGATGCCGGGCCGCTTCACCCCGCCGATGCCCGACAGGCTCTCGCCGCAATGGGCGATGAGCGCGTTCACCAGGGTGCCTGAATCATGCCCCGCCGCCGGATGGACCACGAGGCCCGGAGGCTTGTCGATGACGATCACGTCGTCATCCTCGTAGACGACGCTGAGCGCCATCACCTCGCCGGCGGGTTCCGCCGGCACGGGGGGCGGCACGATCAGCTCAACCCTGGCACCGCCAGCCACCTTCCTGTTGGGATCCAGCACCGGCGCGCCGTCGACGGTCACCTGGCCCTCCCGGATCAGCGCCTGGAGACGGCTGCGGGACAGTTCTCCCTGGAGCCCTGCCAGCACCCGGTCGAGCCGATCAGGCGCCAAGCCATCCTCTAACGTCCATTCCTGCCGCGTCGCGTCGTTCACCGCATCCTCATTTCCGGTCGGCCTTCGCTTTTTTCCAGCAAAGGGGCTTGAAGCAAATCAGAAGGGTGGTTATACGAGCGGCCTCCACCTTGCTAGCTCCCTTCGTCTAGCGGTCTAGGACGTCGCCCTCTCACGGCGAAAACAGGGGTTCGAGTCCCCTAGGGAGCGCCAAAGGTTCTAAGGAAAAAGCCCCGCTTCGGCGGGGCTTTTCTTTTGATCCCGTCGAATCCGGAAGGTCCGTCAGATCACGACGAGATCGGACGTCGTGAGACGGGCTTTCTTCTCGATCAAGGCGAACTGGACTGCTGCTCTCGAGCCTGATCCGTCGGAGTCGTAATACAGCGCTCCCGTGGCGCCGTCGTAGACGATGTAGTCGTTGCTATCGAGTGCCTTTGGTCCGAGTCGGAACAGGCTGGAACTCAGGGTGCCGGTGCTCGTGAGGCGGGTGAACACCGCGTTTTCGAGGCGGATGGTGTCGTCCACGGGGATGAAGTCGACGATGACGTCGTTGTTGGTCGAACCCAGGCTGGTGTCAAAGATGAAGTAGTCTCTGCCCGATCCGCCGATCAGCACGTCGCTGCCACCCTTGCCGTAGAGCCTGTCGTCGCCGGACTTCCCGTCGATCAGATCGTTGCCGGAGGAGCCCGTCAGGGTGTTGCCGCTGCTGGTCCCGGTGAACGTGCGGGTCGTCACGGGCCGAGTTGGCGATGAGCCGTTTACCGAGATCGCGACGGTGCCGTCTGCCGAGTCATTGTCGGCATCTTTGACCGTGTAGATGAAACTGTCCTGACCCGAGAACCCGATCTTGGGCGCATAGGTGAACGCTCCGCTGCTCTCCACTGACACCGAGCCACCTGCCGAGGTGGCGAATGTGCCCGCAATGGCCACCTTGCCGCCATTCTCCGCCGTATCGTTGATCAGCAGGCCTTGGGCGGCTGCGATCGTCAGGGTCGCGCCTTGTGTGGTCGCATATGTATCATTGACGGCCACGACCGGATGATCGACCGGTGCGGTCCCGTCGTGATTGACGCTGAGCCCGTAGAACGAGGTCTGGCCCCAGCCCGTACCCTGTGTCTCGTTCACGCCGAGATACGCGCCGGCCTTGAAGTAGAACACATCCGTGTCCCAGATGTCGTTGATGCGCGTCACGGATGTATAGGTCTGGCCGTCGGCCTCGACGCTGACCAGGAGGTCGTTGTTCTTGGCGTGGATCGTGTAGGAGAACTGCTCGTCGAGCGAGACGTTCGGCTGCTGACCATTGGTACTGGTGAGATTGAAGGTCGTAGAGACGTTGGTGGCGCCTGCCAGTCCATTGACGAAATAGATCCTGCCATTTTCCCAGTAGAGGCGGACGAGTTCGTTATCGAGGCCGTGGATCTGGCCGATGACGATGCGGCCGGCAACGCCGCTGAATTTGATCGGCGCCCGATCAATCTCCAGAGTCGCCGTCATGAAGCCGCCCTGCTCGAGGTTCCAGGCGGCTCGGGCCGTGCCGTTCATCTCCAGCAGTTCCGAACGGGCATAGTTGGAGCCGCTGGTGGTCGATCCTTCGACGGGGGCAGCGAAGGTCATGGCACCGTCAGGGCCGGTGTAGAAATAGGCCGGATGCTGGTATCCGATGAGGTTCTTCACCTCGGTGGCCGTACCGACATAGGCGCCATTCACGTCGATGGGCAGGCCGATCTTCCATCGGGTCAGGTTGAAGTTTCCGCTGGGAGGAAGGGTTGGATCGAGCGCCATGAGTGCTGCCTGAAGTTTGCAGGGAACGCCGGGCCCGAGAAACGCCAGGCCGCCTTCCGAATCTCTCGAGAACTGACTGAACTGGCTGACGGAATGAATATTCCTTCAGGCCTGGCGAGCAAATTACTATAACGAGTTATCGATCGAGCGCGCATCCGCGATGCTGCAGAGATCGATGCTGTCGTTGAGACGATGCTCTGACGCAGTTCAAAGAACATTGTGCGGCTGATATCAAGGTATGCTCATCTGCGGCATATAAGCCTCGACCCTTATGGCAGAGATTACTTCGCTGGAAGTTGCCAACCGGCCTTCTGCGGTCGCGCTTCGTACGGCCATGTTCATCCCGGATCGCAAAAGGGCGGCAAAAGCCGCCCTTGGAGGTGCCTGTCCTACTCGGCCGGCGTCAGGCGGACCGTCGGGCCGGGAGCAAGGTCTCGCGCCGGGCGGAAGACGAAATAAGCAAACATGAGCATGGCCGCGAGCACGATCAGCGATGCGAGAGCCGCGATGGGATCGGCCGCGTGATAGCCGAGATGGATGGCGGAGACAGCCACCGTGAGCACGACCGTGCCGATCGACCACAGGACCACCTGAATCATTGCCAACCGGCTGGTGTCGAGGGTGGGGCGGCGCTCGTAATAGATGCCGAAGAGGAACAGAGAGACCCATCCCAGCAGGTTGAGGTGGGCATGAGCCGGCATGATGGCGTGGTTTTGGGTCGCAGCCATGCCGATTCCCATGGCCATGCCGGCGATGACGAACAGAACGGCAAGTCTGAAGCTGAGTGAAGAAGCGTGCATGATTCAGGTCCTCCGATAAGTATTCCCTGGCTGATTTGCGTTTTCTGATTACAGCCGAGGTCACAATGAAGGATGTGCGCAGAATCACAAAGTCTCAATATGGGTGCTTACCTAACGTTTTTACATTGCATTACTGAATACATGCTTACTTCTGAATAAGTTGAATTTAAGCATGAATTTTTGGAAAATTGCACTATTTTATCAATATAGAGCTGAATCCGTAAATAAATCCGCAGTAAACGAAGAAGATTCTGTTGGAGCAACCTTTCTTACCGCAGCTCATTCCTAGAAAAACGCTCTGAGTGACGCTCTCCGCTTTCGAGGACGCGTGGCTGGGGGATGTCGCCACCCCAATCGATGTGTTTTCCCAGCTTCTCGGTGGGGGGTCCATTCTGAACGGAAGTGCCCGCGATGACCGGTTCGGCGGCCACATCTATGCGACGGCGTACAATGACCACTTAACTGGCACGCGCCCGACGACGAGTTCTGGGTTGGACTGGGTAGCGATACGATCACCGGCGGCGGATTCGATATGATCGCCTACAACGGCCCTAAGGTCCGCACGAAGGGAACCGTCGTGGAGTTCACGTCCGAACAGGCCGGCACGGTGATTGGCGAACAAGGTGGGACAGCTACATTCTCTGAAGTGGAGGCTGTCTACGAATCTACTCTCGATGGCTCCTTCAAAGGTGTGTAAGGCTGCCGGAGGTCCGTGGTTTTGCAGGCAGCGACACGTTTGATGGCGCTGCGGGGATGATGAGGTCGGTTACAGAAGCGATACACGCCAGATCGACGGCGCCATTGGCATTGTAGTCGATCGGTCGAGCGTCCAACAGAACGGCTCCGTTCTCGTGCAGGGCGTGAACAATGATATCGGCAGGCCGTTCAGTGTCGAACTCCTTCGAGGCAGCCGGAACAACGACAACATCAGAGGGTCTGAGGGCTCAACAAGCGTTTACGCGGTGATGCCGGGAACGATACGCTGATAGGCCGTAATGGCAATGATCGGCTGGAAGGTGGCGTTGGTAACGACACTGCAATCTATACCGGCAACCGCTCCGACTATTACTTGACGAATAGCGGTACGCAACTCGTCATCACCGATCAAAGGAACGGCGGCGAGGGCATTGGTCGAGAATATTAGAAAGCTTACGAGAGAGCGGAGGGGGCAGTGTTCCGGGCCCTTCAGCGAGCCGGAGCAAAGCTCTACCCTCCGGTCAAAGAAAACGGCCCGCACAATCGGGCCGTTCGTCCATCCTGCCGGCTCAGCTGCGCTGAGTCACCCGTTCCTTGCGGGAGCCTGAAGCCTGCTGCTTGCGCTTGGTGGACTTCTTCCAGGATGGTCTCATACGGGCTTTGCGGGCCACGGCATTCTCCTATGGTTTTCTGCCTTCCACGCCGTTGGAGGCATCGGGACCGGTCGTCTCGAAACCTTTGAGCCGGTCGGTGCCCGTCAGGCTCCGATAGCCGGCGGAGCAATGGGCCTGCTCGGCGTGATCCGGGCGGCTATGGCCCGGTGCACGACACTGGCTTTCAAGGCTTTGCTCAGCCAGCCTCAGGGGCGATCTCGTCTGTGCCGGGCTGTGGCCTAGCTGCCGCTCTGGATGTCACGGCGGTGCGCCCCAGAGCCGGTGCCCTGCTGATCCTTTAGGGCATGCTCGCAACGGTCCACGTGGCTTGCGGCGCGCTGCTGCATTTCCTGCGTGTTGTGGCAGGGGTCGCTCACGTCTTGCTGGCAGAACTGGCACTTCATGATGGCCTCCTTCAGGCACGAACAGGAGGCCAACGTGAGGGCGCTTTCAGGGTTCCGGGCTTGTTTAGAAAGTTTCTATCCAGCAGCCCCTGAGCCTTAGCCGTAGAGATAGCGCGGCAGCCACAGGCCGAGCCCTGGGAAGATGTAGAACATGGCCATGGCGACGATGACCAGGAACAGGAACGGCATGACGCCTGCGAAGATGTCGTTGATGCTCACATGCGGGGGCGCGATGCCCTTCAGGTAGAAGGGAGCCATGGCTACCGGCGGCGACAGGAACGACGTCTGAATATTGAGGGCAATCAGAATGCCGAAGAAGATCGGGTCGATGCCGAAATTATCCAGGAGCGGCAGGAAGATCGGCACGAAGATCACGACGATCTCGGTCCATTCCAGCGGCCATCCGAGCACGAAGATGATCACCTGCGTCAGGATCAGGAACCAGAAGGGCGAGAGGTTCAGGCCTGTGACGAAGTTCTCGATCGGCTGATGGCCGCCGAGGAAGGCGAAGATGGAGGAGAAGATGAAGGATCCTACGAACAGCCAGCACACCATAGCCGAGGTGCGGGCGGTGAGGATCACTGATTCCCTCAACTTGCCGAAGGAGAGAGAGCGATAGGCCGCAGCCAGCAGCAGGCTGCCGAGGGCGCCCACGGCGGCAGCCTCGGTCGGCGTCGCGATGCCGAAGAAGATCGCACCAAGCACGGACAGGATGAGCAGCGCGAGCGGAAAGAACGACGTGGCCAGCGACCAGATGACTTTCGCAAGAGGAACCCTGCGCTCTTCAATGGGAAGTTTGGGCGCAAGGCTCGGATTGATCATGCAGCGGATCAGCACGTAGAGCATGTACAGTCCAGCGAGCATGAGGCCCGGAAAGAGGGCGCCGGCATAGAGCTTCGGCACGGACACGCCGGCGGTGGCGCCATAGAGGATCAGCATCACGCTGGGCGGAATCAGAATGCCGAGGCATCCGCCGGCGCAGACCACACCCGAGGCAAGTCGTACATCGTATCCGGCCCGCAGCATGGCCGGGAAGGCGAGAAGGCCCATCAAGGTGACGACGGCTCCCACAATGCCGGTCGCTGTGGCGAACAGGGCGCAGGTGACCAAAGTCGCGATGGCAAGCGATCCGGGAAGCCCGCCGACCGCGATCTGGATCGAGTGGAACAGTCGATCGAGGATGTTGGCTCGCTCGATGATGTAGCCCATGAAGACGAAGAGCGGGATGGCAACGAGCGTGTCGTTCGTCATCACCGAATAGGCGCGCTGCACGACCAGAGCGAACACGATGTCGCCCATGGCGAAGTAGCCGAAGCCGAAACCGAGCGCCATCAGCGTGAACGCGATGGGAAACCCGAACATGATGAAGACCACGAACAGGCCGAGCATCACCACCCCCAGTTCGGGATTTCCCAGCCCCCAGGATGCGAGCATCAGATGTTCCCCTTTGTAAGGCCTTGTTGCTCGGCCTGTTCGAGAATGAGCTTCTCGGTTTCTTCGACGTCATGCAGGCGCTGCGGCCACTCGCCGTTGCGCAGGCATTGAATGCAGCGGATCACCTCGACGATGCCCTGGAAAGCCATCAGAATGCCCGCGAGAGGGATCAGCGCCTTGAAGGGATAGATCGGCGGCCCGTTCGGTGAGTTCATGGAATGCTCGTTCATCATCCATGACATCTGGGAGAACGGAATGCCCGCATAGACGAGGGCAAGGATGCCGGGAAAGAAGAACAGGAAGTAAAGCGCGAGATCCATAGCCGCCTGACGGCGCGGATGCCAGTTGCGATAGAGGAAATCGCCTCTCACGTGGTTGTTGCGTGCGAGCGTGTAGGGGCCTGCTATCATGAAGAGCAGGCCATAGAGCATGTAGCTCGCGTCAAAGGCCCATTCCGTTGGGGCCCGCAGCACGTAGCGCGCAAACACCTCGTAGCAGACCGCGAAGGTGAGGGCGAGGATCGACCAGGCAACGGTCTTGCCGATGAAGGTGTTGATGCGGTCGATGAAGTAGACGAAGCGCATGGGCGAGGCCCTTCCGGAAGCCTGCGGGACATTGCGAGGGCGGCATCATGTGTGCCGCCCTCGCTTGATGACAGTGTCTTAGACGGCGGACCCGCCGGCCATTCTTCAGGTGGTCTTGAAGAAGTGGTCGTAGGCCATGTCGCGTGAGGGCTCGTTCAGGCGCTCATAGGCATAGGTCCGCTGCACCCAGGCCTTCTGACTGTCGATCACCTTCTTGAAGAACGCATCCTTCGAGAACTCTTCGATGACCTTGTTCCAGGCATCGAGCTGCGCCTTCAGCACCGAGTCAGGGGTCTTCACGATTTTGACGCCGCGGCCACGGATGGCCTCCAGATCCTTCGAGTAGCGGTCGAGCGCCTTCCACGACATGTCGGCCGATGCCGATTCCGCGGCATATTTGATGATCGCCTTCACCTCGGCGGGCTGTGCATCGTACTTCGCTTTGTTGAAGATGAGCTCGAAGGTTTCTCCGGACTGGTGATAGCTCTGGAGCATCAGGTTCTTCGACACGTCCGGGAAGCCGAGCACGAGATCGGAGGACGGGTTGTTGAACTCGGCGCCGTCGATGACGCCGCGCTCCAGTGCCGGCACGATCTCGCCGCCGGCCAGGATGGTGACGGCCGCGCCGAGCTGGCGGTTGAGATCGGCCGCCAGTCCCACAGTGCGGTACTTCAGGCCCTTGAAGGCGTCGGCCGAGGTCACCTCGCTCTTGAACCAGCCGAGCGGCTGGGCCGGCATGGGGCCCGACAGGAAGCCGACGATGTTGAGCTTCAGGATCTGCTGCTGCAGCTCGTTGTAGAGGTCGTAGCCGCCGCCGTAGTTCATCCAGCCTAAGAACGAGTTGGCGTTCCAGCCGAAGGACGGGCCGGTGCCGAAGAGGGCAAAGGCCTTGTTCTTGCCGTACCAGTAGGCGGAGACGCCATGGCCGCCGTCGAGAATGCCGGCATGCACCGCGTCCTGCAGCTGGAAGGCCGGAACCACCGCGCCTGCGGCGAGGACATCCATCTTCAGGCGCCCGCCGGACATGTCGTTTACGCGCTTGGCGAAGTCGTTGCAGAACTCGTGGAAGATGTCGCGGTTCGGCCAGGTGGATTGGAATTTCCAGGTGGCCGTCTGGGCTCTGGAAATCTGAGGTGCCGCGACCGTTGCTGCCGCTCCCAGGCCGGCGACTTGCAGGAACCGACGGCGAGACTGCTTGGATGCACTCGGAGTCTGAGACGCTGATGATTTATCTTTTTTCACTGCTTCCTCCCTCAACCATATCATTGTGAAGGGCCGCGTTTTCTTATGCTGGAACGCGTTATTCCGCAGAGGATGGTGTGTCATTTCCCTTGTGACTTCAAGGGGTGCGGGAGGGCGTGCGGTATAGACCTCTGGCGTAGATGAGTTTGACTTCACCGGCCGATGTTCAGCGTCGATCTTCTTCTACAAAGACCTTTCTAGCGCTGCTGCTCCATCGATGAAGCAGCCCAATGCCGGGCAGGCAACGCTCATGTGAGCCGGTAATCTTGCGGCGGCCTCGGATCTGTATCACGCGCTTGTGATGGTCAAGCGTGGCCGAGGGCGTGGGCGAGATCTTCGAGAAGGTCGTCCTTGTGCTCCAGTCCGATCGACAGGCGCACCAGACCGTCCGAGATTCCCATCTCGGCGCGCTGCTCGGGCGTGAAGCGCTGGTGGGTGGTGGTGGCCGGATGGGTGACGAGACTCTTAGCGTCGCCCAGATTGTTGGAGATCCTGATCAGCTTCAGAGCGTTCAGGAAGCGGAAGGCGCCTTCCTTGCCGCCCTTCACGTCGAGGGCGATCATGGTCGAGGCGCCACTCATCTGGCGCCGGATCAGGTCCGCCTGAGGATGGTCCGGACGGCCCGGATAGGTCAGGCGGCGCAGCTTGGGATGGTCGTGGAGCGCATCCGCGAGAGCGCCGGCGGTGGCCGTCTGTCTTTCGACACGCAGGGGCAGGGTCTCGAGGCCCTTCAGAAGGATCCAGGCGTTGAAGGGGGAAATCGACGGCCCCGTCATGCGCAGGAACTGCTGCACCTTGTTCTCGATGAACTCGGTGGAGGCAAGGATCACGCCGCCCAGACATCGGCCTTGGCCGTCGATGTGCTTTGTCGCCGAATAGACGACGCAATCGGCGCCAAGCGCGAGCGGCTTCTGGAAGAGGGGTGTCGCGAAAACATTGTCGACGGTGAGGGTTGCGCCTGCGGCATGGGCGATCTCGGCCACCGCCGCGATATCGATGATCGCAAGACTCGGGTTGGTGGGCGTCTCCAGCAGGAAAGCCTTGGTCTCGGATCTCACGGCATCGCGCCACTGGTTCAGATCCGTTCCGTCGACCAGGGTGCAGCCGACCCCGAAGCGGGGCAGGAAATCTTCCACCACCCAGCGGCAGGAGCCGAAGAGCGCACGCGCCGCCACCACATGGTCGCCGGCCTGCACCTGCCCGACCATGGCGGCCGTGACAGCCGCCATGCCGCTCGCCGTCGCACGGGCCGCTTCCGCGCCTTCAAGACCGGCGATGCGCTGCTCGAAGGCATCGATGGTCGGGTTCGAGTAGCGGCTGTAGCTGTAGCCGGGCTCCTCGTTGAGGAAGCGCCGCTCGGCGCTCTCCGCGCTCTCGTAGACGAAGCCCTGCGTGAGGAACAGCGCCTCGGAGGTTTCCCCGAAGGGGGTGCGCTGATGGCCCTCGTGAACGAGGCGGGTTTCGAGATGGTGGTTCGGCTTCTGCGGCGAGGTCATGAGGCAATCCTACGATTGTTCTTTATAAAGAACAATCGTCTCCTCCCGCGGAAATATCCGCATCAGCTCGCTCAGCCCACATTGCCTCGGAGAAACTCCTTCCGGGTCTCTTCGATGAGGCGCTTCACGCAGGGCTCGAGCGACGAGCGCCAGGGGGGCAGGACCACGCCATGCACATCCTTGAGCTTGGTGCAGTCGAGCCGGGAATTGGCCGGTCGTCTGGCCGGGGTAGGGTAGTCCGCCGTCGCAATGGGCCGAACCTTCGCCGAGGGTCCGCCCAAGTGCCCTGACAGGGTGAAGATTTCGGTCGCGAATTCCGCCCAGCTGGCGAAGCCCGTTCCGGCCATGTGGAACAGCCCGCGAAGGGTCCTGTCCTCCGGCCTTTCAAGCAGGTTGCGGCTGACCGCGATGATGCCGTCGGCGATGTCCAGGGCGCTGGTCGGCGAGCCGTGCTGATCGGCCACGACGCCGATCTCGTCTCGATCGCCCGCGAGGCGCAGCATCGTCTTCACAAAGTTCTTGCCGAAGGGGCTGTAGATCCAGGCGGTGCGCAGGATCGCATAGTTCTCTGCCTCGGCTGCCACGGCCTCCTCTCCTAAGAGCTTCGAGGCCCCGTAGACTCCCAGGGGAGCAACAGGATCAACCTCCCGGTACGGATGATCGGCGGTACCGTCGAACACATAATCGGTGGACAGGTGGATCAGGGGCACGTTCATTGCCGCTGCTGCCCCGGCGACGACGCCTGCGCCGATCCCGTTGATGGCCTCGGCCAGCTCCGGAGCGGACTCGGCCTGGTCGACGGCGGTGTAGGCCGACGCATTCACGATGATGTCGCCGCCGGTCTCAACCAGGGCATCCTCGATGCCCGACGGATCGGCGAGATCGAGCTTGGGGCGGCCGACGAGCACGGCCTGGGCGCCGTGAGCCCGCGCCCGCTCCGCCAGGGAGCGGGCGACCTGCCCTTCCTTGCCGATGACGATGATACGCATGGAACTCCAACCTTCTTCGATCTGCCTTCTTCGACCTGGAAGCAGCGTTATGAAACGAACTTCCATGGACATGTCAGTTGCCGATGGCAACACCTTCGCGGCGGCTGTCGGCACCGCCGACGAGCCCTGCCGGCGTGACGACGATGGCATGGATGCCGGAGTTCTGGTCGATCAGCTTGACCTCGTGGCCCTTGGCTTCGAGCGCCGCCTTCCAGGCTTCCGCCTCGGTGCCGGCCTCAAGCTCCGTCGGTCCGTTGCGGCTGCCCATGTTGGGCAGATCGGCGGCGACCTGAGGATCGAGCTTCCAGTCCAGGATGCCCACGAGCGTCTTGGCCACGTAATTGGGAATGAGGCTTCCGCCTGGCGAGCCTACCACCGCATGGAGCTTGCCGCTGCCGTCGAGCACCATGGTCGGCGCCATGGACGAACGCGGGCGCTTGCCGGCCTCGACGCGATTGGCGATCGGCTTGCCGTCCTCCGTGGTGGCGAACGAGAAGTCCGTCAGCTCGTTGTTGAGCAGGAACCCGCTCTTGGTCATGATCCGCGCCCCGAAGCCATCCTCGATGGTGGTCGTCATGGACACGGCATTGCCGTTGCGGTCGACGATGGAGATGTGGCTCGTGCCGTATTCGATGCCGTCCGACGCCCCCCAAAGGAAGGTCTTCTGGAACGGCGGATCCCCGGGCTTGGCCTTGCCCATGGACTTGTTCGGGTCCACGAGCCCGGCACGGCTCTTGATGTAGCCGGGATCGGTCAGGCCCTTGACGGGAACGTTCACGAAGGCCGGATCGGCCAGGAAGAGCGCGCGGTCCGCATAAGCCAGGCGGCCGGCTTCCGCGATCCAGTGTGCCGCGTCAGGGCCTGGCTTCACGGCGGCCATGTCCTGAGTTTCCAGCACGCCCATGATCTGCTGCACGGCGACCTGGCCGGAACTCGGCGGGCCCATGCCGCAGATCCTGTAGGTGCGGTAGCTGCCGCACAGGGCCTCACGCTCCTGCACCTTGTAGCCCTTGAGGTCATCGAGGGTCATGTCGCCGGGATTGGTTGGATGTCCCGTCACGGTCGCTACGATGTCCTGGGCGATCTCGCCCGTGTAGAAGGCCTCTGCTCCCTTCTCGGCAACGGTCCGCAGCGTCTTGGCGAAGGCCGGGTTCTTCAGGACGGTTCCGACTGCCTTGGGCTTGCCATCGGCCTCGTAAAAATACGCGCGGGCCACCGGATCGTTCTGGAGGAATTTCTCCTGGGTCAGCAAGCCGTTGAGGCGCGGCGAGATGGCAAAGCCGTCCTCGGCCAGGTGCGCTGCCGGCTCGATCACCTGCTGCCAGGACAGCTTGCCCCAGTTCTTGTGAGCCATTTCGAGCAGGCGCAGCGTTCCCGGCACGCCGACTGAGCGGCCGCCCACCACGGCATCGTAGAATTTCATAGGCTTGCCGTCGGGTCCGAGAAAGCGCTCGGGCTTGGCGGCGGCGGGCGCCGTTTCGCGCCCGTCGAGGGCCGCCATGGTCCGGCCGTCCCAGAAGATCATGAAGGCGCCGCCGCCGATGCCGGAACTCTGCGGCTCGACGAGGTTGAGAACCAGTTGAACCGCGATGGCCGCGTCGACGGCGCTCCCGCCTGCCGCAAGAATCTCCCGGCCTGCCTGGGCCGCCAGAGGATTGGCCGCTGCGACCATATCCTTCGTTGCGGTGCCGACGGACCTGGCCGTGCGCCCGGTAGGCGCCTCGGGAGATGGGGCGACTGCTTGAGCAAAAGCCTGTGAAGCAAAGGGAAGGCTGGCCAGGAGACCGAGACCCATGAGGCTTCGGCGAAGGGTGCTCTGAGTGGTCATGCGGCGTGCTCCCTGGTTGTTGCGGCTCATCCTAGAGCATCGGGCCCAAAAGTGGATTTGCACTTTTAGGATCCATCCGATGCTCAATCCTTTCAGCAGCCCATCGTCGAGAGCGGAAAACCGGGTCCACTCTTCCGCACGATGCGCTGGGATGGGAGAGCCTAACAAAGGATCATCCCTTTGCGCCACTTCCATTCCGCGCCGGAAAAGAAGAAATTCTGCAGATGTTGCGCTGCAATATCACACTCCTGTCACTGTTCTCGGGCAGGATGCGATTCGTCGCGAGAAGAAAAGGAGCAGGCCATGTACTCATATAATCTGTTCCGAAGCACGAAACTGGATGGCCTCGTTTGTGCCGTGCCGGAGGAGCGCTCGGTTCCTCCCTTCGTCATGGAGCCGAACTGGCAGTTCGGCGGTCGGGTCCAGAGCCAGGACGCTCCCCTCGGCTTCGACCGGAAAGCCGCCATGGAGGGCGTGCGGTTCAACGGCTTTTATCTTTTCGCCAGCTTTCAGAAGGACCGCCCGAGCCAGTAGGCTCCTCAACCCGACGGCGAGCATGTCCGGCCCCTTGGCCGGACATGCCGTTTCATGACCATGGACAAGACCCGGATCGACACTTGATCTTAGGCGGCACCTGCTCTCTATCTTGCTGACCTTCGCGCCCGCCGCCCCGCATTGTCGATTCGATTGTGAACTCCTCCCTTGCTCTGATCTGGACCATTACGGCCGCCACGACCCTCCTGCAGGCCGGGAATGGTCTCCTGCAGGCCCTGATGCCGCTGCGCATGCAGGCGGAAGGCATGTCCGTCACCTCCATCGGTGTCGTGGCTGCAGCCTATGGGGTAGGCTTCTCGACAGGCTGCTTCCTCGCCCCGAGCTTCATCCGCCACGTCGGATATATCAGGGCCTTCGCCAGCCTGGCGGCGGTGGTGTCCGTTCTGATCCTTGCCATGACGCAGGCCCATTCGACCTTGGCCTGGATCCTGCTGCGCGGACTGACGGGCGTCACGCTTGCCTGCATCTTCACCGTGACGGATGGCTGGATCAGCGCCCGCGCCACCTCGACCCATCGCGGGCGGATCCTCTCCATCTACATGATCTGCACCAAGGTCGCCCTGATGCTGTCCCCGCTGGGGATCAGCTTCGGCGACATTCGTACGGACGGATTGTTCATGGCGGTGAGCGCGCTGATGACGCTCTCCCTGCTTCCCATCGCGGCGACGACGACGAAGGAACCGAACGCCCCGCAGGGGGTGCGGATCGAGGTCAGAAAGCTGTTCGCCACGGCTCCGTCAGCGGTCGTTGGAGCCTTCGTGGTCGGGCTCGTCAATGGCCCGGTCATCGCGATCACGCCGGTGTTCGGCGTCAGCATCGGATTGAGCCAGGATCAGGCTGCTGCGCTTCTCTTCGCCCTGCAGGCGGGAAGTCTCGCGATGCAATGGCCGCTCGGATGGCTCTCCGACCGTGCGGACCGGCGCTATGTGATCGCAGGCCTGGCCGCCGGCACGAGCCTGGTCTCGCTTCTGATCCTCTGGGCCAGTGCGCAGAATGCGAGTCTGCTGATCCTGTGGTCGTTTGCGGCCTGGGGTGGGCTTGCCCTGTGCATCTACTCGGTCTGCGTGGCCCATGCCTGCGATATCGTCGAGCCGGGGCAGATCGTGTCCACAATCGGTACCCTGCTGTTTTCCTGGGCGACGGGGGTCACCGTCGGCCCTCTGCTGGGGGCCCTCGCCATGGAGGTGCTCGGCCCCAAGGGGCTGTTCATCTACTCGGCCGTGGCCTCTCTGGGGCTTGCCGCCTTCATCGTGATGCGGATCATCCGGGTGCAGCGCCCGCCTGCCAGGGGCGGCTTTGTCGATATAGCGCCCACCAGTTCGGCATCGGCGGGCCTGGCGCCCCGGGCAGAGGTCGGCGCGGCAGACCCTCAGCCTCACGCTCCTGACCCGGAGGGAGCGGTTGAGCCGCCTGATCAGAAGGGAAGGTCGCCCGCCACCCGGGTCGATACGTCGCCGTAGCGGTTGAGACGCTTGTCGATCATGTCATCGATCTTGCCATAGACCTCGGCCACGCTGAGCTGGCGGGTCTTCTTGCCATCCTTGGTGAAGAACAGCGACTTGTTGGACTTCGCCGCAGCCGGGAAGGCGGCGGGTGCGCTCTTCTTGGGCGTGTCGTCCACAAGGGCGATGAACTTGCTTGCACTGTCCACGCCGAAGAAGTGGGACATATAGAATTCCGAACGGTTGAGCTTGCGGCCAAGCCTTGTTTCGATCTTCGCCTTGTCGCGCTTCATCATCTCGGCTGCCATGAGAGCCGAGATGTAGGGATTGCGTCGCAGCCCGAGAATGTGCTCGCGCATGCTCTCGTCCGCTACGGCGAGCTTGCCGTCGGTGCGCTCGATCGCCTGTGCCTCCGCGACCAAGCCATGTGCCGGCCCGAAGGTGCGCACGACCTCGAGCCATGTGCTAGTGATGAACTGGAACAAGCCTACGGCCGAGGAGGTTGAGGCCTTGTTGCCGGGCAGGAAGCTCGACTCCTTGTCTGCAAGGGCCATCATGTAGACGGGGTCGGCGCCAGTCATCTTGGAAGCGCGCAGGATCGTGTCCACGATCCAGACGGGAACGCGCATCTCCTCGAATTCCATGTAATCCGTGAGTTCCCGCGAGACGGGCTTGTCGTCATCGCTGCCTGCCGCGGTCGGCGGATTGGTTAGGGGAATGGTCAGGATGATCTGCTTTTGCAGAAGGGCCTGATTGGTCTCAGCCGTCTGCACCGGGGCAATATCTTCCAGCGGATCAGCCGGAGCAGCATCGCCCACCGCCATGGTGAAGGGCTCCCCGTGTGCGCCCGGAACCTTGATGGCCTTCTCGCCGGCGTCAAAAGCCGCCGGAAGAGCTGACTTCTGTTCCGCCGCAGAGGCGGATTGGGGCATGGCAGCTGTGCCGATAGCCAGCGTGATGCAGGCGCCAAGGCCGAGCATCTTGGTCAGGTTGAGCAGGGTCTGACCTCCCTGAAGGGTGGAGCGCTTCTGAGGCGTGCAGCGGGTCTGAGAGCCGCTGTGTCTTGCGAAATCCAGGCAAAAAGCCTTTTGCTGGCATGCGTCTGGAGACGCTGTCAGAGCAATCTGCATATGAAGAAGCCCCCTAGAAATGCGCCGCTTCACTGCCAAGGCAGGTATGCGGTTGTTCTTCGTTCAAGTGAGGTGAGTATGTGCGTGGCAGATATGTCCAGAATGGGTCAGCTTGACGGTGTTTCTGGACTTTGTTCCCACGTGCGACCTTTTGCAACTATCCGGATGCAGGGGATAATCTTTGAAAAACTCAAGCAAATGAAGGAATGTGGTTACGAAAACCTTTCTGAGGCAGATAATTGCCTGAACCATATGGGTCATTCGGCCGCACTTAGGAAATTGCTCAGCTTTCCATGCCGCAATGTATTCTGGCTTGATCTGCAGGGCCGCAGCCTTCAGCAAACAGGCACTCACTGCTAGGTGGGATGATCTCAATGCCTCGTGACAGCCGTTCCGCAGGATTTGGCTTTCTCATCATGTGCCTTTTGGGGATCTCTGCGGCCATGGCTCAGCCAACGCCGCATCGGGTCGCCTCCCTCAATCTCTGCACGGACCAATTGCTGCTGGCGCTGGCCGATCGTCACCAGATTGCCTCCTTGAGCCGGCTTGCCCGCGACCCAACCCTCTCGTTCATGGCAGAGCAGGCTGCAGACCTGCCCCTGAACGAGGGTGGGGCAGAGGCCATTCTGTTCAGCAAGCCCGATCTCGTGCTGACTGGCACCCACGGCCAGCACGATCAGGTGACCGTCCTGAAACGGCAGGGCCTGGAGGTTCTCCAGCTCGGCCCCTGGTCAGGGCTGGCGGAGGGGCGCGAGCAGATCAGGAAGCTTGCCAGCAGGCTCGGCCATGCGGATCGGGGTGAGGTCCTCGTCGCACGGATCGAGGCGGCCTTGGATCAAGCAAGGAAGACCGTCGCGAACGGGCGCAGCATCCTGGTTTATGAGCGCGGGGGATGGGTTGCGGCTGCCCGTTCGCCTTTGAGCGAAGTGCTGGTGCAGATGGGCTTCACGCTGCACCAGGAGGTTCTCGGCCTCGATGCCGGAGGCGTCGCGCGCCTCGAAACGATCGTCGCCGCTCCGCCGGACGTCATGCTCGTCGATGCAGGGTCGGAGCAGGCTATCGACAATGGCACGGCACTGCTGGCTCATCCTGCGCTGGCTGCTGCGGTGCCTCGTGAACGGCGCCTTGCGATAGCGGGAAACCTCACGATCTGCGGAGGCCCCTCGACCCCAGCCTTGATCGAAGCCCTGCGCGCCGAGGTGAAATCCAGGCTGCCCTGAGAGGGGCCGGGCTCAAGCCAGCCTCAGATCCAGGCGAGGGGCCGGCTTCAGGAGGAGCGGGCAGCCTGCGGCTACGAAGACCACCGCATCACAGGCTTCCGCAATCCTCTGGTTCAGGCGCCCCTGCTCGTCGCGGAAGGAGCGCCCAAGAGGTGTCGAGGGCACGATGCCCTGACCCACCTCGTTCGAAACCAGGATGAGAGGGCCCTGCGTTTCCCGAACCGTGTGCATCAGCCGGTCGGACTCGTGTGTCGGGTCGCATTCGGCGAGAACGATGTTGGAGAGCCAAAGGGTCAGGCAATCGACAAGCACGGCCTTTCCGGGGCCGGTCTGCTCCTGGATGGCTCGCGACAGCTCCAATGGGGCATCGACCGTCCGCCAGGAGCGGTCGCGTTCCAGACGGTGAAGAGCGATGCGCTCGCGCATCTCGTCGTCGAAGGCCTGCGCCGTCGCGACATAGATCCGCTGCGATGAGGATTGCTCGGCAAGCTCCAGGGCGATGCGGCTCTTGCCGGAGCGCGCTCCGCCCAAAACCAGGACGCGGCGATACGAAGGCATGGCCGGTCAGGCGCTTAGCCGGTCGACGGGGACGACCATGTGAACGCTCAGCCCCTCGCGCCGCCACTCCCGATCGAGGCTTCCCCCGAGTTGCCCGGCGATGCTCCTCTGGGACAGCTGCGTGCCGAAGCCTTCGAAGGTCGGAGGGCCTTCGATCGCTGGTCCGCCCCACTCGGTCCAACGCAGATCCACGTTCTCGCCCTGGAGCGTCCAGCGGATGGTGAGTTCGCCCTCGGAGGATGAGAGACATCCATATTTGGCGGCGTTCGTGGCAAGTTCATGCAGAACCAGAGCAAGACTCGTGGTCGTGCTGGAACCCACGGCAACGCCTGGCCCTTCGATTGCAATCCTGTTCTGGCCGGATTGCCTGTAGGGCTCAAGGACCGCCTCGATCAGGCGGGAGAGCTCGACGTCAGCGCCGGAACCTGTGTCGGTTGCGGAGGCCGGCTGCACCAGCTCATGAGCCCGTGAAAGGGCGCTGAGCCGCCCTCTCAGCGCAGTCGCCATGTCCTTGGGGTCCTTGGCCGTACGGGCCGTCATCGACACCATGCCGTTCGCGATGGCGAACAGGTTCTTCACGCGATGATTGAGTTCCCGCGTCAGAAGCTTCTGCGCTTCCTCGAGAGCTTGGCGCTCCGTAATGTCGCTGATCACGCCGTAAATGCTGACGGCGCGACGGGTGCCGCCGTCATTCACGTGAAGGGCCTGCCCGTGAGAACGGAACCAGCGGAGATTCCCGTCAGGAAGCTGCGCCCGGTAGCGATTGTCGTACTTGCCATCCGATCCCGGAGCAACTGCAGCGGCGATCCGTGCCTTGACCTCCTCCCGGTCCTCGGGATGGACCATGTCCCAGGCCTCATCCAGCGTTAGGCTGTACAATCCATTGTGAGGAAGGCGATAGAGGGCGCAGCTTCCCTCATCCCAGGTGATCTGACGCTTTTCGAGATCGATCTGCCAGGTTCCGAGATGGGCAGCCTCGAGGGCTAGGCGATATTGGCTCTCGAGCATCCGAACGGCTTCCTCTGCCTTTTTCTGCTCGTCGATGTTGGTGCTCGTGCCGAACCAGCGGGTGATCTGGCCGGTGAGGTCCTGGATCGGGATGGCACGGCTGAGAAACCACCTATGGTCGCCTGCGGCACTCCTGATCCGGTGTTCCCACTCAAAGGCCTGGCCGGATTCAAGGGAGCGCCTCCAATGGTCCCGGGTCTCGGCCAGATCATCCGCATGGACGGATTCCTGCCAGCCGTCGCCCAAGATCTGCTCGCCTGAGCGGCCCGTAAACTCACGCCAGCGGCGGTTGACATAATCGACATATCCATCCGGTCGGGCCGACCAGACGAGTTGGGGCAGAGACTCCGCCAGAACGGCATATTGGGTTTCTGTATCCTTGAAATCCACGCAGAACTCCTGGGCCATTCGTATGGCCAAAGTCACTCACAGGCCAGCTTCGATCAGGGAAGCATTGTTGTAGGCCTTTTTCGAGGCTGACAACCCACATCCGCTCCCATGTGAATTTTCTGGGCGCAAAGAGTAGCGCCAGTCCTGCGAAACCATTAAAAGGCCGCCTGCGTCTGGCGGTTCTCCCCGCCAGCGCATAGATGCAGGACAGCCCGCGCACCTGATGCGACCTTTCCTACGCTGAGGCTGATTGACAGTTTTCATGAACGATATGAGCTCCCGCTCGGTGTCCCCACCGGAGATGTCATCTGCCGAGGCCCTTCAGCCGAAGGAGCGCCGCTCCAAGCGGTTCGCCTGGATCGGGATGGCTGCGAGCCTTCTCCTGTTCGGCGCTTCGCTTGTCGTTCTCTGGCACATCGTGTCCGACATTGACGTCAACGAGCTGAAGTCCGCGTTCACGGCTGCCAGCCTGCGTCAGATCGGTCTGGCGGTGCTCTTCACAGCCATCAGCTACAGCCTGCTGACCTGCTACGATGCTATCGCTCTGCGCCAGCTCAAGCTGCAGATTCCCTACCGCACCACCGCCCTGGCTTCCTTCACGAGTTACGCGGTGAGCTTCACCCTGGGGTTCCCGCTGCTCACGGCTGGAACGGTCCGCTACTGGATCTATTCCCCCAAGGGTGTGAAGCCGGGGCGGGTGGCAAGCCTCACCGTGATCGCCGGGGTCACCTTCTGGCTCGGCATGGCGCTCGTGCTCGCCTGGTGCCTGATCAGCAAGGCCGACGAACTGGCGAGCCTCGTCTACACCCATATCTGGATGAACCAGCTCGTCGGCTTGGGTGCCGCCGTCTTCGTTGCCGCCTACATGGTCTGGGTTTCGCTCAAACGCCGTTCGGTCAAGATCCAGGGCTGGAAGCTGGAGCTGCCGGGTTTCCGCCTGTCCCTCGCGCAGATCCTGATCGGCGCCGGCGATGTCTGCGCCGGTGCGGGCGTTCTCTTCGTGCTCCTGCCGGGCGGTCACAACCTCAGCTTCGAGACCTTCGTGGCAGTCTACATCTTCGCCGTCATGCTGGGGGTGGCCAGCCATGCGCCGGGAGGCTTGGGGGTCTTCGAGGCCACCATCCTTCTCGCCCTCTCGAGCTATCCGAGGGAGCCGGTCCTCGGAGCGCTGCTCCTCTATCGCCTGTGCTACTACCTCGTTCCCTTCGTAATCGCTCTCTCGCTCCTCGGCGGTTATGAGATCCGCAATCGTATTCGGGCAGCGCGGCTCGCCTTCAAGCCCGATGAGGATGAGGTCGCCGCCGGGGCGGAGCTTGGCGGGAGATGACACCTGCCGGCGCGTGCCTTAAAGAAGGCGTGCAATCCCTCCGAGACATCCTGTTCCATGAGCGCTCCCGACGACCCGACGCCGGAACCCAAACCCCAGGGCGCCGCACTGCTGCGTGATGCAGCCGTGAGAGCCGCGGTGGTCACGTGCTTCGTCATGGTGATCGTCACGCTGGCGCGGGGCAATGGAGATGCCTGGCTTCTGATCTGGGCTGCCATCGCTATTCTCGCCGGCTTTGTGGTCGCCGGGCCGAAGCGCAGCCTCGGGGTCGGGGTTCGATCGCAACCAACCAAGCCCCAGCGTCCCAGCGTCGCCGAGGCGGTTCTGGCCCAGATCCCCGATCCTGTCATCCTGGTCGATCAGCGCGCCGTGGTCATCGAGGCCAACAAGGCCGCCTACGGCCTCCTGAGCGGACTGAAGACCGGGCACCCGTTATCCTTCGCGCTTCGCAGTCCCGACGTGCTCGACGGCATTCAGAGGGTTCTGGAGAAGGGCGAGCCCCTGAAGGTCGAGTATTCGGAAAGGGTTCCCACCGAGCGCACCTTCGAGGTGCATATCGGCCCTCTTCAGGCTGACGCACCGAGCACCGGGGTTCAGGCCGGGGTCGTCCTGTTCTTTCGCGACCTCACCTCTGCCCGCCGTCTGGAAGCCATGCGGGCCGATTTCGTGGCCAATGCGAGCCATGAATTGCGCACTCCGCTGGCCTCGGTGCTGGGCTTCATCGAGACCCTTCAGGGACCCGCCCGCGACGACGTGAAGGCTCGGGAACGCTTCCTCGACATCATGAAGGGCCAGGCGCAGCGCATGAAGCGGCTGATCGACGATCTCCTGTCTCTGTCGCGCATCGAGATGCGGGCTCATCTCTCTCCAACCCAGACGGTCGATCTTGCCTCCATCGCGTCCCAGATGGTCGAAACCCTGTTGCCGATGGCCCGGGAGAGGGGCGTCGTCATCCAGGCTAGGCTGCCAGAGCATCCCATTCTCGTGCGCGGCGACCGCGATGAGCTCTTGCGCGTTGCCGAGAACCTGATCGAGAATGGGGTGAAATATGGCGAGAGCGGCGGCAGGGTGGACGTGGAGATCGCCAGCATCGGATCCTCCCATGGCGAGCAGGGTCCGCATGTCACCTTTACCGTCCAGGATTACGGCCCCGGCATCGCGCCCGAGCACCTGCCGCGCCTGACGGAGCGGTTCTACCGCGCAGATGTGGCCCAGAGCCGCGACAAGGGCGGGACGGGCCTGGGGCTTGCCATCGTCAAGCACATCGTCAACCGCCACCGGGGCCATTTCGACATTGCCAGCGAACCGGGGCAGGGCGCCCGGTTCACGGTGACGCTGCCCGAGGCCCGTTCCTGACCGCAGCTTTCCTCAGGGCAGAAATCGAGACGCTCCAAGGGATCCGGAAGGAGTGTCATGTAATTGTCATCCAACTGTCGTAGAGGAGACATCCGTCGGGCCTAGCTGTCCCATCACGTGACGCGGCCCTGGCTTTGTAAAGCCGCCTGTCACGCTGCATGAACAGGAGATTGACCCTTGAAGATCATGTCCTACGCCATTGCGGCTGGCCTTGCCGTCGCGAGCTTTACGACCACGGCCTCTGCCGCTGACATCACCGGCGCAGGCGCGACGTTCCCGTTCCCGATCTACGCCAAATGGGCCGAGGCCTATAACAAGGAGACGGGTAACCGGTTGAACTACCAGTCCATCGGCTCCAGCGGCGGCATCCGCCAGATCCGGGCCAAGACCGTCGATTTCGGTGCGACCGATGCTCCCCTCAAAGGCGAGGAACTGCAGAAGGACGGCTTCGTTCAGTTCCCGGCCGTCATGGGCGGCGTGGTTCCCGTCTACAACGTCCAGGGCGTTTCCGCCGGTCAGCTCAAGCTGACGGGCGAGGTTCTCGCTGACATCTTCAACGGCAAGATCGCCAAATGGAATGACGCCAAGATCGCCCAGATCAACCAAGGCGTGACGCTCCCCAACGCGACGATCACTCCGGTCTACCGCTCCGACGGATCCGGCACTACCAGCGTGTTCACCACCTACCTGTCCCAGGTCTCCGAGCCCTGGAAGAGCGGGCCTGGCGCGGGCTCTTCGGTGCAGTGGCCCGTGGGTCAGGGCGGCAAGGGCAATGAGGGCGTCGCCGCTCTCGTGAAGCAGGTGCCGAACTCGATCGGCTATGTGGAATATGCCTACGCCAAGCAGAACAGCATCCCGTTCGCTCAGCTCCAGAACAAGAACGGCAAGTTCGTCTCGCCGGAAGCCAAGACGTTCCAGGCCGCTGCCGCCAATGCGGATTGGAAGTCGACCCCCGGCTACGGGATCTCGCTCACGAACCAGGCGGGCGATGAGGCTTGGCCGATCACGGCTCCGACCTTCATCATCGTTCCCAAGGCTCCCGAGAAGCCGGAGCAGGTGGCTGAAGCCTTGAAGTTCTTCGACTGGTCGTTCAAGAACGGCGACAAGATGGCTGTTGAGCTCGATTATGTCCCGCTTCCCGCCCAGCTGAAGGATCAGGTGCGCGCGACGTGGAAGAGCGAGATCAAGAACGCTTCGGGTCAGCCTGTCTTCACGCAGTAATCTGACCTCGATCAAACAACACAGCGGATCGGCGAATGGTAGCTCTCTCGCAAGAACGTCTCGTTACGAGCGCGGATGCTCCCGCTCGTCGGTCCACTCCACCCAGCTTCGACAGGCTCTTCCGACTGGCCAGCCTCGCATCCGCCCTTCTGGTGCTGATCGTGCTGCTGGGCATCATCGGATCGATGATCTACGGCGGGATGCCCGCTTTCCGTGAATTCGGCCTCGGCTTCATCACGTCGAGCGTCTGGAACGTCAACGAAGACCAGTACGGCGCCTGGGTTGCCATCGTCGGAACGCTGACGACGGCGCTGATCGCCCTTGTGATCGGCGTGCCTCTGTCCCTGGGCATCGCCATTTTCCTGACGCAGCTCTGCCCGCCCTGGCTCAAGCGGCCCGTGGCGACGACCATCGAGCTCCTGGCGGCCGTTCCCAGCATCATCTACGGCATGTGGGGCCTCTTCGTCTTCGCGCCTCTGTTCGCCAACTACGTTCAGATCCCCGTCTCCAACATCGTCGAGGGAATGCCGATCATCGGCACCATCCTGTATGCGCGCACCCCCTCCGGCGTCGGCATTCTCACAGCCGGAATCATTCTGGCGATCATGATCATCCCCTTCATCGCCTCGATCGCGCGGGACATTCTCGATCAGATCCCGTCAATCCTGCGCGAGAGCGCCTATGGGATCGGCTGCACCACCTGGGAAGTGGTCCGCAACGTGCTTGTGCCCCAGGCCGGCGTCAGCATCATCGGCGCGATCATGCTCGGCCTCGGCCGCGCGCTCGGCGAAACGATGGCCGTGACCTTCGTGGTCGGCAATGCCAACCGCCTGTCGGGCTCGCTCTTCGACCCGGGCTCCACCATCGCGTCGCGCATCGCCAACGAATTCAACGAGGCCATCGGCCTGCAGCTGAACGCCCTCATGGCGCTGGGCTGCATCCTGTTCCTGGTCACGTTCACCGTGCTCGTGCTCGCCAGGATCCTGGTGTCCCGGGTGAAGGTGGGCTGAGGAGTACATGATGGACACCGCTCTGCAGCACCCGGCCGCAGCTGAACCGACGACCGCTCCTGCCCCCTGGGGGCGGGTGCGCCGCAGCCGCCACGTGGCCGACCGCGCCCTCAAGATCATCTGCACCTTGTTCACGGTCCTGGGCGCCTTCGTCCTCGGCTGGATCCTTCTGATGCTCCTCGTCGAAGGGATCGGCGGCATGTCGCTGGCGGTGTTCACCGAGACGACCCCGGGACCGGGGAGCCAGGGCGGCGGCATCGCAAACGCCATCGTGGGCAGCCTGATCCTCACGGTGCTCGGCATCGTGGTGGCGACGCCTGTGGGCGTGCTGGCCGGCACCTATCTCTCCGAGTACGGGAAGGGCTCGAAGCTCGCGGAGGTCATCCGCTTCGTGAACGACATCCTGCTCGCCGCGCCCAGCATTCTCATCGGCCTCTTCGTCTACATGCTCATGGTGCAGCCCATGGGCGGCTATTCCGGCTGGGCGGGCGGGGTGGCCCTCGCGATCATCGCGGTTCCCGTGATCGTGCGCACCACGGAGGACATGCTGCGCCTCGTGCCGGGTCCGCTGCGCGAGGCGGGTGCTGCGCTCGGTGCGCCCATGTCGACCGTGATCATCAAGATCAGCTGGAAGGCGGCTCGGGCCGGCATGGTGACCGGCGTGCTGCTGGCCACCGCCCGCATCGCCGGCGAAACCGCGCCGCTGCTGTTCACGGCCCTCAACAATAATTTCTGGTTCAACCCCAACCTGATGGGTGGCGTCGCCAACCTGCCGGTCATGATCTACCAGTTTGCGCTCTCGCCCTATGAGAACTGGCGCGAACTGGCATGGGCCGGCGCCCTCATCATCACCATGTCGATCCTGGCGCTGTCGATCGTGGCGCGCCTGCTCCTGAGGAAGGATAGAGTCCGATGAGCACGATTGCCCTTAATACGAGCAGCGCCGTCGGAAAAGCCGCCGCTGGAAATGCAGAAGCGCCGGTGCGCATCGCCGTCAGAAACCTGAATTTCTATTACGGCGACTTCCGCAGCCTGAAGGATATCTCCCTCGACTTTTACGACCGGCAGGTGACGGCGCTCATCGGCCCGTCCGGCTGCGGTAAGTCGACCCTGCTGCGCACCTTCAACCGCATCTACAGCCTGTACCCTGAGCAGCGCGCGGACGGCGAGATCCTGCTCGACGGGCAGAATGTCCTGTCGCCTTCGATCGATGTGAACGAACTCCGCGCCCGCGTCGGCATGGTGTTCCAGAAGCCGACGCCGTTCCCGATGTCGATCTACGACAACATCGCATTCGGCATCAAACTCTACGAGAGGCTGCCGAAATCAGAACTCGACGGCCGCGTCGAGGAGGCCCTGCGCAAGGCAGCGTTGTGGGATGAGGCGAAAGACAAGCTGCGTCAGTCCGGCATGAGCCTGTCCGGCGGCCAGCAGCAGCGCCTGTGTATTGCGCGCACCATCGCGCAGAAGCCCGAAGTGATCCTCCTCGACGAGCCGACCTCGGCGCTCGACCCGATCTCCACCGGCAAGATCGAGGAGCTGATCGAGCAGCTCCGCTCCGAGTTCACCATCGTGATCGTCACGCACAACATGCAGCAGGCGGCGCGCATCTCGCAGTTCACCGCCTTCATGTATCTCGGAGAGGTCGTGGAGTTCGGGCCGACGACCAAGATGTTCATGAACCCCACCAAGAAACAGACCCAAGATTACATCACGGGCCGCTTCGGCTGATCGAAGCGGCTCAGGGAGAACCTTCATGTCAGAGCATATCGTCCGCTCCTACGACACCGATCTCCAGGGGCTCCGGCAGCGCATCGCCGAGATGGGCGGCATCGCCGAGAAGATGCTGGTCGATTCCGTTGCCGCGCTGGCCCGCCACGACAAGCCTCTGGCCCAGACGGTGATCGCGTCCGACCCGCGCCTCGATGTGCTCCATCGCGAGGTTGAGGAGAACGCCATTCTCACCATCGCACGCCGTCAGCCCCTGGCGGTCGACCTGCGCGAGACCATCTCGGCCATCCGCATCGCCGGCGACGTGGAGCGCATCGGCGATCTTGCCAAGAACATCGCCAAGCGGGCGCTTGCCATCGGCGACGACTTCCAGCCGCACAAGATCGTGGTCGGGCTCCGGCACATGAACGATCTGGTGATGGGCCAGCTCAAGGACGTGCTCGACGCCTATGCGCAGAAGGATACGGCGAAGGCGCTCGACGTGTGGAAACGCGACGGCGCCATCGACGCGCTCTACACCTCGCTGTTTCGCGAACTCCTCACCTACATGATGGAAGACCCGCGCAACATCTCGTTCTGCACGCATCTCCTCTTCTGTGCCAAGAACATCGAGCGCATCGGCGATCACACCACCAATATCGCCGAGACGGTCCATTATCTCGTCACGGCCGAAACGCTGGCCATCGACCGGCCCAAGAACGACCGTTCCATCGACACGACGGTCGAGGCAGGAGCCTGACCATGGGGCCTCGCGTTCTCATTGTGGAGGATGAGGAGCCCTTGATGCTCCTCCTGCGCTACAACCTCGAGGCCGAGGGCTACGAGGTGGACGGCGTTTCCCGCGGCGACGAGGCGGAGATCCGCCTGCGGGAGCAGGTGCCCGACATCGTGCTGCTCGACTGGATGCTGCCTGGACTCTCCGGCATTGAGCTGTGCCGCCGCATCCGCGCCCGGTCGGAAACCGAACGCCTGCCGGTGATCATGCTCACGGCGCGCGGCGAGGAGGGCGACCGCATCCGCGGGCTGTCCACCGGTGCCGACGATTACATCGTGAAGCCCTTCTCCGTGCCGGAGCTGCTGGCACGGGTCCGTGCGCTCCTGCGCCGGACGAAGCCCGCCCACATTGCGACCCTCCTCAGGGCTGGCGACATCGAGCTCGACCGAGAGACCCACCGGGTGCGCCGTGCGAGCCAGGAGCTGCACTTGGGGCCGACGGAGTTCCGCCTGCTGGAATTCCTGATGCAGAGCCCAGGCCGCGTCTTTTCCCGCGAGCACCTGCTCAATGCCGTTTGGGGCCACGACGTTTATATCGACGAGCGCACGGTCGACGTCCATGTTGGGCGCCTGCGCAAGGCGATCAACCTGCCGCGCAAGCCCGACCCCATCCGCACCGTGCGGGGCGCCGGCTACTCCTTCGACGAGACCTTTGCTCGCGAGGAGCAGGCGATGGAGGCCTGAACCACAGGATACAATCAAGGAAAAGGGCTGCGCTGAAGCGATCAGCGCAGCCCTTTTCTTTTGAAAACTTTGAGGTTTATGCCCGGGCGAGCTTCCGCTCGCGCTTCCGGTCGGCCACCGGCTGGTAGGCGATGCGGGCGTGGTGGGTGCAATAGGGAAGTCCCGTGATGGAGCGAGCCCCGCAGAAGCGGAATTCCGGCTTGGTCGGGTCGCCCATGGGCCAGCGGCACATTGACTCACGCAGGTCCATGATGGTCACGCGCTCGGAGACCGGGACGGCAAGGTCCTCCTCCACGTAGACGCTCGGCTCCTGGGTGATGGGCTGGAGCGCCATCGGCGCGACCACCACGTTGTTGACGTGGGGCTGGGGCGCAATCGGCGCCGGCGCGCTCGGCGCGCGGGTTCCCTTGCGGGGGCGGGCCGCCGCCGCGGAAGCGGCCGGCTTGGCATCCTTGGCGCGGCCGGACAGGCCGAGGCGGTGAACCTTGCCGATAACCGCGTTGCGGGTCACGTTGCCAAGCTCGGCGGCGATCTGGCTCGCGCTCAAACCATCGGTCCAGAGCTTCTTCAGAAGCTCGACCCGCTCGTCCGTCCAAGTTGCGCCCGCATCTATCATTTTCAATCTGCCTCCATCGGAGGCGGCCTTCAAACGCTCAGAATCCCGGATACATCGCGGACAGGGTTTTTGTGTCCGACCGCGTTGCTTGGGCCGCTCCTGAGGGTGAATGCCGCCGCACGAATGCCGTACTCGACTGACCCGAAGTTACAGGATGGGTGGACTCCGGCGCAAGAGTCCCTGGACAGGGCCTGTCGTTTTCCCCAAGGAACTGACCTTTGGGAAAAGTTCCTTGTGATGAGTCAGTTCATTTCTCTTGAATTGACAGGGTCTCGCACCTCGGTAGAATCCCTATTCGTGCCGCCCCCGTTGGGGCGGCGCTTTCTTTTTCGGACCCGGGTGCGACCTTGGGTCCTTGGAGGCGGAGACAACCTGTGACATCGCCATTGCTGCCGACCTATGCGCGCGCCGAGCTTTCCTTCGAGAAAGGGGAGGGCCCCTGGCTCTTCGGCCGAGATGGCGAGCGATACCTTGATTTCGGGGCCGGCATTGCCGTCAATGCCCTCGGACACGCTCATCCGCACCTCGTTCAGGCCCTGACCGAACAGGCCTCCAAGGTCTGGCACACCTCGAACCTGTTCCAGATCCCCGAAGGGGAGCGGCTGGCCAAGCGCCTGGTCGAGAACACCTTCGCAGACGTGGTCTTCTTCTCGAATTCCGGCGCCGAGGCGAATGAAGCCGCCATCAAGATGGCCCGCAAGTATCATTCCGTGAACGGACATCCGGAGCGCTTCCGCATTGTCACCTTCGAGGGCGCCTTCCACGGCCGGACGCTGGCGACCATCGCGGCCGGCGGCCAGGCCAAGTACCTGGAGGGCTTCGGCCCCAAGGTGGAAGGCTTCGATCAGGTGCCCGTCGAGGACTTGGATGCCCTGAAGGCCGTGATCGGCCCTGAGACCGCCGCCTTGATGATCGAGCCGATCCAGGGCGAGGGCGGCATCCGGACCGTCTCCAACGCTTTCCTGCGCGAGCTGCGCCATCTCTGCGACAGCCAGGGTCTGCTCCTGATCTTCGACGAGATCCAGACCGGAGTCGGGCGCACCGGCAAGCTCTTCGCCTATGAATGGACCGGTGTGACGCCCGACATCATGTCTGTCGCCAAAGGCATCGGCGGCGGCTTCCCGATGGGTGCGTGCCTTGCCACGGCCGAGGCCGCCAAGGGCATGACGGTCGGCACCCACGGCACCACCTTCGGGGGCAACCCGCTGGCCATGGCGGTGGGCAACGCGGTGCTCGACGTGATCCTGGAACCCGGCTTCCTGAAGGAGGTGGAACGCAAGGGCCTCCTGCTCAAGCAGCGCCTCGCCGAGCTGAAGGATCGCCATCCTGGCGTCATTGACACTGTGCGCGGCAACGGCCTCATGATGGGCCTGCGCATTGTGGTGCCCAACACCGAGTTCATCGCCGCCGCCCGTGCCCAGAAGCTGCTCCTGATCGGGGCCGGCGACAATGTGGCCCGCCTCCTGCCGCCGCTGATCATCAGCGACGCGGAGATCGGCGAGGCCGTCAACCGCATCGAGGCCGCCTGCACGGCCATCGAAGCCGGGCAGGCCTCTGCCGCCCAGCGGGGAGCCGTTCAATGACAACCCGCCACTTCCTCGACTTGAGCGATTTCTCCGGAGCGGATATCCGGGGCCTTTTGAAGATCGGCTCCGAGATCAAGGCCAAGCGCCGCCGCGGCGAGAAGGCCAAGGAGCGCCCCCTCGAGGGCAAGGTCCTGGCTATGGTCTTCGACAAGCCCTCGACCCGCACCCGCGTCTCCTTCGATGTCGGCATGCGCGAGCTCGGCGGCGAGACCCTGATGCTTACCGGCAAGGAGATGCAGCTCGGCCGCGGCGAGAGCATCGCCGACACCGCGCGAGTTCTGTCGCGCTACGTGGACGCCATCATGATCCGCACCCTCGATCATGCCATGGTGACGGAGCTCGCCCAGTACGCCTCGATCCCGGTGATCAACGGTCTGACCAAGATGACGCATCCGTGCCAGATCATGGCCGACATCATGACCTTCGAGGAGCATCGCGGCTCCATCGAGGGCAGGACCGTAGCCTGGACGGGCGACGCCAACAACGTGCTCGCCTCCTGGGTTCACGCGGCGGCGCGTCTCGATTTCACCCTGAAGATCGCGTCCCCGCCGGAACTTGCCCCCCGTCCGGAGCTTTTGTCCTGGGCGAAACAGGAAGGGGCCAAGATCAGCGTGACCACCGATGCCTTCGAGGCCGCCGATGGGGCCCACGCGGTCATCACCGATTGCTGGGTGTCCATGGGCGACGACGACGAGTTCCGCCGCCAGAACCTGCTCAAGCCCTATCAGGTCAACGGCAGGCTCATGGGCGTGGCCGACAAGGAGGCCATCTTCATGCATTGCCTTCCCGCCCATCGCGGCGAGGAGGTGACGGATGAAGTGATGGACGGTCCGCAATCCGTTGTCTTCGACGAGGCCGAGAACCGGCTTCACGCCCAGAAGGGCATCCTAGCCTGGTGCCTCGGAGCAGCAAGCGCATGAGTTCAGCCTCGTTTGAAGGAAATGATGACGTCGTCCTCCCCTTCGCGGTCGAGCCCCTCGACGTGCGCGGGCGCGTGGTGCGCCTCGGTCCTTCCATCGACACAATCCTGGCCCGCCACGGCTATCCCGACCGGGTGGCCCGCGTCATCGGCGAGGCGGCGGCGCTCACCGTCATGCTCGGCGCGTCCCTCAAGCTCGAGGGGCGCTTCCAGTTGCAGACCAAGACCGACGGCGTCATCGACATGGTGGTGGTCGACTTCAATGCGCCGGACCGCCTGCGCGCCACGGCCCGGTTCGACAAGGACCGGCTCGAAACGCTCGATCCAGCCTCGGCGGGCACGGGCGAACTTCTAGGCTCCGGCTATCTCGCCATGACCATCGACCAGGGATCCGAGCGCAGCCGCTACCAGGGTGTCGTCGCGCTCGATGGCCAAGGCTTCGAGGAGGCGGCGCACCAGTATTTCCGCCAGTCGGAGCAGATCCCGACGCAGGTGCGGCTCGCCGTGGCCGAGCAGTTCGAGAACGGCCGCCACACCTATCGCGCCGGCGGTCTGATGATCCAGTTCCTGCCCTCGTCTCCCGAGCGCCTGCGGCAGGCGGATCTCGATCCGGGTGATGTTCCCGAGGGTCACCCGTCGAACGATCTGGCGGCGCCGTCCGAGGACGATGCCTGGATGGAGGCCAAGTCCCTGATCGGTACGGTCGAGGACCATGAGCTGATCGATCCCACCGTGTCCAGCGAGACGCTTCTCTATCGTCTGTTCCACGAGCGCGGCGTGCGCGTCTTCGAAGGGCAGCACGTGCATGAGGAATGCACCTGCTCGCACGAGCGCATCATGGGGATGATGCGCCGCTTTCCGCCGGAAGACCGCCGCGACATGGTGGGCGAGAACGGCCGCATCGGCATCACCTGCGAGTTCTGCTCCCGCTTCTACGATCTCGACCCGGTGAAGGTGGAGGCCGAGATCGCCAAGTCGGAAGCATAACGCGGCCTTTCAACACACACTCACCTCAATCCTGAGGAGCCGCCGTGAGGCTGCGTCTCGAAGGATCTTCCAGAGAGCACTGGATCCTCCTTGGAGACGGTCGCTCCGGGACCTCCTCAGGATGAGGTTAGGTGCTGACAGGTAAGTTTATGAACTCGCGCATGCCGCCGCGAGCCGGCGCATGAAGGCCGCGCCCGCTTCGAGCTGATCCAGCGTGATATATTCATCAGGCTGGTGCGCCTGATCGATGGAGCCAGGCCCGCAGACCACGGTTGGAATGCCTGCCGCCTGATAATGGCCAGCTTCCGTGCCGAATGGTACGGTCTGCGTGTGGTTCTTGCCAGCGAGCCGCAGGGCGAGAGTCTCCGCAAAGGATCCCGGTTCCGGTGCGAGGCCTGGCACGGCGACCTCAAGCTTCGTCTCGATCCGCCCGAAGTCACCGAAGCGGTTGAGACGCTTGAGGGCAACCTCCTGCGCGAATGTCTCCAGACGGTTTGGAATCTCCTCGGGATCGAGGTTCGGCAGGCCCCGGAACTCCCAATGGAAGCTGCAGGATTTCGACAGGATGTTGCGCGCCGTGCCGCCTGCAATCGTACCCACATGCACGGTCGTATAGGGCGGATCGAAGCGCCCGCTCGTGTCGCCGCGCTCCATCATGTCATCGCCGACGCGGTTGAGTTCCGCAATCAGCTCGGCCGCCGTCATCACGGCGCTCGCGCCGAGATACGGTTTCGACGAATGCGCCTCGAAGCCGTGCACCGTCGTGCTGAAGGTGACGACGCTTTTGTGTGCATCCACCACCTCCATCATGGTCGGCTCGCCCACGATGGCCGCCTTCGGCAGCGGCAGGTCATGGCCGAGGCGTCGGATCACGTCGACCACGCCGAGACAGGTCGTCTCCTCGTCATAGGAAAGCAGGATGTGAATCGGCGTCATGAGGTTCGCGGCCTGGAACTCCGGGATGAGCGCCAAGGCGAGAGCATCGAAGGCCTTCATATCCACCGCGCCGCGTCCATAGGCGCGCCCGCTCTCGACCCGCAGGGTGAAGGGATCGGTCGTCCAGGACTGACCTGTCACGGGCACCACGTCCGTGTGGCCGGAGAGCACGATGCCGCCACGGTCCTGCGGGCCGACCGTTGCATAGATGGCCGCCTTGTCGCCGGTTTGGTTCGGCACGCGCACATACGGCACATCCCAGCTCTGCAGGTAGTCTTCCACGAATTCGATCAGGGGCAGGTTCGACTTCGAGCTCACCGTGTCGAACGACACGAGCTTCGCCAGCATTTCGAGCGGCGTGAGCCGCTGGCCTTGGGATGACATCGGGAACCTCAGTGCAGCACGCGCTTCGCGCGCGGGATATCGAGTGAGAAGGCGGGGATTTCGGCGTCGAAGGTCTCGCCGCCGGCGGTTTCCATCAGGTAGGTGCCCTGCATGGTGCCGCTCGGGGTCGTCAGGGGGCAGCCGCTCGTGTAGCTGAAGCTCTCGCCCGGCCCGAGCACCGGCTCCTCGCCGACCACGCCAGCCCCGCGCACCTCCTGCACATGGCCGTGCTCGTCGGTGATACGCCAGTGGCGGGCGCGCAGTTGAACCCGCTCCAGGCTCCTGTTGATGATCTCCACCGTGTAGGCGAAGAAGTAGCGGCCGTCGTCGGGGGAAGATTCTTCGGGCATGTAGCGGGGCGTTACCGTCACAGAGATGCCGCGGGTCACAGCCTTGTACATGAGCTGCCTTCAGCCAGTAGAGGAGTTCGACCTCCCCGTGGTAAGGCCGTCCTCACACCTCGTCAATCGAGGCTGAGGAGAACGGCTATGCTCGACGGATGGATGCGGCGCAGGATGGATCCGCCGCTGGATCGCCTCGGGCAGAGCCTTGCAGGAATGGGGGTCGCCGCCGATGCCGTGACACTCGTAGGGCTGGGGATCGGCCTCGCCGCGGCCCTTATGATCACCCTGAATCTCGACGCGGCGGCGCTCGTCCTCTTCGGGCTCAACAGGCTCCTCGATGGCCTGGATGGCGCCATCGCCCGCTCCACCCGGCGGACGGACCGGGGAGGGTTCCTAGACATCGTGCTCGATTTCGCCATCTACGGAGCCATCCCTCTGGCCTTTGCCCTGCGGGACTCTGGCGCCTTTGCATTGCCGGCAGCCGTCCTTCTGTTCTCCTTCTATGTAAACGGCGCGAGCTTCCTCGCCTTCGCGGCCGTTGCCGCCAAGCGGCGCATGAGCAGCGACATCCGGGGCATCAAATCGATCTATTTCACGGCAGGCTTTATGGAGGGCACGGAGACGATCCTGTTCTTTGCCGTCATGATCCTGCTTCCGCAGCACTTCCCGATCTTGGCCTATGCCTTCGCCGGGCTGACTGTGATGAGCGCGCTGGCCCGCATCACCCTGGCTTGGCACGCCTTCCGGGACGATCCTGAGGAAAGCGATTGAGAATTCCGTAACAAGGCTTAGAGGATACTGTCAGGCTCAACACTCTGAAGACGGCAGGGCTCTCGGATGACGGACATGGTAGCGTTGAAGGACGGAATCCAATCGGCTGATGCCATCATGCGCCTGGCGGAGGCGGGTGCCATCAGACCTGAGACGCCCTTTGCGCCGGATCAGGTCCAGCCGGCGAGCCTGGATCTCAGGCTGGGGCGCCGGGCCTATCGGGTCCGGGCCAGCTTTCTGCCAGGCCGGAACCATACGGTGCGCGACCGTCTCGACCAGCTGAGCTTTCACGAGATTGATCTGAGCCTGGGTGCCATCCTGGAGACCGGCAGTGTCTATATCGCGGAACTCCAGGAGGAACTGGCTTTGCCAGGGGATCTCTCGGCGGCCGCAAACCCCAAGAGCTCCACAGGCCGTATCGACGTGTTCACCAGAGTCATCGCCGATCAGGGCCAGGAATTCGATACGATTGGGGCCGGCTATCGCGGGCGTCTCTACGCCGAGATCTCACCACGGACCTTCCCGGTGCTGGTCCGAACCGGAACTCGTCTGTCCCAGCTGCGCCTGCGCAGGGGCGAAGTGCGCCTGAGCGATGCGGAACTCCTGGAGCTCCATCAGCGCGAAAGGGTGGTGACCTCCGCCGAACCCTCGATCCAGGATGGTGTGGCGGTGAGTGTGGATCTCGCCGGTTTCGGGCCGGACAACCTGATCGGCTACCGGGCCAAGCGACACACGGGCCTCGTTGATGTGGACAAGCCGGGCTCCTGCCGCGTCGCCGACTTCTGGGAGCCGCTCTACGCGGATGCTTCCCACACCCTGATCCTGGATCCGGGCCAGTTCTACATCCTGGCCTCGAAAGAGGCCGTGCACGTGCCTCCGGATTATGCGGCCGAGATGGTGCCTTTTGATCCCCTCGTGGGCGAGTTCCGCGTCCACTACGCCGGCTTCTTCGATCCGGGCTTCGGTCATGCTGAAGCCGGAGGGGAGGGGGCCCGGGCCGTGCTCGAGGTGCGGTCCCGCGACGTGCCCTTCATCCTGGAGGACGGACAGATTGTTGGAAGGCTCGTCTATGAGCGCATGGCCGAGCGGCCGAAGGTGCTCTACGGCGCCGGCGCTGGCTCGAACTACCAGGCCCAGGGGCTGAAGCTCTCGAAGCACTTCCGCTGACCCCCCTTGCCGGATCGCCGGAAGGCCGGATATGAATAAGGGCGCGCGGGCGTAGTTCAGAGGTAGAACGTCAGCTTCCCAAGCTGAATGTCGTGGGTTCGATTCCCATCGCCCGCTCCATTTCTTTCACAATCGAGGCTAAGGCCGGCGGAACAGCGCTTCCGTTTACCTTGGCTGTCGAGGGAGTAGGGAAATGCCTTCGGTGTTCGCTTGCCGGGTGTTGACAAACGAACCGGGAATCGACATATCCGCAACCCCGCCGGAATTCAGTTCAGGCGAGCTTCAATCTCAAAAGACGCCGACGCTGCCGAGGTCTTCGGATCCCGTATGCGTTCGGGTCTCGATCGGTGATCCCAGAGGATCCTGATCTGCGGCACGAGCCATGAGCGCCAGTATATGGCAGCCCTTCATGGTTCCTCTGACGAAAAAAGAAGGTTCCAGATCGATGTTGTCGATCTGGATCAAGTAAACGCAGAGGCGAATACGCTCTCTGTGAACGCTGAAGCTTGCCTGATTGCTGAGGCGTGGCGACGGGCGATGCCGATTTCGGAAAAATTTTCGAAAATGGTGTTGACCTTCTGAGAGGGTTCGAGTAGAACATCTTCATCGACGGCGCGGTTCTTTGGGGCTGCTGCCGGGGGAAGCTTCAAGTCCTGGATCGTCCGCAAGGAAAGCCGGGGTCCTTGAGGTTCTTTCCAGTCTCTTGTGAGACATGCTCTTTGACATTGTTGAGAGGGGAAGAGAAGCGTAGGCGGCGGTGTCCTTGCGCCGATCCGCAAGGATCGGATGA
>NZ_JBWBEW010000035.1:0-55624 GCF_056148915.1 Microvirga sp. jy35 | reverse complement strand
CCATCGGAGAACTGCTCGACAGCTTCCCGGCGGACGAATGCCAGAACTATCTCAGCAACTGCGGATACGAGTTCACCAAAATCGAATCCGCTCTAGCTGCTCTGGAGCCTGAGGATCTGGCGTACCTTGAGCCGCACCTTGAGGTCATGATCCTGTCAAAGGGTATGGTGCTCTACGAGGCCGGCGATCGGATCCGGTACACCTACTTCCCGCATGATGCCATTGTGTGCCTGATGAACGTGATGGAGGAGGGCCAGTTCGTCGAGGTAGCGTCCTTCGGGCGCGAGGGGCTGTTCGGCCTGATCAGCGCCATCGTCTCCCGTGAGGCCTTCGGGCGCTCCAAGGTGCAGGTTCCCGGCTCCGCCTCCCGCATTCCCCTCGACCGGATGCAGAAGGCGATGCAGGCCCGTCCCAAGCTGCGGCGGCTGGTTCTCGGCTACTCTGAGGCGCTGCTGGCCCAGACCTTCCAGACGGTCTCCTGCAATGCGGTCCACACGGTGGAGGCCCGCTGCTGCAACTGGCTCCTCAGCACACGGGACCGGATCGACCAGGATGTCCTGCCCCTGACCCATGCCGATCTGGCCGAGTTGCTGGGGGTGCAGCGCTCCACGGTCAGCACGACCCTGCGCACGTTTCAGACGCAGGGCCTGATCACCCAGCAGCGCGGGGGCATCATCATCGCCGACCGTGTAGGCCTCGAGGAGATCGCCTGCGAGTGCTACGGTAAGATCCGCCAGAGCTTCGCACGTTTGCTGCCCGTGCCGTCATCCTGCGCTTGATCAGTTAGGATGCCCGCGCCAATCTTGCCGTGAGCCTCAAGCCTCGATCATCTTGGAAATAGCGGCTGCTGCATAAGGCTTGCCATTGCCTGTGACGAAACCAGCTTTGGCCAATTCGCTGGCGATCTCCCGCAGGGTGCGCTTGCGGCCCTGCACCTTGTACCGCCGCAGCTTCTTGGCTCGGGCGACCATCTCCGGATTGATCTCGGCGTAGTTCTTGCGGCCTTCGACCTTTACACCCGTGGCTCGTTTTCGGTCCCGCGCCCCTTTCAGCTTGGAGACCACCATGGCCTTCTCGAACTCGCTCACGGCCCCGAGGACTTGCCGGATCAGTTTGGCGGTTGGGGTATCATCGAGGAAGGCGTCCGGCTTGTCGGCCGCGATCAGCTCGATGCCGCGCTCCTTGAGCATCGCATAACCGGTCTCTTGCACGATTAGGTCACGGGCAAAGCGGTTCGCCGTTTCGACAACGATGGTCCGGACGCCATTGGCAGCAATGCGCTCCATCATGGCCGCGAAGCCCGGACGTGCCGTGATGTGATCAGCCCCGCTCACCGCCTCGTCGTAGAAGCTGTCCGTGATCTCGTAGCCCGCTGTCCTGGCGAAGGCCTCAATGGCCGCCTGCTGGCGTTTGCCGCTGTCCTTGTCGGCTCCTGTGTTCGCTGCAGACGAGGTCCGCAGATAGGCTACAGCTTTGATCAACCCCTTACGTGCTATGGCTTTGTGCTCTGCCCTTGTTGCGATTTCTTGAGAAATAGTAACAAAGACGGCTGCTAATGCAATCAGTCCTCGTGTCCTGAGTTACCCAGTAAGTTAAAAGCATTCACAATACAATTTGGAGACTAAATCATGAATTTAGAACCAATAATCAATTTTTCTAAATTAACTACTGGCTGTATAATGTAATAATTGAAACCACTAGTGCAAATTTTAAGGATTTTCGTGAAAAGTACTTGAAAGTCATCCTTTGAACATCAAAATTGCAGTCGTTGCACGCAGAGAAAGCGGCAACACCTCTCGGGCAGTGGTGGTGAAAGGCGGCGGAAGCTGTGGTGGTCTTCCGCCGCCCGACCTTCAAAGGAGTTCTTATGAACGACCAAGTTCGACAAGAGGCCAAAAGCCTTGATGGAGTTGCTGCAGACCTGAAACGTCTTGCAACTCAGTTGACCAGCCTTGACGACCCGAAATGCAAACTTCTGGCGCTCGTCCTCTCCGACCAGGCGCAGCGGGTATCGGTGGCCGCGAACAACCTCATGAAGGCTTCCTAGCGTTTCAATGGAGAACACCATGAAGCATTCCCGTACCCAGAGCGCTCGGAGTAATACTCTGAGACGAGCGGATCAGGTCATCGAGGATCTCCGCGTCTATCTCCGGAATGGAGGGATCAAGGCTTTCCTTGATGGGACGGATACACAGATAGCTGATGCGCAGCGTGAAATTATCGATCTGCGATACTCACCCAAGCATTACGGTTCAGGATTGACTGACCGAGAAAGGGAAAAATACTCCACTACGATCTTAAATGAGATCGATCTAGCCTTTACCCAGTTCCGCCGACTAACGTTTCGACCTGCAGCAACCCTCGCAACTTCTGTCGAAGCAGCAGACCGCAGAACTCGTCTTCGACTGTAAGTCTAAGTCAGGCTGAGAGGCTGGTGGCACGTGTGGTGTGTGCCGCCGGCCACTTCAGCTCTCAGGTCCGAGAACTCTGATCACGCTAGGGAGATCGGGTGGGAAATGTCAGGTCATAGGGATGGTAGGGGCTTCGGAGAATCCGAACGATCCGGTTAAGTGGCTTGGGCTTGCAAGGCGGCTCCTGATTGTCGGCAGGCTTCCGTTTAATCTTGAGGATCATCTCTTTGATGTGCTTGGCAACCTGATCGTCCATGTGCGTCATCGGGCACCCTCCCAAGGACACATCAGGCTCTGAGCCAACCGCGGCAACAATGCGCCCTGCTCAAGGCCATTTTGGTTCGGTCAGATCCTGCAGTCTCCTGCGGATGCAGAAAACTGAGTGATGCCGTAAACAACATGACTTTCAGTGAACCGGTTCAGGGGACTTCTGCTCCTCGACCTGCTCTTCAAGGACTCGCACGCCATAGATAAAGGCGTCCACAAACCGTCTCGCCATGTTGACAACATGACTATCGATAACGCCGTCTCTATACGAAATATAGTACGTTCCAAAAAGTCTTCGATCCTCTGCCTCTTCGACATAGAATGACGCTATGATAACTGCCTCGTTTAGATGGTTGCTATCGCGCTCCGTATACGCTGGCTTTCCCCCGTCGCTGGGATCTCTACTAGTCCAAGTCATGAACTTGATCATACGACGTTCAGCATCAACATTCACCCATATAGGGAAATCTACCCCATCTCTAACATAGATATCTCCATCCGCCTCAATTTCAGTTTTGAAGAACGCCTGATCAAAAAGACTCTTGATTTTCTCGGCAGAGACTTCTTCTTCAGCAATCAATTTTGCCATCATTCACATCCCGTAGATTGAAGCTCTATTTTGAATTGTTTTACGGCACGGGAAAATTAGCAAAGTGGGGTAATCAATTGCGCAGGCTGACTGCTCCACAGCAACTCTGGGCTACCCGATCTTATGCTTATCGGGCATTTCAAGATTAACCCTCTAACTCAAGCCACTTTCTCGGCGAACTGCGCCAGAGCCTTGATCCACTCCGACAGCTCTTGCCTTTGGGCGATAGCCTCGCACGTGAACTGACCATGGCGATAGTTGCCGTTGCGTGACCCCTTCGGAGCACCGCCGCCAGCTCCATGACATCGGCACACCGTCCAGCCCGTTACTGCCGGCCCTTTGCAGGGCTCGCCAGTGCGCTTCGGCTTGGCGGAGCATCGAGGGCTCAAATGCATGGCCGGTGTCATCGGATGCCGCCCTTACCCTTGCATCCAATGAGCTTCCATGCGTCTCCAGGTAAAAGATCAGCATACTCCTCCCGATCTCGGAAGCCTTCAGAATAGTATAGGCCTACAGCAATCTCGGGGATCACCAAGTATGGAGCCTCACCCTTTCCCTGATGAGGAGAGAAATTTGAGCTCATGTGCACGACTACACTGGATGCCGTACTTTTATTGCCTTGCGCTTGTTGAATTGTCGGCCCAATCCCGATGTGCACCCGTGAAAAACCGTTCGAGATCCATTGGGCTACCTTGAACGTAAGCTTTGTCTGCCCTGCCTTCAGCGTGATTGAGCCGCTATCCCGGTTATCGAACGCAATCTCATGTTGAGGGTTCAGGACATTCTTGTAGATCCCCGTCCCAAAGGGGCACTGGGTTTCGGCCATAACAGGGCTTGGGAGCATAGTGATGCCTATGGTCACGAGCAGGCCGTTTAGCTTCCTCTGCATTAATTGACTGTTCATAAGATCGATTCCGAGATTCTTCGAAGGCCTCCCCCTCCGGGAGCACCTGATACATTGCCGAGCACCCCTCACTTAGGGATAGGCTTCATCTCCATCTCATCGTTGTTGTCCCATTGAGCAGCCCCGGTCTTCAGGTCGATTTCTATGGTGAAGCGACGCGGGGCGGTTTCCGGAGCGCCGCCACACTTGGCACCGTGCTTTTCCCGAACAGTGACCGTTGCCACCGTCTTTGTGGCTTCATCTAGCACCAGGCTTGAACATGCCAGCTCTGCCCGCGAAAGAAGGCGGTGCTGAGTGATGATGCGGAAGGCCTTCTGCACGATGGCGTCTTCTTCTGCTGCGTAAGCCGAGAGAGGGATGAGGCAAGCGAGGGCAGAGACGAACGCTTTCATTCAGGCGGTCCCAGCCAATGGCGACATGCATACACTCCGCCCAGGATAAACCGGAACGGGGTTCTGTTGTGAGCTTGATACTTTGTATATCAGCCGAAGAGCTGATGGCTGATTAGGGCCACAATCCCAAAAGACGCCAGCGATAACGTCAGCCATACGGGGCAATGATGTGTGCAATCCTCTGCGTCAAGGCGCGGATCGATCCATAGTTTCTCTTGCTTGCTCATGTCTGCTTTCTGTGCTGGCCGAGAGAAAGAGCGGTTAACGCACCTTAATCATTTCCGACCCCGGACATGATGTCAAAGCTGAGAAACTAAGACTTAGGGCTAGAGTGTCGTGATCCTCTAGACAAGGAGGAAACGAGACCTCGACTTCCTTCCGAGTACTGTCTAGCTTGGCGCTAATCTGGGGGGCTGAAATGGCAAGGTTTAAGGCTGGGGGCGCATTCTCTATTAGATTCGACAACATTGGCGCCGGATCGTCCCTGGAAGGGCGGGTGGTCACTCAAACTAGCACCACCCTTCAGGTTGAAATGCCAAATACCGCCTATGTCACCTTGTCTGGATATAATTTCAGCTATGGCCCGCCCGGACCCGTCCTGAGTGGCACCATCACTGGGCTGTCGGCGGGCATCCACGGTTATAAACGGGTATACACTTACCGGGTTGAAGGTTAGCGGCTCCCTTGCTGCTGGCAGGCTTGTTGCAAACGACAGCGAGGGCTTCTTCGCGCTCCTTCTCTCCAAGAACGATACAATCACAGGCTCAAGGTACAAGGATTACCTCAAGGGCTATGCGGGTAAGGACATTCTTAAGGCGGGAGGCGGCAACGATACCCTAGTTGGAGGCGATGGCAGCGATACTCTTTATGGCGGAGCCGGAGAGGACACCTTCATCTTCAAGGTAAAGGATGCAGGATCCGATCGTATCGCTGACTTTTCGGCTAGGGCTGACAAGATCCACATTGATTGGGCTGGCGGCAGGTCCAGTGTAGGACTTGGTAACTTCGTCTATGGGTCCCAGGCCTTGGACTCCGATGACAGGATTATCTACGAACAATCCAGCGGCAGGGTCTACTTCGACCCTGACGGAACGGGCTATAAACCCCAGATCCTTCTTGCAAAGGTCAAACCAAGTCTTGGGCTGACTGACGACAATTTCCTCCTCATTTGACCCTTCCTCTGACTACCTGCGGACGTGGCGAAACTGGTAGACGCAAGGGACTTAAAATCCCTCGGGCTTGCCCGTACGGGTTCAATTCCCGTCGTCCGCACCATCACACCCTGCCAGTGGCAACTGGCTTCAGCGCATTTACGTTGTCCGTGATGTGTGACGGCTGGAGGGTTTGATGACCCGCAAGGATCGAGTTGCGCTCTATGGCAGGATCGGGCTTGTCCTGGCCGCCTTCGCCATCATCGGCGGGGTTGTTGCCGAGCCTCTACTCCGACCGCTGTGGTCCCCGCGGCTGACTGTTGCCCAGCGGTAAAGACAATTCCACAAAGACCGCCTCACCACACTCCGCCTTCTGTTGGCGCGGATGAGAGGACAAGGATCCAACTTGGCCTTTGACTCTTATCTTAGCATGAGTTCTGCACCTACAGTTCTGCTTGTTGAACCCGATAGTGCTGTACGAGATACGCTTTGTGCCGTGTTGGAAGGAGCTGGATACGCGGTTGTTGCATATGGCGGCGGCGAGGAGGCTCTGGCTGACCTGAAAAATACATGTGCCGTCAATCTTCTTGTGACTGAGGTTCGCCTTCCGAACCTCAATGGCTGGCAGCTAGCGAGGAACGCCCGCAGCCTGTGCCCAAGATTACCCGTTGTCTTCATACCCGCCCACGACTGGAGCCGATCAAAGCGGGGGAGGCGAAGCTTCGTACTCCCGAAGCCGTTTGGCGTACGAGCCTTTCTCATTGCGGTTCAGCTCATGGCTTCCCCTCTTGTGACCTACCATTGATGAATGCGCCACTCACCCTCTCCGCTGACGCCGGCGGGGGTGAGGCTACGCTCTTCCATGACATTCAAGTTGAACAGGAGATCCGCCTATGCACGTATTCGGAGCCTTTGAACTGGACATCAGGCCGGGAACGCCAGACACCCCGGCATCCGTCAGGATTGCCCTCCTGCGCTATACGAGGGGCGAAGACGGGCGCCTGCTCATCACTCCGGAGTGCGCCTCCTTCAAAGAGGTAGAAGGACAGATCAATTCCTTGCAGGACGAGCTGGACGAGATCCGGGAACGAGCCCGTCGAGCCTTCCAGGTCGCCTGAAACTGCTGTGTGTTTGAACACATCGTTCCTATCAGATAGGTGGATAGTCTTGGCCATGCCTTCGGGGAGGCCAAGTCATGAAACCCGTCCTGTCTTACTGCACGGCAAGAGTGTTCTCGATGGGCTTGCTGCCCATGGTTGCCATAAGCCCGCCCAAAGTCGTTGCTGAGAACGACAACGACAAGCCGCTTCCGTTCCCGTTCCCAGGCGTGTGGGGCTAGAAGCCAAGAGCGCATTAGGAGGCCACAGGCGGCTGCTCCCGCCCCGGAGCATCATTTCTCATCCCGCATGGGCAATGCCTGCCAGCGGCCACTGCAGCAGGCTTCTAAAACGATGAATCATTTGCACTTGGCTTTGTAACGAGTGCGTAGATGTTTGAATCGAATATTGAGGGTGCCCTGAGCGCCTTCCCCGCACTCCGGGCAAACGATCCAAAGCCACGTGCACTCGTTACTCAAACCCGTAGTAATGGGGGGAGAAGGCTCGGGTTGCCTGTACCTCGTCAGATGTGCTGCTAACGCGAACCGGAGGTGTTAAACTTGGTGGCAGACCCACGGAGGAGCCGCCAGCATGGAACGCTTTGTGGTGACACACACAAAAGATGATCTCTGGTCGGTATCCCACCAGGAGCACACTCTTTCCATCTACCCGACTGAGGAACAGGCGCTCTCAGCCACGTTCAAACTGGCATCGCAATTCAGCCAGCTGGGACACAGGGCGGTGGTATCGATTACTCGCGCAGGCACTGGATCTGAGGTACGGCGGTCAACACGGATCCACAGATGATATTCCACACAGTTCCGGGGTAAGGAGCCATTAAGCTGGCAGGCCTAAACCAGCCTCCTTCTCAAAGGGATCTGTCTGCCATGAAGCGCCTCAAGCTGGACGCCGAAGTCCGTGTTGCTGCCGCCATCTACGCCGGGCAGGTCGTCATCTTCGCACTCGGGGCGTGGCATTTCGCTCTCTGAGCCAGAGATGGAAAGAGGCCGAACTGAATGACCGAGGGAAGGGGTCCACAGTGCTGTGAACCCCTAGCCGATGGCCTCAGAGTTTCAGGATCTTTTTGGCTTGGTCGAGGGCCTTCTCGGACTCAGGATGGTTGCCGGCCTTGTGCAACTCCTCGCCCTGCTTGCGCAGATCCATGACCTTCTGTTTGTCTGAAGCCGAGAGTTGAGCCGTCTGCATGGCCTTGTCGATGGCGGCCATGTCCTGAGGGCAGCGGCGGGCAAAGGCCGGCCCGGCGACAGCAAGGGTCAGGACTGTGGCTATGCTGATGCTTCGAAGCATGATTGTTCCTCCCAAGGGAAGCCGCCGATAGAGCGGCACGGATTAGATAGATCCTGGGCCGATAGGTTCCCAACATCCTTCACCTTCGCCTGTACGACTCCCGCATCAACCTGACACTTCCTTGGATGGGGGCCTATTGCTATTCGGAGCAGGTGCCTCGGGCTCTCCATCAGCCCGAGGCTTGCCACGAGAGGCGAGTGCTTTTCAGGTCTGAAGGATGCCCTCCGCGACTGCACGCATCTCGGCAATCAGGGCGCGGATCGCCCGGCGCTGTTCGATGGCCTCGCAGGTGAACATGCCATGCTCATAGCGGCCATTCTTCTTGCCCTTCGGGGCCCCACTGCCCTTGGCGCCGCCATGCATCCTACAGCGCCCCTTCCCTTTCACCCGGGGCGACTGGCACGGCCTCCCGCTTCGGGTCTTGGCACAGCACCGGGGAACCAGCCGCAAGGACAAGGGCTCCTGCGTCTCCCGTTGCATGGGGTTGATTTTGATTTCCGAGAGCGACCCCACCCCCTCCGGGATGGCTGACGGCTCCGACGATGGCTTGGCCTCCGTTGTGGACATGGACATGTTCAACTCTCACTGTCTGTTCGCCGCCTCGGCGTAACTTGCTCAAGGCTTCCATCTGCATCGTGAAGGTGCGGGATAGCTTGATCGCCAGATTGCCCGCTACTTGGTACTCAGGCTGATACTCAGCCCAGTGGGCCCGCATCATTGCCTGCATGGTGAGGGCGTGTGTCATCGCCATCTGGCTGGCCAGCATCGCCTCCACCTCATTTTCCGGCTGAATTCCGTCCACGACGGCCAGGGCTGCATTGAGCACTTCGATACCAGCCGGAGCATTGTTGCTTGTGCCGAGTCCCTTTGATAGGCGTCTGGCCTCCGTTTCTGCGAAGTCGATGGACGAGGTGCCAAAGGCATCCAAGAGGCGCTTGCCGTAGCCCTCTAGATCCGAATGCTGTGGCCCGAGGGACAGCTTGCCTTCCTTGCGTTCCTCATGGAGAGCAAAGCGGTTCTTACGTGCTTTGACCCTTGTGCGGGCATGCTCGATGGCAGCCGCCTCCTGCGAACCAGGAGCAGGCAGCGGCTTAGGAGCAGAGACTTTCTTGCCCTGCCTCGACTGTGAAGAGCTCCCTTGTTTCTCCTCTGCTGTTTCTGAAGCGGATGCTGAGCCCATGACGGGATGTTCCTTGCCTGGCTTGCTCATCATACACCCCTTCTTTTTTCTTTCCTGCCAAGCCAAAGGCGGTCACGGAAAGCACCGCTAGCGGCCATGTCTCTCCTACTCGTTGCCAAGATGTTCGACACCTGTCCGGCCTCTGATCCTTCCGCGGCACAGGGAGAGATAAGATCGATAAGAAAGTAAGAAGCGCTAGGCATTGGTCTCACCCTCTGCCTCGTCTTCCTGGTGATTTCTTATCTTCTTATCGTTCTTACCGGGAGTAGAGGTGTAGCCCTCGATAAGATCAGCCCTAGCGGGATGAACGTACTGACCCCGCTTTGCCTTCATCACTTCGCCAGTCTTTGCCATCTTGTAGAGAAGCTGATCGACGTTGTTCCGGGGTGCCCCGGTAGCAAGGGAGATCTCTCGTGGCCCCATAGGATCATCGGCATCGCGGAGAGTTTCGAGGATGACTGACCGCTCGTCCGTCCGGCGCACCTCCTCGGCTCTGCCCATCACCACCCAGCGGCAGTCGCCCTTATTGAACTCAACCGCGCTCTCGATCTCCTCGATGTCGCGCCCTCGCCCATAGAGCGTGGCTCCGTTGCTATCCCGGTCGAGAACAATGGTTGTATCTGCAGCACCCGAAAGACCCAGAGTGCCGCTCACCTTCTCAAAAGGATCGACATCGCTGCCGCCCTTCCTGGTGTGATGAACCACCACGATAGCCACACCAAACTCAGAGGCGAGTCCCTGCAAACCTTTGATGGCGTGGTAATCGGTCTCGTACATGTTGTCTTTCCCGCCACTTGCAGGGCGGAACATGGCCAACACGTCCACGATGATCAGACGCGGATTGGGAACTGACACGATCCACTCACGGATCTCGTCCAGACCCCCTTCATTGGCCCGAGGCCATTCTGTTGTGTACTGAAAGCCCTGGGGCCACTCGTGCAGAGGGCCAAGCACCTTATCGATGCGCTTCTGCAAGCGGCGCTCGTTGTCCTCAAGAGCGAGGTAGAGAACATATCCCTGCTCGCACAGGATTCCACCAAGGCAAGATTCGCCCATGGCCACAGCTAGGCCCATCTCAAGCACAAGCCAGCTCTTCCCGAGCTTGGGTCTGCCCGCCAGCAAGGTGCAGCCTTCAGCGATATAGCCGGGAACTACGTAGCCGATTGGAGCAAACTCCCTTCGGCGCAGCTCATGAGCTGACCGGACGATTGGTTTCTTACTCCCATTTTTACTGTTCTTATCGGGGTTGATGGGAGACGGACTGATCAACGGCTGCAGGTGTTCAATGGTGTATAGGTTCGACTTGGGATTAAGCATGGCGCAGCCCCGCAAAGAAGAGGTCATTCAGATCCGCACGGGGCGCGGATGGGGTGATCAGGAAGGCTTCGGCGCCAGCGGTGCGCCAGCGCTGTGCGGTGGACCGGGCAACTCGAAGGCCCGTCTCGTCATGGTCGACCGCAAGCCACAGGCTCTCGACGCCAGGCAGGATCGGGAAGCTCGCGATGCCGCCGGCTGAAATGAGAGACCAGACCGGCGAAGGGCCAAACTCCGCCATGTTGCGCAGGCTCAGTGCGCTCTCGATGCCCTCGCCGATGCCCAAGCAGGTGGTCACGTCCTCGTCAGGCGTGAGCTTGATGGCTCCGCCACCAATCGGGCCGAGGGCCAGCCTGTCCTTGCCGTCGATCTTCGCCTTGTGCCCGTCTTGGGTCAGAGCCGTGCGGTGGATGGCCTTAGGCTCGTTCGTCACCACGTCCCGCACAAGGCAGACCATGGAGGGAGTCCTCTGGCCCGCGAAAGGGCACTCGGAGTGGTAGCGGATTGCCTCGCTGGCAGCCTCCTTGGGCAGATCGAGCCCACGATGACGGAGATAGGCCTGTACGGGCGTTCCACGAGGGTCACCGGCCTCACGCCAGATCGAAAGAGCGTGTGCCCTGCGCTCAGCTTCAGCTGAATCTGGGGAGGGGACAACTAGAGGAGGACTGATATAGGTCTCCCTACAAGGGATCAGTCCGAGCCGCTCCTTCACGTAATCACGGATAGGCAAGGGATCGTCACCCGCGAAGGAGTGGACGACGAACCCGCTGGGAGCTTTAGGATCGAATCGGAGTGAAGCCGAGCGATCCTGCCTAGAGTGGCCGGGAGGCGCGAACAGGATCTGCTGCCCAACGACATCACCACCAAGAAGATTGGCGTAGGATCGAAGGCACGTCATCGCGCACCTCCGATATGGAGCTCGAGAGCGATGGCTGTGGCAGCCGAGAGCTTGATCCAGTTCGAGCCGATGTCAGGCTTGATCCAACTGCCAAGAACGCGATATGTGTTTTGAGTAGAGGATTTACCTACACCAATTTCGCCGCCGTTCCGGGGTCCAGCCGGTGCGGCGGTTTCTGTTTGAGTATCCCTAGACCGACTATCGGCAGGGTTTGACAAAGACGCGCTAAGTCTTTGTTTTCCTGTCGTCAGGTTGACAGGTTCCAAAGGGCTAAGTTCTTGATCTTGGCTCCCTAACCGCTGCTTCCTAAACCGAAGGTCGGAAGTTCGAGTCTTCCCGGGATCGCCAGTTTTTCCGCGACAACCAGCTCACCGCCCCACCCGGGCGACCGCCGCCTTGGCGTCGTCGAGATCAGGCGCGTCGATGTGGCGGTAGCGGGCCTGGATGAGGCCGAAGAGGCCGAAGGCGAAGAGGCCGAGGGCCGTCAGCGCGAGAAGCACCCGGCCGTAGGGCTGCCCCTGCAGAGCGTCCAGCGCTCCACCGAGGCCGTGCACCTGCGAGGAGGAGGCGTGCCAAGCGGCGAGGCCTAGGAAACCGCCGATGATCAGGAACACGACGCCGCGGGCGGCAAAGCCCATGCGGCCGAGGGTGACGAACCAATCCCGCTTGTCGGACGGCAGGGACAGGCGGTCCGCCACCCGGCCGCGCCACGCCTTTGCGATGAAGGCGAGGCCCGTTCCGGCAACCACGAGGCCGACAAGGCCCACAAGCCACTGGCCGAAGGGCTGGCTCATGAGCCAGGCCGTCCAGTCCTGGGCGGCCTGATCCTCGCCGCCTCCAGAACTGCGCCCAAGGGCAAGGTTCAGGGCGGAGAGGGCAAGACCCGCATAGATGATGCCGCTGACCAGATGCGCGCCCCGGATCCCTAAGCCCTTCATGTCGGAGCCGCGACGGTCCGCATCGGTGAGCGCCTCGAGGATCCGCCAGGCGCAGAAGCCGAACAGGCCGAGCGCGATCAGGACGAGCCAGACCTTGCCGAAGGGCTGGGAGACGAGCGTCTGGAGGGCGGAGCGGCTGCCCCCGGTCTGACCGCCGGAGCCGATGGCGGCAAGCAGCGCCAGGACGCCGACGAGGCCGTAGACCACGCCCCTTGCGCCATAGCCGAACCGGGCCAGGGTCTCGACGGGGTTGCGGCTGAGATCGGGCATGGGTGACGACTCCACTCTGTCAGGAGTGAACCGCCAAGCCTTTGTAGATGTTCCGTTCGATGAGGGAGTGTCCAGGGCAAACGTTACGGCGTCGAAAGGCTGCCCGAAAGCCATGTTCGGGCAGCCTTGCGGTTCCGGCTACTGGGCGACGCTGGTCGAGGCGGAGGCCCGGCGCTCCATGGGCGGGATGCGGAAGGTCTTGACGATCTCGGCTCCGCCGACCGGCTCGGCAAGCGACGAGCCGCCGACGAACGCCTCGATGGCGCCGGCCTCGACCAGATAGGTGCCGTCGTCGAGATGGAAGCCGAGCGACTCCACGGGCACCCGCAGGGTCACGCGCTTCGTCTCGCCGGGCTTGAGGGCAATCTTCTCGAAGGCCTTCAGCTCGCGCAAGGGGCGGCTGCGGCTCGCCACCGGATCGCGGGTGTAGAGCTGCACGACCTCCTGGCCTTCCCGCGCGCCGGTGTTCTTCACGCTCACCGAGACTTCGAGCATCTGGCCCTGGTCGAGCTGCTTTCGCGCCATCGCGGCATCGGAATAGGAAAACTGCGTGTAGCTCAGGCCCCAGCCGAACGGGTAGAGGGGCGCGACGGCCTCGTCGATGTATTGCAGGGTGAAGCGGTTGTCCGGCTTCGTCGGGCGGCCGGTGGGCAGCCGGTTGTAGTAGAGCGGCAGCTGTCCGGTGGCGCGGGGCCAGGTCACAGGGAGCTTGCCGCTCGGGCTCACGTCGCCGAACAGCACGTCGGCCACGGCGGGACCCGCCTCCGTGCCCGGATACCAGGCCATCAGGATCGCGGGAATGCGCTCGGCCACCGGTCCCAGCACCTGCGGGCGTCCCCCTAGGAGGACGAGGGCGACCGGCTTGCCGGTCTTGGCGAGCTCTTCCAGCACCGCGATCTGCCGGCCGTTGAGTTCGAGGTGGGCCCGGGAGGCGGCCTCGCCGGAGAGCTCCTGCGGCTCGCCGAAGACGGCGATCACGAAATCGGATTGTTTCGCGGTATCGAGGGCAACCTGGAGCCCGCTGGTGTCGCGGCAGAAGAGATCGCAGGCCGGGGCATGGCGCACCGTAATGCCGGCGCCCTGCGCCCGGCGGCGGATGCCTTCCAGGATCGTGACGCTGTCCTCCTTGTGACCGCGGGCGGCATGCGGCCCCATCTGGTCGTGAGGCGCATCGGCGAGCGGGCCGACCACCGCGATGGAGCGGGCGCTGGCCGGCACCGGCAGAACATCGCCGCGGTTCTGCAGCAGCACGAAGGTCTCGCGCGCCACCTCGCGGGCTACTTGGCGCGATTCCGGCGACGGGAAGGCCGAGTCGGAGCGTGATGGGTCCATGTCCGGCTTATCGAAGAGCCCCATGCGGAACTTGGTGCGCAGCACCCGGCGCACCGACTCGTCGATCACGCTCTCCGGCACCCGGCCGGCGCGCACCTCGTCGGGCAGGTGCTTGATGTAGAGCAGGCCCATCATGTCCATGTCGACGCCGGCGAGGATCGCCTTGCGGGCGGCCTCCGCGCCGTCCGCCGCGATGCCGTGGTTGATCAATTCGCCGATGCCGACCCAGTCGGAGGTGACGAAGCCGTCGAAGCCCCACTGCTTGCGCAGCACGTCCGTCAGCAGCCAGGGATTGGCCGTCGAGGGCTCGCCGTTGAGCGCATTGAAGGCGGCCATGAAGCTGGCCGAACCCGCCTCCACGGCGGCCCGGAACGGCGGAAGATAGGTGTCGTACATCTCCGCGCGCGGGATGTAGGTGGTATCGTAGTCGCGCCCGCCCTGCGGTGCGCCGTAACCCGCAAAATGCTTGGTCGCGGCGGCAAGGCCCCCGTTGCGGAAGCCCTCCACGCGGGCCGCCGTCAGCACGGAGCCGAGATGCGGATCCTCGCCGAACCCTTCGACGATGCGGCCCCAGCGGCTGTCTCGGGAAAGGTCGGCCATGGGGGCGAAGGTCCAGTTCACGCCGATATAAGCCGCTTCCTTCGCGGCCCACTCGGAAGCCGCACGCGAGACACGGGGGCTGAAAGCCGCGGCCTCGCCCAAGGGCAGCGGAAACTGGGTGCGAAAGCCATGCAGCACGTCGAGGCCGAAGAGCGGCGGGATCCTGAGGCGGCTCTGGCGCGCGAGCGCCTGGGCGCGGGCGACGTCCTGGGCGCTGTTGAAGTTGAGCAGGGCTCCGGCCTTGCCTTCCGAGATGTCCTCCCAGCGCAGGGGCGGTCCATGGGAGACGAGATTCAGCTGGCCGACCTTCTCCTCCAGGGTCATCTGTCCGAGAAGTTCATTGACGCGGCGCTCAATGGTCTGCCCGGCGGTCTCCTGCGCTTCGGCCTGCAGGGAGAACGGGGTCGCCAGAACCAGCGCAAGCGCCAGCCGTGCCAAGCCATGGACATCAGAAAGCCGCACAATCATCTCCTTTGTCGGGCAGTAACACTTTATCGCGGGGGAGCCTCGCTTGCCCCGCTACGTGCTACACAAGATAGTCGTTGCAAGTGGCGTCTGAGGGGCGCCGGGTCAATTCATATTTTCGGGAAGCTTAAGTGCCCTTGCTGCCTGCCCAGTTGAAGCTGTCTCTGCTGGCCCTGTCCGGCGCCCTGATCCTGTCGGGGTTCGCGCTGGCCGGCGCTGCCTTCTTCAGGGATTCCGCCCTGATCGCAGCATCGGCGGGACTCTTCCTGCTGCTGGCCATCGGGGCTCCGCTGCTGATCGGCCGGCAGATCGGGCAGGCTGTCCATGAGGACGCGGCCGGCGGATCCGACGAAGTTGCCGTGTTCGAGGACGTCACGGCCGGTCAGATCGAACAGGCCGCTGCCCCGTTCACCTTCCTTGAGGACGCTTTTCCGGAGGTATCCTCCGCGTCGGACGAGGACGAAGCCCTGCGCCGCCTCCAGAAGGCCCAGGCCGTCGACCGGCTGCGGGACGGCATCACCCACGACCTCAACAACCGGCTGATGGTGATCAGCGCCAATATCGATGCTGCGGCACGCCAGCTGAAGGAGCAGCCGATCCTGCAGCGCAAGCTGCTCTCGGCCCTGGTGGCCGCCGATCAGGCCGCCAAGCTCATCGCCCGCTCGACGGCGTTCTCCCGTCAGGGCGAGGCGAGGGTCCAGTACGTCGACATCGCAGACCAGGTCAGTTCGGTTGCCGACCTGATGAGCCGTTCGCTGCTGCGCGATACGGTTGAAATGCAGCTGTCCCTTGCGGAGGATCTCTGGTCCGTGGAGGCTGATCCGGACGATATTCAGACGGCCATCGTGACCCTGAGCGGGCATGTCCGGGATGCGCTGCCTCAGGGAGGCACCATTGCGCTCGAGGCCCGTAACGTGCGGGTCGAGAAGGGGTCGCTGCCCGACCTGACACGCGAGGGCGATTTCGTGCAGCTGACGATCCGCAGCTCAGGGCCCGGCGATGCGCGCCAAGCGCCGGAAGCCGATCCCGAACAGGCTTTCGCCCTGCGGGATCTCGACCTCTCGTCCTGGTTCTCTCTCAGGCAGAGCCTGCATTTCCTGGACGGCCTCGGTGGGACCTCCGAGGTGCGCCGGGACGGAACGGGCACCTCGATCATCCTCTATCTGCCGCGGGCCGATGCGGCGACCCTGCTGCTGCCAAGCCAGCCGAGCGAGGACTATGCGCCCGATGAGCGCGCGCCGAACCATACGGAAATCCTGGTGGTGGACGACGAGCTCGAGGTGGCGCTGGCGCTTCAGTCCAGCCTGGAGGAGTTCGGCTACGTGACCAGCATCGCCACCGATGCCGCGCAGGCGATCAGATCCCTGAATGCCCGCAGGCCCACGCTCGTGCTGGCGGATATCGCAATGCCGGGCACCATGAACGGCGTCATGCTGGCCCGTGAGGTGCGGCAGATCGCGCCCGCCATCCCCGTGCTGCTGATCACGGGCAATCCCGTTGCGGCCGATGAGACCAGCGAGTTCCCGCTGCTGCAGAAGCCGATTGTCAGCCGGGACCTGCATGCGGCGATCCAGCGGCATGTGAGTCCGCCGAGAGACGGCAAGGTCATTCCGCTCTTCCCGCGCACGTCCAGGCGCGCTCTCTGATCCAGCGATCGTGCGGGCCCGGTTGTCCGCTCACGCCGAAGCTCCCATCCATGATGGAGCATCGTGCGGAAAAGTGGACCCGGTTTTCCGCGCCGAACGATGCGCCAGCCAAGAGAAGGAGCATCGGATGAATCCCAAAAGTGCATTCCACTTTTGGGTCCGATGCTCTAGAGCGCCAGTGCCGCGGCCGAGAGCGGCACCACCGCCTCGCGGGCGGCTTCAGTGAGCGCCGCGAACAGCCGCTGCTGCGGATTTTTCCAGACCAGCAGCTCCGGATGCCATTGGACCCCCAGCAGGAAGGGCGCGCTCCGGCTCTCGATCGCCTGCACGATGCCGCTCTCGTCGAGGGCCGCAATGGCGAGACCCTGTCCGAGGCGGTCCACGGACTGATGATGCAGGGCGTTTACCGAGCACGGATTGCAGCGCAGGATGCGGTCGAGCCGCGATCCGTGCTCGATGGATACGGTCTTGCGCGGCAGCACGGTGCGCATCTTGGGAGCCTGCACATAGACCTCGTAGATGTCCGTATGCAGGGTGCCGCCCAGCGCCACGTTGATCATCTGCGATCCGCGGCAGATGCCGAGCACCGGCAAACCCGCCGGAAGAGCTGCCTTGAGCAGGCCGAGTTCCAGCTTGTCGCGCTCGGGATCGATGCGCACGTCGGGCAGAACCTTCCCACCGTAGATCTCCGCCCCGATATCGTCGCCGCCACCGATGATGAGGCCGTGGAGCGGCTCCGTGGGTAGAGGGTTTCCCGGCCCGAGGCGGATGGAGCGCGCCCCCGCGCGATAGAGTGCCAGCCGGTGCATGAGGTAGCTGCGCCATCCGCCGCGGCGAGACGTGGTGACGCCGATCAGAGGCCTGGTCATGAGCGTACGACCTGCTCCACCACATTGGCCCAGCTCTTGTCCTCCCCGCGGAAGGCGAGGAAGGCTGAGCCGACAGCAGCGAGCTTCTCGCGGTCGGCGGCCAGGCGCTCGACGCAGACCCAGCGGTTCCAGTCCGGCGCGATACTCCAGCCGGGGTCGCTCACCCGCGCATCGGGCAAGCGGTAGTGAAAGGTGGGGCGTCCGTTGATCTTCTCGTTCGGCAGCACGGCCCTCACGCGCTTGGCATCGAAGTGGTGCAGGAGCGGCAGGAGGTCGAGGTCCCGATTCCGCGTCGGGTTGTAGCGAAGATAGTCATCGATGAAGGTCGCGATGTCCGGGTTGTAATCCGGTGATGCGATTTTCCGCACGTACTCGGCCGGGAAGGGATCCGCGAAGCCGAGGAGGTTGCGGGTCGCGTCCGGCGAAGCCTCGCGCCGGAGCCACGGGTTGAGCAGCGCGAAGCTTTTCATGAAGGCCGTAGCGGTTGCCGCATCCTGTCGCGGGATCTCCGGATTGAAGTGCAGGCCGAAGGCATAGAAAGGCGCGTCCTGCGTGCCCTTGGCGCCGAGCCTGCGCAGGATTGTCAGGATTCGGTTGAGCTCTTCCAGGCGGTCGATGGGTGTCGGTGCCGTGACGAGTTCACAGGGCACGAGGTAGCTTGCCGCAAAGCCGAAGAGCGCGGCGATCTTGGGCAGCACGCCGCGCTGGGAGCCCGCCTGCTTGCCCGGGTGCAGGATCCGGCTGTCGAGCTCCACCGTCAGGTCGCCGATGGCCGATTCCTTCAGCGCGAAGGCATGGGGGTCCTCCTCGATCAGTCGGCCTCCGAGCGCCTCCTGCAGGGCCTGCACGGTCTTTTCGGCCGAGGGGCCGACGAATTCGATCTCGACCCCGACCGTACGCACCTCGCCCCGCTCGTTGTGCAGGACCGGCGGCAGGGCGAAGTCGATGGCAGTGGAGAGCGCCGGCTGCGCCATGGAGAACTCCGGGAAACCAACACGAGAACGTGAGCAAGGAGGTGAACGGACGCGGTTGAGCTCAGGTTCCTTGCCGCGGCGGGAGTTCCGGCAGTGGCTTTCCGGCGGCAGGTTGGCTACAAGCCCGGCATCATGATTCATCGCACCGCACTGACCGAGCGCGCCGCCTGGCTGGCGGAACTCCGCGCCACCCTGGCTCTCGGCTGGCCTCTCGTTCTCGCCACCCTGGCGCAGAACGCCCTGATGACGACCGACGTCATTCTGATGGGCTGGATGGGCTCGGAATCCCTCGCGGCGGGTGCGCTCGGCACCAACCTCTATTTCGCCTTCCTCATCTTCGGCATCGGTCTCGTGAACGCCACCTCGCCGATCATCGCCGAGGAGCTTGGCCGCAAGCGCCATTCCGTTCGCGAGGTGCGGCGCACGGTTCGCCAGGGCCTGTGGGCCTCCGTGACGGTGGCGATCCCGATCTGGATCGTGGCCTGGAACGGAGAGGCGATCCTCCTCGCCATCGGCCAGGAGCCGAGGCTGGCCCACAATGCCGGCGAGTACATGCGCGCGCTCCAATGGAGCCTGCTGCCGTTCCTGTTCTTTCTGGTGCTGCGTTCCTTCCTGGCAGCGCTGGAGCGGCCCGGATGGGCCCTGTTCATCGGCCTGCTGGCCATTCCGGTGAATTTCGGCGCGGCCTATGCCCTCATGGTCGGCTCGTTCGGCCTGCCGGCCCTGGGGCTGGTGGGCGTGGGTCTGGGTACGGTGCTGTCGAGCACGTTCATGTTCTTCGGGCTTGCCTTGGTGATCGTCCTCGACCCGAAGCTGAGGCGCTATCACGTCTTCGGACGCTTCTGGCGATCCGACTGGCCGCGCTATCGCACCCTGTGGCGGCTCGGCGTCCCCATCGGCCTGACCCTGATGTTCGAGGTGACGATCTTCAATGCGGCCGCCATGCTGATGGGCCGGATCGGCGAGAGCGAACTGGCCGCCCATGCGGTGGCCCTCCAGATCGCCTCCTTCTGCTTCTCCGTTCCCCTCGGCATCGGGCAGGCGGTCACGGTGCGCGTGGGCCGGGCCTACGGGGCGCAGGATGCGCCAGGGGTCGCCCGCGCCGGCTGGACGTCGTTTGCGCTGGGCACCGGCTTCATGGTCATCACGGCCTCGCTGATGATGTTCGCGCCGCACCTGCTGCTGGGCGCCTTCCTCGACCTGAGTGACCCCAAGAATGCGCTCGTGGTCGATCTGGCGCGCTCGTTCCTGGTGGTGGCGGCCATCTTCCAGCTGGTGGACGGCGCGCAGGCGGTGGGCGCCGGCATGCTGCGCGGCCTCCAGGACACGCGGGTGCCGATGGTCTATGCGGCCCTGGGCTATTGGGGCGTCGGCTTGCCGCTCGGCATCATCCTGGCCTTCAACACGCCGCTGCGCGGCATCGGCATCTGGATCGGGCTTGCCAGCGGGCTCGCCGTGGTGGCCGGGCTGATGCTGTGGCGATGGCTGCGCCGCGACCGGCTCGGGCTGGTCACGGCCACTCCCCGGGACGTTCAGGAAGCATTCGCCAGCTGAGAGACCAGGCGTGAGAGATCGACGGGCGCGAACTGCGCATCCTCACGGGTGACGCTGACCTCCTCCACCGTGAGACGCCGCCACTGCGCAAGCCGCGCCAGAGCCTCCTGCACCAGGTCCTCGGGCGCGGAGGCTCCGGCCGTGAGGCCGATCACGGCGGCCCCGTCGATGAAGGAGAGCGTCAGATCCTTCGGATCCTGCAGGAGAAGCGCCTGGCGGCCCTCGTTGACGGCCACCTCGCACAGGCGGTTGGTGTTGGACGAGTTGCGCGCGCCGCACACGATGATCCGCTCCGCCCGCCGGGCGATGACGCGCACGGCCATCTGCCGGTTCTGCGTCGCGTAGCAGATCGTCTTGACGTCGGGCCCCTGGATCGCCGGAAAGCGTGATTTCAGGACGGCGATGATCTCGCGCGTGTCGTCCACGGAGAGCGTAGTCTGGGTGATATAGGCGATGCGCTCCGGGTTCAGGACGGGAGCGGTGAGCGCCTCCTCGATGCTTTCGATCACGTGCACGGTGCCGTCGATCTGCCCCGTCGTACCCTCGATCTCCACATGGCTCCGGTGGCCGATGACGATGACCTCGCGGCCCGCCTTGGCATGGCGCTGCCCTTCGAGATGAACGCGGCGCACGAGCGGGCAGGTGGCGTCGAGCACGGAAAGCCCGCGGCCTGCCGCCTCGCGCTCCACCGCGCGCGACACCCCATGGGCGCTGAAGATCGCCACCGCTCCGTCGGGGATCTGCGCAATGTCGTCGACGAAGATTGCCCCCTTGCGCTTGAGCTCGTCCACCACGCGGTTGTTGTGCACGATCTCGTGGCGCACATAGACTGGCTTTCCCGTTCGCTCCAGGGCGTCCTCGACGGCCCGGATGGCGCGCTCGACGCCGGCACAGAAGCCCCGCGGCGCGGCGAGCAGAACGGTGAGCGGCGGATGGTCCTGGATCATGCCGCGTTCTCCGTCTTCAGGGCTCGGTCTCTGGAGAGCGTAGCCCGGGTGCCGCGGGCATGGTGCAGAATGGAGGCCGCGTGTTCGCCGGCCATCACGGCGCTCTCGATGGTGGCGGGAAGGGACCCGATCCAGTCGCCGGCCAGAGCGAGATTTGCGAGCGGCCGCAGGGGCGGCTGGGGCAGCGTCTCGGCAGCCTGGCGGATCGTGGCGCGCTTTTCCTTCACGACGCGCGTTTCGGGCTGACGGTCAGGATGCGCATCGAGGCCGAGGGAGCGCAGAGCGGGCACGATCTCACACCAGATCCGTGCCGCCACGTCGGATGCGTTCTGATCGACCACCGCGTCGGCGGCTGAAACCGTGACGCTCACATGGCTCGTTCGGATCAGCGCCCATTGCGCCAGAATGCCGGTGAAGCCGATGAAGCGCGGATGGGCCAGGCCCTTCATGCGGTAATGCACGTTGAGGATCGGCTCGAACTGTGTCGGCACGGGAAGGTCAGGCAGAAGCCGCTCGATTTCGTAGGGCGGGAGCGCCAGGATCACGCGGTCGTCGGGGCCGAGCATGATGGTGCGATCGGTCAGCGACAGCCCGATGACGCGCCCATTGGCCGTAAGGAGGGTGCGCAGGCGCTGTCCTGTGAAAACGGGCACGCCCCTGGCCTGCAGCGTCGCGACGGCGGGCTCGATGAGGTCCTGGCTCAGGCCGTTCTTCGCCACCAGGAGACGACCCGCGCCAGGGCGGATGAGCTGGCGCAGGGCACCGGCAAGGCGCTGCGCGGAGGCCTGCTCGGGCGGCGTGTTGAGGACTGCGACCGTCAGCGGCTCGATCAGGCTGTCCATGATCGGGCGCTTCCCGATGATCGAGGCGACGGGGCATTCCTTGGAGGCGAAGACCAGGCGCAGGATGCGCAAGAGATCGGGCAGGGTCAGCCCATGCGGGCGGCGCGACGGCAGCAGCCAGGACCAGGGCGAGAGCCCGACCCGGCGCATCTCGCCGGTGCGGCCGTCATAGAGGGGAATGCCCTCGGGTTCGGGCTCGCACCAGCGCTCGCGCGCGCCTACGGTCCTCAGGAGATCGAGCGCACGCCCGTTGGCCGTGAACAGCACATGGGTGCCGTTGTCATGGGTGAAGCCATCGGCGGGGTGCAGCGTGCGGCAGCGCCCGCCCGGATGGGGGGCTGCTTCGTAGAGCACGGCCTGGCCGCCGTCGACTGTCACGGCCAGCGCCGCGCTCAGGCCCGCGATCCCTGCTCCGACGATATGGGTGCGCCGTGCGGTCATGCGGGCCTCATGGCGCGGGTGATCAGGTGCAGGCGGTCGGCGGTGCTCAGGCGCAGCCGGCCCTGTCGGGTGCCCCAGCCGCGCGCCTGCAGCCGGACAAGCACGCGGCGGTAGTTCTCCATCATCAGGATCGCAGGCTTCAAGGCCGCGCGGTCGAGGCGCGTCAGGGCAGCATCCGCAACGGCAAATCCCGTCCGTGCCTCCTCGGCCAGGCCCTCGCAGACGCGGGCGAAGCGCGGATCGGCCACGAGGGTGAGGGCTGGCGCATCCTGCAATCCGAGCTGCGCCAGCCGCGAGAGGGGAACATAGACGCGCTCGCAGGCCGCATCCTCGTCCACGTCGCGCAGGATGTTCACAAGCTGCAGGGTGCGTCCGAGATTGAGCGCGAAATCGTGGGCTGACGGAACGCCGAAGATGCGGATCGACAGGGCTCCGACCGAACCCGCTACGCGGCGTCCGTAAAGACTGAGCTCGTAATCGTTCGAAATCCGCACCCGTTCCGCGCTGTCCATCTCCATGCCGTCGAGGAGCGCGTGGCATTCTTCCACCGGCAGCTTGAAGAGCGTCGACGCGCGGGCGAGCTCCCGTCCGATGGGCGTTTCCGGGGCGCGGTGCAGCCGGTCGAGCTCGCGCCGCCACTCGCGCAGGAAAGCGCGCTTCTCGGAGGGGGGCGCGGCCCCGTCGGCGATGTCGTCGACGGCCCGGCAGAAGGCATAGACCGCATGCATGGCGCGCCGGCGCTCGCTCTGCAGGCTCTGCATGCCGAGGCGGAAGGACGATCCGGAACGCCGCACCATGGCGGCCGTGATGCGATGGTCGCTATTCGTCGGCCGGCGCAGCGTGCCGCTTAAGCCCCGCAGGAAGGCCATGGAGGCATCGGCCTTGCTCACCTGCACCCGTTCCAGAACCGGATCGCTGCGGCGCAGGCGATCGCTCAAACGCCGGGCAAGAGCGATCGTGGCGATGCTCTGGGCGCGCAGGCGCCTGTTCCGCAGATGCTCCGGCAGGGATTGCGCCTGATCGATCAGCGCATCGACCCGGTCGAGCATGGCATCGACCACGCGGCGGCGCAGAGCGGTCTGGGATGGGTCGAAGAAGGCCTTCTCGGAGCCTGCTCCCATCATCCAGCGCAAGGGAATGTAGATGCGGCCGAGATCCCGATGATCCCTGCCGCAATCCTGCAGGTGGTTGAGGATCTGCAGCGCCGTGCACAGAGCATCCGCCGGAGCCTGGGCGGCGGCGCGCTCCTTGTGCAGCGCCAGGAGAAAGCGGCCGACTGGATTGGCCGAGAAGCGGCAGTACTCGATGAGCTCCGCCCACTCGTTGTAGCGGGCCTTCACCACGTCCTGCCGAAACGCGCGCAGGAGATCGCGGGCCTGGACGATCCCGCTCCCGTGCCGCTTGTCGGCCGCGTGCAGGCGCGCGGCCTCAGGGATCGCGGAATCTCCCACGATGAGCGCCTGCTCGAGCTCGTCGAGCCGCTGCAGCTTCTCGGCCGCTTTGAGTTCAGGTGCATCGGCGATGTCGTCGGCCATGCGGGCGAAGGCATAGAAGGCGAGAGCCGCATCCCGGTGCTCGGGCGAGAGCACCAGCGAGGCCACCGGAAAGTTCTCGTCCCGCGGACGCTTCGTGGCCTGGGTCATGCTTGGGCTCATGGCTTCACCCCCACGGGATAGAGCCTTCCCTTCCACCCAGTACGGCGGGTCGTGCCGATCCGCAGGAGCACGCTCCACTGGATCGCGAGCCCCACCAGCATCGTGAAGGGATGCAGGGGGATCGACCAGGGATTCTCCCGCGTCGCCACCGTCACGAGCGTCCGAGTCGCCAGGGACAGGAGCGCCGCAGCCACGATGGGGAGATTCGGTGCGACAGGGAGCAATGCGAAGGGCAGCACGTGCCCGCCGAGAAGAAGCGCCGTCCAGATCGGCAGCGCGACCGGCGTCGCCATCCCCTCATGGGCGTTCTTGGCAAAGCCGTTCCAGGCATCATTGAAGCGCGCATACATCCGGCAGGAGGCAAGACGGTCGCCCGGCACGAGATCGGTCATGAAGCCCTTGCGGCGGAAGAGCCGTGCCAGCTGAATGCCGTCATGGATGCGCGTGCGGATGGCGGCATGACCCCCGCTGGCGCCATAGGCCTCCCGCTCGACGAGCATGAGCTGACCGCAGGCCGCGCCGAGGCCCGGATCGCGCGACAGGCGCATGAAGCCCATGGGCAGATAGCCCAACAGCAGCAGGTTGATCGTCGGCACGGTGAGCAGTTCGCCGAGCGAGCGCATGATCTGGCGCGGCACGGCGCTCACCAGGCCGGCGTTGATTTCCTGCGCATGGCCTGCCAGACGAGCGGCCGCATGCGGCGTCACGCGCACATCGGCATCCACGAACAGGAAGTGCGTGCCCCTGGCGGCCACGGCGAGATGATGGCAGGCATGGACCTTGCCGGTCCACCCCTCCGCGAGCGGAGGAGCTGTGAGAAGGCGCACGCGCCCATCGCGCGCAGCGTAGGTTCCGACGATCTCCGGCGTGGCATCCGTGGAGCCGTCGTCCATGACCAGGATCTCGACCGGCACGCCGACGCTGGCAAGAGCGGCATCGAGGGCGGGGCCGATGTTCTTCGCCTCATTACGCGCAGGGATCAGAATCGAGACGAGCATGTCCCCCTTCGGCCCATGGGGCGGGGTCGCGCGCAGGATGCTCAGGTTCACGAGAGCCAGGGCAAAGGGAAGCACCGCAAAGCCCAGGAGGATGAGGCCGAGGACGATCATGAGGCGCGTCCCTCATGCGACGGATCGAAGGCGCGGCCCCGCAGCGCTGCGGTCATCCGGCGCCATCCGTCATAGATGCCGCCCACGCCGGCGCGGCCTTCCAGCATGGCGCGGAAGCGCGCCGGGTCGCGGCTCTGCACGTCGGCGCTCAACCGGTCGAGGGTGGTGGCGAGCTCCGTCTCGAGATGCTCCAGGCGAGCGCGGCGTGTGAGATCCAGGAGATCCCTGCCATGCATGGGTTTGCCGAAGGCGATGAACGCTTCGGCCCCGCGCTCGAGCCAGAAGCCGTATTCCATGGCGAGCGGGATCACCGTGCAGTCGGGTGCGAGCTCCGGAAGCCGCGCCACACCGGGCTTAAGCCCGAGAGGACGCTCGCGCACGTCTCCGAAGCGACCCTGAGCGGTGACCCAGAGGGAGCGGTTCGGCGATGACAGGATCTCGGCGCTGGTTCTCAGGAAATCCGCCGCGCCGCGTGGGCTCTCGAGATCGACTCCGAAAGCACCGATGCGGCCGAAGACGCCGTATTGCTTGAGCATCGCGGCGTCGATGGGCGCGTAGCTTTCATAAGTGGGGAGGAAGTGGTCCGCGGCGAGGATATAGACCGCCGCGTCCCACCAGGCCGGATGGTTCGAGTAGACGATCACGGGACCGTTCACAGGGGCCGCCGGCATGCCCCAGGACGCGACCCGCAGAGCATTCATGTGGCGCGTGAAGTAGCGGCGGAACGTCGAGACCATGAAGCGGTGGAGCAGGGGAGAGCGGCGCGCGACGGGCGACGGCTCCGCGCCATGGGGCGGGGAGCGTTCTCTGGCGGCTTTGCTCGTTTCCTGCCTCAAGACACGTTCCGTAGATTGGCGGCCTTGCTGTCCGCATCGAGGGCGTCGGCGGCGATCCAGCCCGACATCATCACCATCGGCATGCCGGGGCCGGGATGGGCCGCGCCGCCGGCGAGATAGAGGCCGCGCACCTGCCGGCTGCGATTGCCCGGCTTGAACGCGCCCATGAACTTGCCGTGGCTCGCCAGTCCGTAGATGGCGCCGTTGAGCACCTTGTAGCGCTCATGGATGTCCTGCGGCGTGAGATGGCGCTCGACGACGATGCGCTCCTCGATGTCGCTCATGCCGGCCGTGCGCTTCAGCTTGTCGAGGATCACTTGGCGATAGGCTGGGAACATCTGCGACCAGTCGTGATGCGGGCGGAGATACGGCGTATGGACGAGCACGTAGAGCGCCTCGCCGCCCTCGGGCGCGACGCTCGGATCCGTGGCAGCCGGTGCCGCGAGATAGCAGGTCGGATCGGGAGCGGGTTCGCCCCGGCGATAGATGTAGTCGAACTCCTCCTCCGGATCGCGCGAGAACACGAAGTCGTGGTGGAGCACGTGATCGTAGCGCTTGTTGAGGCCGAGATAGAGCACGACGCCGGAGCAGGCCGGTTCGAAATCCTTCCTCGCGTAATGCTCGCCCACCTCGCCGCCGACGAGCTCGCGATAGGTGCGGATCGAATCCATGTTGGAGATCACGCTGTCGTAGGCCAATGCTTCGCCATCGGCGAGGACGACCCCTTCTACAGCGCCGTTCACGATGTTGAGGGACGCCACGTCGCTGTCGGTCTTGATGGTTGCGCCGAGTTCCGTTGCGAGCTTTGCCAGCGCTTCTGCCACGGCGCGGGTGCCGCCCATCGGATACCACACGCCGTCCGCCGCCTGCATATGGGCGATGGCGCAGAGCACGGCGGGAGAACCATAAGGGGAAGAGCCGACATACTGCGTGAAGTGATCGAGCATCTGCGCCAGGCGCTCGTCCTTGACTTTGGACCGGATGGTACCGGCCACCGACGAACCCATGCGCAGGGACAGCACGTCCCTCAAGGTTCCCGGATTCATGTTGGCCCGGATGTTGATGGTATCGAACAGATCCTCCACCGGCTTCCAGAAGAAGAACTTGTTCGAGATATCGTGAAGATGGGCGGAGATTTCCTGGAAGCGCTTGTAGCCTTCGCCGGTGTTCTTGCCCGGAGCAAAACGGTCCATGGCCTGAGCCATGGCCTCGATGTTCTCCTGCAGGTCGATCCGCGTGCCGTCGTCGAAGAAGCAGCGCCATTGTGGATCGAGCCGCACGAGGTCGAGATAGTCGGACATGTTGCGTCCGGCTTCAGTGAAGATGCGCTCGAGAACCCGCGGCACGGTGAGGATCGTCGGGCCCATGTCGAACCGGAAGCCGTCCTCGTGCAGCACCGCGGCCTTGCCGCCGATCCAGGCGTTCTTGTCGTAAAGCGTGACCTTATGGCCGCGGGCGGCCGTGACGCAGGCAGCAGCCAATCCGCCCAGTCCTCCGCCGATGACTGCAACCGAAGTTCCTTGAGCGCTCACGATGTCCTCCCGCAGGGCACAAGCCTATTCGTTCCAAGGCCGGTGTCCAGTTGTGTTGGTTCTAGGTATGGCATGACCCACTTCAAGGCAGATCACGCAGGTTTGGGCGACGGGCGCAGATCATGCGCAGCGACTGCCGGCCGGGCGCCCGGATCACCGGATCGAAGCCAGCCGCTTCCAGAAGCGGCTTGATATGGGCCACGTCACGGGCGCTGCCGCCCCAGAGCAGGTTCTTCAGCCGGTTGACCGCGGAGGTCGTGTCGGGACCCTCCTGGGAGAGCACGGCGACCAGAAGCCAGCCGCCCGGCTTCAGAGCGTGGAAGATGCGGTACAGGGCCTCCTCGATGACCGCGTCGGGCAGGAACATCTGGGGCAGGAAGGCGAGGTCGAAGGCTCTGTCGTCCTGCAGTTCCTCCACCCGCTGGCGGCGGATCGCGACACGGCTCGCCAGACCCGCCTGCCGCACACGGCTCTCGCCAAGCTCCGCCGGATGCGGCGCCGGCTCGAGGGCCACGGCGCTTAGGAGAGGGAACTGCCGGCAGAGGGCGATGGAGAGCCCCGCAGCTCCCGCCCCTACATCGAGAAGCGATGCTCCGGGTGCCTCAAGCCGCACAACGAGCCCGGGCAGGAATCTCAGCTTCGGCAGCGCCCGCGTGGTCCAATGCCGGGTCAGGGTGCCCTGCGCCTCGATGATGGCGTCATCGGTATGGGACCAGCCGTCGAGGCTCAAGGTTCCCGTCTTCAGCCTGCGCCGGAAATCTTCGGTCTGCAGCAGGGGTGCCCGTAGGGCCGCCCTGAAGGTCTCCGTTCCTTCGGAGGACGTGAACGGCATCAGGGCAGGCGAGGCCCGCACCCTGTCGCCGTCCCACGTGACGAAGCCGAAGGCCGCGAGGGCATCGAGCAGGCCTTTCACGAGAGCCGGCGGAAGCGACAGGGCCGATGCCAGCTCGCCGATGCTGGCCGGCTGCCCGAGCCGCGTGAGCAGGCCGCTCTCGGCGCAGGCGGACAAGGCGCTCGCGGACCAGATGGCGGTATCGGCCTCCTCGAGCACCTTCAGGACATCGTCGGCTTTTCGGGAGGCCGGCGGATGAGCGGGAATGCGCCACGAGCCGAGGCCGACCGAGCCGAGGCCGAAGCGGTCTCCTCCGTGGGACAGAAGGGCATAGGCGCGCCACAGCATGGAAATCTAGAGCGTTGCCGGTGGAGCCGTCATCGAGGTTTCCTCGACGAAGGACTCGGCCGATTGGATGGTTTTGGCGCAGACGAGGGAGCGAGAAACAGAAATGCGAGCAGTCCGATCCGGCTCATGACATGGTCCCTCACAAAGCGGCCTCGCCCACCGGTGCGACGGCAGGCTCCAACGCGCTGTTCCCGACCTTGCGACGCTCCCGGTCTTCCAGCAGAAGTCGCGCCGTGATCCGTGCACCTTCGTAGATGACGGGCAGACCGCTGCCGGGATGCGTGCCGCCGCCCACCAGATAGACGTTGCGGCCGAAGCGGTTGTGCGGCCGGAAATAGAGCATCTGGGTGAGATTGTGCGCGAGATTGAAGGTGGCGCCCTCAAAAACCGCAAACTCGTCCTCCCAGCCGCGCGGCGTCACCACGCGCTCATAGCGGATCCGGCTTTCGATGTCGGCAAGGCCGAGCAGCTTCAGCCGTTCCAGCGCGATCCTGCGGTAGCGCGGTGCCTCTCGCGCCCAGTCGATGCCGCAACGCAGGTTCGGCACGGGCACCAGCACGTAGAGGCTCGCATGCCCCTTCGGGGCCAGGGACGGGTCGGTCACGCCCGCATGATGGATGTAGATCGACGGCTCCTCCGGCAGGATGCCGTTGGTGATCTCATGGATGTTGCGCTCGTATTCCTTGGACAGCAGGATCGTGTGATGGGCGAGATTCCCTAAGTCTCCTTCGATGCCGAGATAGAGCATGAAGGTGGAGCAGGAGATCTTGGCGCGATCGAGCTTCTTATCTTTCCAGCGCGGGCGCATGGCCTCCGGCACGAGGCGGCGCATGGCGTGGCCGAAATCCCCGTTCACCACAACGGAGCCTGTGGCAAACCGCTCACCGCCCGCCTCGATGCCGACGGCCTCTCCGTTCTCGTAAAGGATGCGGTCCACGGGAGTGTTCAGGCGAATGTCGACGCCCATCTTGCGGGCGACATTCGCCATGGCCTCGGACACCGCGCCGCAGCCGCCCATGGGATGGAACACGCCGTGCTCGTATTCGAGGAACGAGAGAATCGTGAACAGGCTCGGGCACTGGAACGGCGACATGCCGAGATACTTCGTCTGGAACGAAAAGGCGAGGCGCACGCGCGGGTCGGCGAAATAGCGCTTCAGATCGCTGTCGACGCTCGAGAACGGCCTGAGCTTCGGCAAGGCCGCCAGCATGGCGGGCGAGAAGAGGTCCGCCGGGCTCGAAAAGGCCTGTTCCAGCACCGGCCGGAAGGCCTCGAGCTTCTCGCGGTTGTCGTCGAGAAAGCGCCGCACGTTGCGCGCATCCGCGGGAGCAAGCCGGGCGATCTCCTGCTCCAGGCGTTCAAGGTCATAGGTCGCGCGAATGGAGCCGCCGCCTTCGAAGACGAGGTGGTACTGCGGGTCGAGGCGCTTGAGTTCGACGTGGTCTTCCAGACGCTCGCCGCAGGCCTCGAAGATGTCCTTCAGGATGCGCGGATACAGGAAGAAGGTGGGGCCGATGTCGAATTTGTAGCCGCCCGGAGCATGGATCGTGCGGGTGCGGCCACCGACGGCCGGCTCGCGCTCGAAGATCGTGACCGGAACTCCCTCGCGGGCCAGCAGCATGGCCGACGCCAGGCCGCCCGGGCCGGCCCCGACGATGGCAACATGCGGGGATGGAGAGGTTTTCAGCATCGAACGGGTGCCCTCGGCTGTCTTGGGGACAGTGGAGACTTACCTATGGCGGCTCGGGTACCCGGCCAGAGTCACGATCCGGCGATCACGCAACGGTGAATTCTGTTCGAGGGACAAAAAGAAACGTTGTTCCACATATAGTGCGATATCAGAAAAAATCTTCAGGCTAGTTTTGCCAATAATTCCATATCTCTGAAGTATGAGAGGAGCCTGAAAAAAATTAGGCGCCTTATTCTTGCCTTTTTAAAGATCAGCTTCACTTCCAATCACAACGGAAGGGGAGACTGTCCTTGAAGAATATCCTCACCCGAGCATCTGCAATGGTGCCACTTCTTTTCATGGCGGCCTGCAATACAACCGCCTCCAACGACCCTTCGGTCACGGGATCCATCTCAACCGCCAATATCGAGACAAGCAGAGCTTTTCAGCGCGGCACCGCCTCCTGGTACGGACCGGGCTTCCACGGCCGCAAGACTGCCAGCGGCGAGCGCTTCAATTCCTACGACATGACGGCCGCCCACCGGTCCCTGCCGTTCGGCACGCGCCTCAAGGTCGTCAACGAGACCAACGGCCGCTCCGTGGTCGTGCGGGTGAACGACCGCGGTCCTTTCGCCCACCGGCGCATCATCGACCTGGCCAAGGGCCCCGCACAGGCTCTGGGGCTGACCTCGTCCGGGGTCGGATACGTGTCCCTTCATCGTCTCGATTAGGCGCTTCTTAATCCCTTGCGGCGATTCTTGGCCCGATTCGGGACCAAGGGTTGCTTACATGGAATCGAGATCGTCTCAGCCGACGAACGTCATCCGTTTTCCGGGCGCGCGCTCGTCGGCCAATCCCCGCCGTGACCAGAAAAGCCTCATGGATGCCGTGTATTCCGCGGGTTCGCTGACGATCGGGGCTGATGACCGCGTGACGAAGGTCATGGCGACGCGACTCACCATCTTCGGCTTCGTCGTCATCGATGAAGTCCAAGCCGACGGCATGGCCCGACGGCTTCGCCCCTCCGAGGCCTTCCATGCCTCCACGGCGTTGCCCTGGCGCGTTTCGAAGCCCTCGGGCCGCTACCGCATCGACGACGACCTCCCCGAAACCGACGAGGACCTGTTCGCGGCCCTGCAGGCCTGACAGCCTATGGGACTCGCCTTTCCTGCCCTGCGATCTATGTCCTGCTCCGGCCATAGCGTTCCAGGAGAGGGCGATGCACCTGATTCAAATTCTTCTGCCGCTCGCCGACAACGCGGGTCGCCGCTTCGACGGCGCAGCCTATGGGCGGGTGCGGTCGGAATTGTCCGACCGTTTCGGCGGCATCACGAGTTTCACGCGCGCGCCGGCCGAAGGTGTTTGGAAAGAGGGCGGCCACACGGCTCATGACGATATCGTCGTGTTCGAGGTCATGACACGCGAGATCGATCATTCCTGGTGGGAGCGCTACCGCGCCGAACTGGAGCGCCGCTTCGACCAGGAAGCCATGGTGATCCGGGCGATTCGCGTGGAAATGCTCTAGCGCATCGTGCGGACCCGAAGGGCCGCGTCAGCCAAAAGTGGCCCCGGTTTTCCGCCCGGACGATGCGCCAGCCTGGAGAGGGAGCATCGGACGGATCCCAAAAGTGCATTCCGCTTGAGTGTCCGATGCTCTGGCGACGGAACCGATACGGCACGGCTTCGCTTGTTGAGTAAAAAGCGGAGCACCTTCATGTCGAAGCCCCTGGTCGTTTCCATTCCCCATAATCTGGGCCAAGCCGAAGCCATTCGGCGGCTTCAGGGCGGCATGGCGGGCGTGAAATCGCAGTTCGGGGACAAGGTCGCGTCCATCGATGAAAAGTGGCGCGGCAACAGGATGGATTTCCGCGTCGGCGCCATGGGCCAGAACGTCAGCGGCCATCTTGAAGTCATGCAGGATCAGGTGCGCGTCGAAGTTCAGTTGCCGTGGATCCTTGCAATGGTTGCCGAGAAGGCAAAGACCTTCATTCAAAAGCAAGGAACGCTCCTGCTCGAGAAGAAGTGACGCCAGCTATTCCCATGAATAGTCGTTCACGAACATGAACGCAGATGGAACCAAACTGCTCCGTCTGCGTTGTTTAATCGATTGCGACCGCGACCCTTCGCTGGTGCGCTTCACTTAAGACATCACTTTATTCGCCCCGGGCCGTGTTCTTCTGTCCGACCGTGACAACACACCTTTATCTGAGGTTCGCGCTATGCATGAGCGTTTGATGACGCAGTCCTACGCCCTTCGTTCGCCTGTCAAAGCCGGTTCGGAAAAGCCTCTCCTTGTCTGTTTCTCGCACCTCCGCTGGGACTTCGTCTGGCAGCGCCCTCAGCATCTGCTCAGCCGTGCCGCCAAGCACTACGACGTGCTGATCATCGAGGAGCCCATCTTCAAAGCCGGCGCGACCCCGCATATGGACCTGAGCGACCGTCCGCAGGGCGTCACAGTGGCGGTGCCGATGCTCCCCGAGGGATTGTCCCACGAGGACATCATTTCCGAGCAGCACGACCTGATCGAGGATCTGATCGGTCGTGAGGCGGCAAGCCCGCGAGTGTTCTGGTACTACACGCCCATGGCGATGGCCTTCACCAGCGATTTCGAGTGCGACCTGTGCGTCTACGACAACATGGATGAGCTCTCGCTCTTCCGCGGCGCCTCGCAGGAGCTCCTCGACATGGAGAATGCGCTCTTCTCGCGGTGCGATCTCGTGTTCACCGGCGGCATGAGCCTCTACGAGGCCAAGAAGCATCGCCATCGCAGCGTCCACGGCTTCCCGTCGTCCATCGACTTCAACCATTTCTCGCAGGCTCGCTCCATCCGTCAGGATCCCGAGGATCAGGCGAAGATTCCGCATATCCGTCTTGGCTTCTTCGGCGTCGTCGACGAGCGCATGGATATCGATCTCCTGGCCGAGGTCGCCGAACTGCGGCCCGACTGGAGCTTCGTGATGATCGGCCCCGTGGTGAAGATCGATCCGGCGAGCCTGCCGCAGCGGTCCAACATCCATTGGCTCGGCGGCAAGTCCTACAACGAGCTGCCGCATTACCTGGCCGGCTGGGACGTGGGCTTCATGAACTTCGCCCTCAACGAGGCGACGAAATTCATCAGCCCCACCAAGACGCCCGAGTTCCTGGCGGCCGGCGTGCCCGTCGTCTCGACCGCCATCACCGATGTGGTGCGCCCCTACGGGGAGAAGGGTCTGGTCGAGATCGCAAAGAACGCCAAGGAGGTGGTCGCCAAGGTCGAGACCATCCTCGCCCGACCGAAGGATTCCTGGCTCGCCAAGGTGGATCGCCACCTGGCCGCCGGTTCCTGGGACAAGACCTGGGGCGCCATGCACAAGCTGATGCTGGACTCCATGGGCGACGCCGCTACGGATCGCCCCGCCTCGTCCCTTCCCGTTTATGCCACCACGCCTGCGGAGTGATCTGGAATGTATGACTGGCTGATTGTCGGCGCCGGCTTTGCGGGCAGCGTTCTGGCCGAACGACTTGCGAACGAGCGCAACGAGCGCGTCCTCCTCATCGACCGTCGTCCCCATATCGGCGGCAACGCCTATGATCGCTACGACGATGACGGGCTGTTGATCCACCAGTATGGACCGCACATCTTCCACACCAATTCCAAGCAGATCTTCGATCATCTCTCCCGCTTCACCGAATGGCGCTTCTACGAGCACCGGGTGCTGGCCGAGGTGGACGGCATGCAGGTGCCGATCCCGATCAACCTCGACACGGTGAACAAGCTCTATGGCCTGAACCTCACCTCCGAGCAGCTGCAGGACTGGTTCGCGGAGCGGGCCGAAAAGACCGGCGAGATCAAGACATCCGAGGACGTGGTGGTCTCCGTCGTCGGGCGAGAGCTCTACGAGAAGTTCTTCCGCGGCTACACCCGCAAGCAATGGGGCCTCGACCCGTCCGAGCTCGACAAGTCCGTGACCTCGCGCGTGCCGACCCGCACGAACCGGGACGACCGCTACTTTACGGACGAGTTCCAGTTCATGCCGAAGCACGGCTATACCCGGATGTTCGAGAAGATGGTGAGCCATCCGAATATCGACATCATGACGCAGACCGAGTATGACGACGTCAAGAATGTCATCCCGCATCGTCGCGTCATTTATTGCGGACCGATCGACGAGTACTTCAATTTCCAGTTCGGCAAGCTGCCCTACCGCTCGCTGCGCTTCGAGCACGTGACGCTCGACAAGCCCTGGCACCAGTCGGTCGGCGTGGTGAACTTCCCGCAGACCAACGATTACACCCGCGTGACGGAATACAAGCACCTGACCGGCCAGGAGCATTCCAAGACGGCGCTCACCTACGAGTACCCGTCGGCCGAAGGCGACCCGTACTATCCGATCCCGAAGGCGGAGAACCAGGAGCTCTTCAAGAAGTACGAGCGGCTGGCGCTCGCCACCCCGGACGTCTGGTTCGTGGGTCGTCTCGCCACCTACCGCTACTACAACATGGACCAGATCGTCGGCCAGGCGCTCGCCACCTTCCGGCGCATCAACGAGTCCTTGCCCGTCGGCGCGGACACCTCGGCCGTCAAGGTCGTGTCGGCCTCGGCAGGTCTGGTTTCGTGATGAGAAAAGACATCGAACAATCCGCGCTAAGAATTGTTGTAGAACGCTTAGTGAAATAGCTCGGAGTTGTAAGATGAAGGGACCACTAGAGCTTTGGGGCGGTTTGGAATGTACTGTCGCAAGAGTAGGCGACGATTACCGCGACCAAAGCCTGGAGACCGGTCATCACGATCGCATCGAGGATCTCGATCGCATCGCCGAGCTCGGGATCCGCACGCTCCGTCACCCGGTGCTCTGGGAGAAGATCTCCCCCGAGAGCCCGGACCGGACGGACTTCTCCTGGCACGATACGCGCCTTCAACGGCTTCAAGAGCTGAGCATCCGCCCCATCGCGGGTCTATGCCATCACGGCAGCGGCCCCCGCTACACCCACATGCTCGATCCCGCATGGCCCGAGCTTCTGGCGCGCCATGCCGCCAACGTGGCTGAGCGCTATCCGCATCTGGATCTCTACACGCCGGTCAACGAGCCGCTCACCACAGCCCGCTTCTGCGGCCTTTACGGGCATTGGCATCCGCACGGCACAAGCTACGAGTCTTTCCTCAAGATCCTGGTCAACGAGTGCAAGGCGACCGTTCTGTCCATGCGGGCCATCCGCAAGGTGCGCTTCGATGCGCAGCTCGTGCAGACGGATGACATGGGCAAGTCCTTTTCGACGCCGACACTTGCCTATCAGGCCGAGCATGAGAACCAGCGCCGCTTCCTGAGTTTCGACCTCCTGTGCGGCATGGTCGACCGAAGCCATCCCTGGTGGGACATCTTCCTCAAGTGCGGTGTCGCGCAAGCCGATCTGGAGCTCTTTCTTGAGGCGGATGCGGCACCCGACATCATCGGGATCAATCACTACCTCACCAGCGAGCGGTATCTCGACGAGCGCAAGAACCGCTACCCGGAACACCACTGGGGCGGGAACGGCCGGCATGAATATGCAGATGCGGAAGCCGTGCGCATGCCGCTGCCGATCCATGGTCTTGGCCCGGCTGCCCGTTTGCGGGAGGTGTGGGAGCGCTACCGGCGGCCCATCGCCGTGACGGAGGCTCACCACGGGAGCACCCGTGACGAGCAGCTGCGTTGGCTCATGCAGGTCTGGAACGACGTCAATACGCTGCGCGATGAAGGAGCCGACATCCGGGCCGTGACCGTCTGGTCGCTGTTCGGCACTGTGGATTGGAACAGCCTTCTCACCCAGCGCAACGGCTTCTATGAGCCGGGGCCCTTCGACGTGAGGTCGCCCGAGCCCCGCAGGACGGTGCTTGCTCATGCCGCGGAGGCGCTTGCTAAGACCGGAACGTTCGACCATCCGGTGCTCGATCGGGCCGGCTGGTGGCGGCGAGACATCCGCTTCTACAAGCGTCCGTCACGGCAGTCGAAATCCTGCTGGCTGGCCGACGAGCCGCGCCAGCTGCTGATCACGGGCGCTACCGGAACCCTGGGTCGCGCCTATTCGCGCCTGTGCGACTTTCGCGGGCTCAACCATGTGCTGCTCTCGCGGCAGCACATGGATATCGCCGATGCCAAGAGCGTAGCGGAGTCTCTCGGCTGCCACCGGCCCTGGGCGGTGATCAACACCGCCGGCTATGTGCGCGTCGCAGAGGCCGAGAACGACCGGAAGGCCTGCTTCCGTGAAAACACCAGGGGCGCCGAGGTGCTCGCGAAGGTGTGCGCCGATCTCGGCATACCGCTCGTGACCTTCTCGTCCGATCTCGTCTTCGACGGCTCGCTCGACAGGCCATATGTGGAGAGCGATCCGGTCAATCCGACCACGGTTTATGGCGAGAGCAAAGCCGAGGCGGAGCGTCGGGTTCTGGAAGCCCATGACAAGGCGCTCATCCTGCGCACGAGCGCCTTCTTCGGACCCTGGGACCGCTACAACTTCGTCTGGTCCATTCTCAATACCCTAAGCAAGGGAGAAGGGGTGGAGGCCAGCCTCGACGTGGTGTCGCCCACTTACGTGCCCGATCTCGTGAATACCTCCCTGGATCTTCTGCTCGATGGCGGCGCGGGCATCTGGCACATGGCCAATATCGGCGAGACCTCCTGGCGGGATCTCGCAGCCAGCGTGGCCGAGCGTGTAGGCTTCGATCCCGGCCTCGTCACCGATGAGGGCGATCTGCCGGCACTCAACACGGCGCTTGCCACCGAACGCGGCATTCTCATGCCGCGCCTCGACAGTGCTCTCGACCGATTCTTTGCCGACAATGAGGTCGAGTGGTCGGACGGCGTCATGAGGGTGGCAGCCGAGTAATCCCTCGGCTCAAGAAACGACAGGAATGGCCGGACACGTGCCGGCCATTCCTTTTTGGTCTAAAAAACGCAAAGGGGGGTGCAGGGATGTCTGCACCGCCCTTTGTCGCACATTATCGAGGCGCCTTATGCAGCCGCTTCCGCGGCCCGGACCGCCTCCTCGAGACGGGCTGCCCGCGACTCGACCGCGAGCTCCACCAGGGCATCCGTGAGCATCGTCGCCGTCGGGTCAGCAAGCGGCGCATCCCGCATCAGGCGCAGGGTCGAGGCGACGAGGCGGCCGCGTCCATAGGAGCGCTCGACGCCGAGCGCCACCGGCTTGTGGATCCAGCCGACCACGAGACCGGCGAAGACCCGCGCCTGGAAGTCGAGCAGGTTGCAGCCTGAGATGACGTAATCCGGCAGCACCCGGTCCATGGTCTCGTCGAGCAGCGGCCCGGACGGGAAGCGCGCGAAATGACCGGCACGCCGCAGCCACCCGAAGGACGACGCCCAGTCGCCCGACCACAACGTCCCGTGACGGGCCTGCACCTTCACCGCCTGCCAATGCGGGAAGAACGGGTAGAGGCTCATGTCGCTTTCCGGCAGCAGCAGGAGCTTGGCGCCGGCGCGCACATGGTCGGCAATCGCCTTGTTGTGCGTGCGGGCGACGACGAGGGTCGATTCCTCGAAGGCTCGGGCGAGGGTGTAGCCCAGGGCCCGGAAATGCTCGCGGATATCATCGTCCGGCGACCACACCAGCTCGCGTGCATGGGCGGGCCGGCTGCGCTTGGGATGGATGGCGATGTCATGGTGATTGTGCGCGATCGCGCGCCCGTTGGGGGCGCGCAGATCGAAATTGATCCGCCGCAGGGACGGCTCGTCCATCTGAGGCAGCTGGATCTCGACACGCCCCAGGTCGAAGACGTCCGGCGCCTCGATGCGGGGCAGGGGGAGCGACTGGGTTTCGCCGCCGAGCGAGATCTCCAGCGTGCAATCCTCGAGCACGGGCCCGGCGCCATGGGCGATGGCCAGACCAAGGGATGCCTTCTCGCCGGACCAGTAGGAGGCGCGCTCCCATTTGGGGGCGATCACCGTGTCCGAGTTGACGATGGGAAACAGCTCGTGGAACACGCGGGTATTGCGGCGCATGTCGAGCAGGCCGTTCGACTCCCAATGGCAGTCGTGCAGCTCGGTGATGACGTAGCCCGCAAGGCTCGGCTTGCGCCGCATCGCTTCGATTTCATACTTCAGCGCGCGGAACTGCTGCCACTGGGCCGCGATCACGAACCGGCGCAGGTCCCCGAACACCCGGTCCAGGCTCCAGTCCGAGAAGCGGTTCTCGACCCCGTGGGCGTACATCACGCCCTCGCCCCAGTCGTGGCCGGTTTCGAACCACCAGGGCTCCTCGCCCTTCTCGTCGCGCAGGTCCTTCGGGTAAGGCAGGCCCCAGTTGCCGAATTCGGAGCACATGAGCGGCTCGCGGCCGGTGATCACCGCATCGCCATGGGGCGAGTAGAGCCAGGAGGCGCGGCCCGACAGCTCGTCCACGAACTGGTCCCACTGCTCCCGGTGATCGGGATAGGCAGCGTAGAAGTGATAATCCGCAATGTCGGATTCCACGTGGAAGCTCGGCGCGAGCGGCGAGTTGTCGACCACGAGGCGCGTGGGGTCGTAGGCCTTCAGCCAGGCAAAGGTGCGCTTGAGCCAGTCGCGATGGTCCGCATCGTTGACGAGGTCGACGCCCCAGTTCTCGTTGATGATCGTCCAGATGACGATCGACGGATGGTTGCAGTCGCGGTCGACGATGCCCTTCAGGAGCTTTTCCTTGCGGCCGCGCGAGCGGTCGGTGGCCATGCCGCCGTTGGGCAGTTCGGTCCAGATGAGCAGGCCCATCCGGTCCGCCACCTCGTAGTAGCGCGGATCCGCCGCCTTGATGTGGCAGCGCAGGCAGTTGAGCCCCATCTCCTTCGCCTTGCGGAACTGATCCTCCAGGAACTCCACCGACGGCACGGTGCAGATCGTGTCCGGATAGTAATCCTGATCAAGCGCGGAACGGATGTAGAGCGGCTCGCCGTTGAGGTAGAACTTGCCGTTTCGGGTCTCGATGGAGCGGAATCCGAAATTGTCGCCGATCTCGTCCCTCACCTCGCCGCCGCGCATCAGCTCCAGGGTGATCCGATAGAGGTTCGGATGATCGGGCGACCAGGCTCTCACATCGTCGAGGGTGAACTCGAACGGCATCGAGGTGACGCCCACCTGCGTCTCGTGCATCTCGTCGAGCACCACGTCGCCCGACGGATCGGTCACCCGGATGCGGATCTGCGTCGCGTCGGTGAGCGGACGCGCGAAGAACACGCCGGAGGTCACGCGGCCCGTGGTGAGGTTGGGCACGAGGCGCACGCGGCTCATGTGATCGGGAATGCGGCGCTCGAGATAGACCGACTGCCAGATGCCGGACAGGGGGCCGTACCAGCTCTGCTTGCCGAAAGGAATTTCGGCAAACGGCGAGTCCGGGAACTCGGCCGGGTTGTCGGTCGGGCTGTCGACCCGGACCTTGATCTCGTTTGCGCCCGGCTTCAGGTGGGGGGTCACGTCGAAGGAGAACGGCAGGAAGCCGCCCTCGTTGTGGCCCACAGCCTCGCCGTTCACGAAAACCTTCGTATTGTGGAACACGGCGCCGAAGCGGATCCAGACGCTGTCGTGGAGCCAATCCTCCTCGACTTGGATTGTCCGACGATAGATGCCGATGCCGGCGCGCATGCGCAGGTCCGCGAACTGGGCCTGCCAAGGACTGGGCACCGTGATCTGGCGAACCTCCGCCGGGCCAGCGAGACGGTCGTCGGCCACATGCAAAAATTCCCAAGTCCCGTCCAGACTGATGCGATTGTCCAGCATGATCTCTCCTTGAATCAGAGATTACCCAAGGGTCTCGAAAACGGCGAAAACATGGCTGAGAGCAGCCCGGCGGAGGCAGTTGCCTGCCCTGCGACACCTCGTGCACGCGCGCTTGCTCGACCCATCGGCCCCTCGTCTCTGACCGTGATTGGCGGCCCGTGTCGGACAACGGGAAAGAGCTTCATTGGATCCAGACGGCAGAGACATACGGAACGCCGAATGGCCAGGATCGGATTCGGCAGGAACCGCCTCTGCCATCTGGCGTTGCCCTGATAATGCCGAGCCTTGCCGCTCGCCCGACAGACAACCCTTTTGAAAGAGACTGGAAATGGCTCAAATGATCCCCGACGATCGTACCCGCCAGGGAGGTTCAGGCCGCCCGGTTCTGGGCGTTCTGATCGGCTCGCTCCTGCTCCTCGCCGTTGCCGTTGGCGGGTACATGATCTGGGTTGGATCGACCTCGCCCGACGATCCGGGCACGGATGCTGCCCGCTCAGCCACGACAGGCTCAACGACCGGCTCGTCCAATGCCAACCCCACCAACCGGATTTCGCCCTCGAATCCGGCCTATCCGGCGCCCAATGCACAGCCTTCGGCCAACGAGGCTCCGAAGCAGTAACAAGGCTTCCCTGACGGCAGCCGGGCGAGGCATCACGGCCTCCCCGGCTTTTTTGTTGCGCTTGGTCTGCCCTGCGGCGAGTTTTCGCCGTAATGATTCGCAAAGAACCGGCCCGCTCGAGCTTCGTGCGAAGAGCGGAACCGGCAGCGTCGGAGCATCGGAACGGCTCCATGCTCCAGGGAATGCGATAGGGTAGACCGAATGACGAGTATTGGCCTCAAGCGGCTCTTCCGGGCTGCCGTGATCGTGCTGGCCCTCGCGGCCGGCGGCACGTCCGACGCGCAGCAGGCGCAGACTGCTCCCAATCCTCAGACGCAAGCTCCGGCGCAACCCCAGCCCTCGGCGGCGCCTGCGCCCGCGCCGGCGACGATCTCCGCGGAGACCAAGGCCGCCCGCGCCAAGCTCGACGGCTACAAGGCCGATCTCGAGCAGAAGGAGGCGGCGATCCAGGGCCGGACCATGTCGGACGGGGATCTGCAGGCCATCCGGCAGCAGATCGAGCCGATCATCGCCGATATCCGCACCATCGTCGACGAGCAGACACCAAGGCTCGAGGCCAGCAAGCAGCGCCTGAGCCAGCTTGGGCCGAAGCCCGAGAAGGGGCAGCCCGAGGAGAGCGCCGACGTCGCCCGGGACCGCGCGGAGCGCGAAGCGGCGGTGGCGGAACTCGACGAGACCCAGCGCCTCGGCCGCGCCCTGCTGGTGCAGGCGGAGCAGCTGAGCACCCAGATCGGGGACCTGCGCCGGACGGGCTTCACCCGCGCCCTGTTCGAGCAGAGCGACGGCCTGTTCAGCCCGGGCCTCTGGATGAATGTGGTGCAGGCCGTACCGCGGGAGCTCCGGGCGCTGGGCCTCATCGCCGAGGATGCCCTGGATCAGCTCCGGCGCAGCACGTCCCTCGGGGTCCTGCTCCTTCTCGGGCTGGCCATCGGCGCGGCGATCGCTCTTTATGCCGGCCGGCGTTACATTGCCCCGCGGCTCGTGCGGCGCGACCGGGCCATCAACGATCCGTCCCGCCGCAGCCGCCTGCTCGCGGCGCTCGGCGTCCTTGTTCTTGGAGCAGGCCCGGCCATTGCGGGAAGCTGGATCGTCTGGGTCGCCTTCGACTCCGCCGATATTGCGCCGCCCCGGCTGGAGCAGGTGGGCAAGGCGCTGTTGAGCGGGCTGGCCTTCATCGCCTTCGTGCGCGCCCTGATCGACGCCATCCTGGCGCCGGATCACACCTCGTGGCGGCTGATCCCGGTGCGGGATGCCTCCGCCACCCGGATCATGAGCTTCTCCGTCACCCTCGCGACCGTCATGGTCGTCGGCAAGGTGATCGAGGCCTTCAACAAGGCCATTGCCGCCGCCCTTCCCATCACGGTGATCACCCGGGCGGTCTTTGCCCTCGCGGCGGCTCTCGTCTTCGCCGAGCTCCTGCGCCGGTTCGCGGCCCGGGAGACTCAGGACGAGGCCTGCCTCGGGCCGTACGTTCCGCAGGAGGTCGACATCGGCGGCCCCCTGCGCAGCCTCGGCTGGTTCATCGTGGCCCTGATCATCGGCAGCGTGGTGGGCGGCTACATCGCCCTGGCCTCCTTCCTGGTCGACCAGGCGGTCGGGATTTCCATCATCATCGCCCTTCTGGTTCTCGGCATCGCGTTCGCCGACGAGTTCATCGGCGGTTCCCTGCGGGGCCAGAGCCGGATCGCCACGACGCTGCAGGCCAATACGGGCCTGCGCCGCCGCTCCCTGGAGCAGATCGGCATCCTGGTGAGCGGCGTTGCGCGCCTCGCGCTCATCATTGTCGCCATCCTGCTCGTGCTCCTGCCCTGGGGCATCGAATCGGCCGACGTGACGGGGTCGCTCAGGGCCCTGTTCTTCGGATTCAACGTTGGCGACGTCACCATCTCCCTGTCGTCGATTCTGATCGCGGCCCTGCTCTTTGCCGGCGGGTTCACGATCACGCGCATCATCCAGCGCTGGCTCGACAACACCTTCCTGCCGGCCACCGATCTCGATGCGGGCCTGCGCAACTCCATCCGCACGGCGGCGGGCTATGTAGGCATCATCACCGCGGGCGTCGTGGCCTTCACCTATCTGGGCCTGAGCCTGGAGCGGCTCACCATCGTGGCCGGCGCGCTGTCGGTGGGTATCGGTTTCGGCCTGCAATCCATCGTCAACAACTTCATTTCCGGCCTGATCCTGCTGTGGGAGCGCCCGATCCGCGTGGGCGACCTCGTGGTGGTGGGCGACGGCGAGGGCTATGTGCGCCGGATCAACGTGCGCTCCACCGAGATCCAGGCCTTCGACCGCTCAATGCTCATCGTGCCGAACTCGAACCTGATCTCCGGCATCGTGCGCAACCGCGTGCGCAACGATCGCGTGGGTCGCGTGCTCGTGTCGGTTCCGGTTCCCCGCTCCTCCGATCCGGATCAGGTGGCGGAGATCATGCGCAAGGCGGCCTTGGCGCACCGGGAGGTGATGAGCGAGCCCAATCCGCGCGTGCTGTTCAAGAAGGTGACGGAAAACACCATCGATTTCGACCTGGTCTGCTTCGTCGACGACATCGATGCGGCCGGCCGCGTGTCGAGCGAGCTCTACTTCGAGATCTTCCGCGGCCTGCGCCGGGCCGGCATCGGGGCTCCGGCGCCTGCACCGGCTCCGGAGCCTGAGGAAGAGCCGAAAACTCCGAAACCGGACGAGAAGGAGGACGAAACCTTAACCCTTCTCAAGGATAAGACGCCCGCATGAAGCGTCTCATTCTCATCAGCCTGTCCGCCCTCGCCGTGGCCGCCTGCCAGAGCGAGAAGCCCGTCACGCGGGGCCAGACCCCGAGCTTCTACGTCTCCATGGCCAAGGCCGGGGCTGAGGTGGATGCCGCCATGGCGCGCGACATGATCAGCGCCTATCGCGGCAACAACGGCCTGCGCCCCCTAGCTCTCGATCCGGATCTCCAGGCTGCCGCGCAGGCCGAAGCCGACGCCATGGCGAGGGCCGACAAGCCGAGCTCCGCCGAGAGCTTCAAGGCGCGGCTTGCCTCCACGGGTTTTGCCCAGCCGGCCGCAAACCTCTCCGCCGGCTATCACACCCTGGCCGAGGCCTTTTCCGGCTGGCGCGAGAGCCCGCCGCACAACCGGGTGCTCCTCGACGCCAGGGCGACCCGGATCGGCATCGCCACGGCGTATGCGCCGAATTCCAAGTACAAGGTCTATTGGGCTCTGGCCGTCGCGTCCGACAAGCGCTGATCGCCTGCGGCAATCCGAGACGGCAGGTTCCGGAACTTAACACATGTTAGCGGGCTTTAGCTTGAGGAACTCTCAAGCTTTACGAGTGCGCGTTTTGTAACATGCCGGACTTCGACCCGAAATTGGGCAGGCAAGTGCCCCCGCCGCCGGTGACTGGACGTGAACAGGAAGTCGGTCCCGGTCAGGACAACACGCTGGCCAAGGAAGCAAGGAAAGCTGCGGCGCACGAGCCCGATCCCCAGCACGCTGATGATGCAACCTCCGAGGCGAAACCCAGCATCGGTCGGGAGCTCTATGCGCTGTTTCGCGACATGCTCCGGGGCCGGAAGGGCTGGCCCATGCTGCGGCTTTCCGTGGCCATCCTCGTTGTCCTCATCGGCAACATGTTCGGCCAGGTGCGGCTCAACCAATGGAACGGCGCCTTCTTCGACGCGGTGGAGAAGCGCGCCACCTCGGCGTTCTTCGATCAGCTCCTGGTCTTCCTGGTGATTGTCGCCGTTCTGCTCGCTCTGGTGGTGGCGCAGACCTGGCTGCAGGAGCGCCTCAAGATCCGCCTTCGGCAGCGCCTCACCCAGGTGCTGCTCGACCTCTGGCTCAAGCCTAACCACGCCTACCAGCTCGGCTTCATGGGCAAGAGCGGGTCGCAGCCGGATCAGCGCATGCAGGAGGATTGCCGCCTCTTCTCCGAGCTCTCGACGGAGCTCGGGGTCGGCATGCTGCAGGCGCTTCTGCTGCTCGTCAGCTTCATCGGCGTGCTCTGGGGCCTGTCGAGCCCCGTCACCTTCACCATTGCCGGCAACGCCATCACGATCCCCGGCTACATGGTGTGGGTCGCAGTGGGTTATGCGGGCATCGGCTCGGGTCTCACCTGGCTCGTCGGCCGTCCGCTGATCCGGCTCAACACCGAGCGCTATGCCCGCGAGGCCGATCTGCGCTTCGCGCTCGTGCGCGTGAACGAGAGCGCCGAGAGTGTCGCGCTGTATAACGGCGAGCCCGACGAGCGCCGCAGCCTGGACGAGTTCGTCGAAGCCGTGTTGAAGTCCTCCCGGCGCTTGTCCAGCGGCCTCGCCCGGCTCACCTGGATCACCTCGGGCTATGGCTGGCTCGCCATCGTGGTGCCGATCCTCGCAGCCGCGCCGGATTACTTCGCGGGACGCCTCTCCTTCGGCGAGATGATGATGGTGGTGGGTGCCTTCAATCAGGTGCAGTCGGCCCTGCGCTACTTCGTCGACAACTTCCCGAAGATCGCCGACTGGCGTTCGGCGGTGCTGCGCGTCGCCACGTTCCGGCAGGCGGCCCTGGATCTCGATGAGGTCGCGGCCGAGAACCGCCGGATCGACATTGCCCCGCATCCCAAAGGCTGGCTCAGCTTCGAGGGCGTGTCGATCGCGCTCAACGACGGCAGCATCCTGATCGAGGACGCGACGGCCGAGATCAAGCCCGGCGAGCGGGTGCTGATCATGGGTGAATCGGGGGCCGGCAAGAGCACGCTTTTCCGTGCCATTTCCGGTCTCTGGCCCTGGGGCTCCGGCAAGGTTCGCGTTCCCAGGCCCGAGCAGATGATGTTCCTGCCGCAGCGCCCCTACCTGCCCTTGGGAACCCTGCGGGCCGCCATCAGCTATCCGGCCTCGCCCGACACGTTCGACGACAACGACGTTCGGGCGGCGCTCGAGCGCTGCGGCCTCGGCGAGTTCCTCGACATGCTCGACCGGCACGAGCGCTGGGACCGCAGCCTGTCGCTCGGTCAGCAGCAGCGGGTGGCCTTTGCCCGGGTGATCCTGCACAAGCCGCAATGGGTGTTCATGGACGAGGCCACGTCCGCCCTCGACGAGGAGAACCAAGCGTCCATGCTGGCTCTGTTCGAGAATGAGCTGAAGGGTGCAAGCGTGCTGTCCATCGGGCACCGGCCCGGACTGGAGGCGTTCCACACCCGCACCCTGCATATCCGCAAGACCAGCGAAGGCGCCATTCTTCTGGCCCGTCCGATGCGTCCTTCGCAGCCGAAGCTGGGGCCGCGATGGATCGGCCGCTTCCGGCGGAAGCTGCGGCCGGCTCATGCCCATGAGGGCTGATGCATGAAGGCGGAGCGCGCCGGCGTGAGCCCTCTCGAGACGCAACTCTCTATCGCGAGAGGAGTTTCCACCTTAAGGTCCCTTCCCTTGGCAGAGTCATCCCCATGCGGCTGATCAGGCTCTATATCCGTGTTCTCGGCGAGCTCGGGTCCGATCTCCGGGTCGGCGCGGTGCTTGCATTGGCCAATGTGGCGCTGGCGATCTCTGCCTTCGCTGAGCCCATCCTGTTCGGCCGCATCATCGACGTGCTCACCCGTGGTCAGCTGCCGGGCACGCCGCCCGTGACCTTCGGGGTCCTGACGCCGCTCATCCTCGCCTGGGTGGCCTTCGGGTTGTTTTCCATCGCGGCGGGCGCTCTCGTGGCGCTGCATGCGGACCGGCTCGCCCACCGCCGGCGCCTCGCCGTGGTGGCGAACTACTTCGAGCACGTGCTCGAACTGCCGCTCGCCTTTCACACCTCCACTCATTCGGGCCGCGTCCTGAAGGTGATGCTGGAAGGGTCGGGCAGCATGTCGTGGCTGTGGCTCGGCTTCTTCCGCGAGCACATGTCCGCCCTGATTGCGCTCGTCGTGCTGCTGCCGCTCACCGTGTTCCTGAACTGGCGCCTCGGACTTCTGCTCGTTGCGCTCGTCACCGTGTTTGCCGTGCTGACGGCGATCGTCCTGCGCAAGACCGAGACCCTGCAGGGCTCCGTCGAGCGGTATCACTCAAATCTTGCGGAGCATGCCTCCGACGCGCTCGGCAATGTGCCGGTGATCCAGTCCTTCACCCGCGTCGAGGCTGAGACGAGGTCGCTCAGAACCATCATTCACCAGTTGCTCCAGGCACAGAATCCGGTTCTGTCCTGGTGGGCGCTGGCCGCAGTCGCGTCGCGGGCGTCCGCCACCATCACGGTCACGGCGATCTTCCTGCTCGGCACATGGCTGCATCTGAACGGGCTCGCCACGATCGGCGAGATCGTCATGTTCATGAGCATGGCGACCATGCTGATCGGTCGGCTGGAGCAGGCAGTGAGCTTCATCAACCAGCTCTTCATGCAGGCGCCGAAACTGCAGGAATTCTTCGAGATCCTCGACACGGCGCCGGTCGTGCACGACCGCCCTAATGCCAAGGACGTGGAGCGCTATACGGGCGACGTGGTCTTCGACAATGTGAGCTTCTCCTATGACGGAAAGCGCTCCGCCGTGCAGGACGTCTCCTTTACCGTCCACGAGGGAGAGAATGTGGCGCTGGTGGGTGCGACCGGCTCCGGCAAGTCGACCACCCTGGGTCTTCTGCATCGCGCCTTCGATCCGCAATCGGGCTGCATTCGGATCGACGGGCTCGACATCCGTGACGTCACCCTGTCGTCCCTGCGACGGAACATCGGCGTGGTGTTCCAGGAGCCCATGCTGTTTGCCCGTACCATCCGCGAGAACCTGCAGGTCGGACGGCCCGATGCAACGGATGGGGAGATGGTCGAGGCGCTGGAGCGGGCGCAGGCCATCGAGTTCATCGCGCGGCAGACGGACGGCCTCGACACGGTGATCGGCGAGCGCGGACGCTCCCTGTCGGGGGGCGAGCGCCAGCGCCTGTCGATCGCCCGCGCGCTGCTCAAGAACCCGCCGATCCTGATCCTCGACGAGGCCACGAGCGCGCTCGACGCCGCCACCGAGCGCAAGCTGCAGATGGCCCTCGACGAGGTCATGAAGGGACGCACCACCTTCGTCATCGCCCACCGCCTCGCCACCATCCGCAACGCCAACCGCATCCTCGTGTTCGATCAGGGGCGGGTGATCGAGAGCGGCACCTTCGATGAGCTTGTCGCCAGGGGCGGGCGCTTTGCGGAATTGGCCAGGGCGCAGTTCATGGCTACCGAGGAGCCGCCGAAGCGCCCCGTGAAGGTATCGGCGCACGCATGACGCAGACCTTCGATCCCAGCACGCCCGGCAATCGCTACCGCACCAACGGCATCACGCTGCACGGCATCGAGGCGGGTCCTGAGGACGGTCCTCTTGTTATCCTCCTCCACGGCTTTCCGGAATTCTGGTGGGGGTGGCGCTACCAGATCGGGCCGCTGGCCGACGCGGGCTTCCGCGTGCTCGTGCCGGATCAGCGAGGCTACCATCTCAGCGACAAGCCGGAAGGCCGGCGGGCTTACGATCTCGATATCCTGGCCAAGGACGTCATCGGCCTGGCCGACGCCCTGGGCCGTCAGAGTTTTTCCGTGGTCGGTCACGACTGGGGCGGGCTCGTGGCCTGGTGGACGGCCTCGCGCCATCCGGATCGCGTGTCGAAGCTCGCCATCCTCAACGCGCCTCATCCGAACGTTGCCGGCGCCTACATGCGCTCGCATCCGAGCCAGATGGTGCGAAGCCTCTATGTAGGCTTCTTCCAGATCCCGCTCCTGCCCGAAGCCATGCTCTCGGCCGACGGCCACCGCAGCCTTAAACGTGCGCTCCGGCGCACGAGCCGTCCGGGGACGTTCTCGGATGACGATATCGGGATCTACGACAGAACCTGGTCGCAGCCCGGCGCGCTCACGGCGATGCTGAACTGGTACCGCGCCCTGCCGTTCAAACCCGACATGAAGGATGCGACTGTGCGCGCACCCACCCTCGTGATCTGGGGCAGCAAGGACCGTTTCCTGGAGAAGGGGCTGGCGGAGGCGAGCCTTTCCTTAAGCGAGACAGGCAGCATCCGCTGGATCGAGAACGCCACCCACTGGGTTCAGCACGAGGAGCCGGAGGCGGTCAACGCGGCGCTGGTGGAGTTCCTGAAGGCCTGAGAAGCCAGTTTCTAATTCACTTCTAGTTCGCTTTGGGAATGCATGCGCCTTTTCCCTCCCCCTTGTGGGGAGGGATCAAGGGTGGGGGTGTGAGCGTCACGCTGGTCCAGTTCAGCGCTCACACCCCCACCTCCAACTCCTCCCCACAAGGGGGAGGAGGGCTGTCGGCGCTTTATGAACGAGGTTCGAACTTACTCAGCCCTTGTGCGCACCAGCGACAGGGGCGTGATCCGGACTGCCATGATCCGGTTGCGGGACTTGCGCAGCACCTGGAAGCGGAAGCCGTGGAAGGTGAAGATCTGGCCCGTGTCCGGAATGGCCCGCGCCTCATGGATGACGAGGCCCGCGATGGTGGTGGCCTCCTCGTCCGGCAGGTTCCAGTCCATGGCGCGGTTGAGGTCGCGGATCGGCACGCCCCCGTCCGCGTTTACCGAGCCGTTGGGCTGCGGCCGCACGCCCTGCACGGAGAGGTCGTGCTCGTCCTTGATGTCGCCCACGATCTCCTCGAGGATGTCTTCGAGGGTGATCAGCCCCATCACCTCGCCGTACTCGTCGACCACGAGGGCGAAGTGCGTCTTCTTCGCGAGAAAGGCCTTGAGCTGATCGCGCAGGGAGGTGGTGTCGGGCACGAACCAGGTCTCCAGCGCAATCGCCTCCACCTTCAGCTTGCTCGCGTCGCCGCCGACCGCATCCAGCGCCCGCAGCAGGTCCTTGGCGTGGAGCACGCCGACGATGTTCTCCTGGCTCTCGCGCCAGAGGGGCAGGCGCGTATAGGGCGAGGACAGCACCTCGCGCACGATCTCTTCGGACGACAGATCGGCGTTGATCGTCCGCATCTTGGTGCGGTGGACCATGACCTCCGAGACGGAGAGGTCCTTGAGGTCGAGCAGGCCGCCCAGCATGTCGCGATCGGCCTTCGCAACGCCGCCCTCCTTGTGAAGCAGGGCCACCTGGCCGCGGATCTCCTCGCTGGCTGAGAGGATCGGCGTGTTCTCGCCGATCCGGATGCCGAAGGGCCGCAGCATGAGGCGCACCATGCGCTCGATGGCAATGGCAAGCGGTCCCAGGAACGCCACCACCCAGGACATGGGTCGCGAGAGGAACAGGGACGCCTGGTCCGAGGAGGAAATGGCGATGGTTTTCGGCAGCACCTCGGCGAACACGATCACCAGGATCGACATGATCACCGTGGCGTAGATGGCGCCCTCGTCGCCGAAGATCGCCACCAGCACGCTCGTGGCGAAGGCCGAGACGCCGATATTGACGATGTTGTTGCCGATCAGCACGGTGCCGATGAAGCGCTCGCGCATCTCGAGCAGGCGGTTCACCAGCTTGGCGCGCTTGTCGCCACCCTTTTCCAGCACCAGCATGCGGGAGCGGGAGGCCGCCGTGAAGGCCGTCTCGCTTGCCGAGAAGAAGGCCGAGAGCAGGAGGCAGAAAACGACCACCGCTCCTGCGAGCCAGAGATTGCCGGATGATTCCTCGACCATGACCGTTATGCGTTGATCTCGCTTGCCAGGAACCTGCGAACCTCGTGGGCCCCGATACCCGGCGCAATGAAGCTCCGGCCGATGCCGCGAGCCAGGATGAAGGTCAGGGCGCCGCCCTTCACCTTCTTGTCCTGAGCCATGGCATCGAGCAGCTCGTCGACCGTGCCGCAGCCTCCCGGAACCTGGGACAGGCGCGTGGGAAGCCCGGCGGCTTTCAGATGGGCCTCGACGCGATCCGCATCAGCCACCGGGCAGAGGCCAAGGGATGCGGAGAAGCGGAAGGCGAGGGCCAAGCCGATGGCGACACCTTCGCCATGGACGAGGCGCGCGGAGTCGTAGGCCGTGATCTTTTCGAGCGCATGGCCGAAGGTGTGGCCGAGATTGAGGAGCGCCCGGTCGCCGTTCTCATGCTCGTCGCGCACCACCACGGCGGCCTTGGCGCGGCAGCTCTGCGCCACGGCTTCGTCGCGTTCAGGGCCGCCGGCGAAGACGCCCTTCCAGTTGGCCTCGCACCAGGAAAAGAAGCGCGCGTCGTCGATGAGGCCGTACTTCACCACCTCGGCGTAGCCGGCGCGCATTTCGCGCAACGGGAGCGTGTCGAGCAGCGCCGTGTCGGCGATGACGAGGCTCGGCTGGTGGAAGGCGCCGACGAGGTTCTTGCCGTGCCGCGAATTGATCCCGGTCTTGCCGCCGACGGAAGAATCGACCTGGGAGAGCAGGGTGGTGGGCACCTGGACGAAGCGAACGCCCCGGCGCACCACCGCGGCCGCAAAGCCCGCGAGATCCCCGATCACGCCGCCGCCGAGCGCCACCACGAGGTCGCCGCGCTCGATCTTCGCGGCCAGCACCGCATCGCAGACCCGCTCCAGGCTCGCATAGGATTTGGTGGCCTCGCCGGGAGGCAGGGTGATCACCGAGGTGCGCAGGCCCTGCGCTTCGAGCGAAGCCCCCAGCGCGGAGGCATAGAGAGGCCCCACATGCTCGTCCGTCACGATGGCGGCAGCGCGGGCGCTCAAGCCTGCGATGCGCGCGCCGGCGGTCTCGATCGCGCCGCGCCCGACCAGGATGTCGTAAGCCCGTTCGCCGAGCGGTACCGGCACCGTGATCAGGGACGGGCTTTCCATCCGGGCAGAGGCAGAGGTCATGTCCGGGCGCTCTCCTGCTTTTGGTGCTCGAACCAATCCCTCAGGACCTTGATCAGTTCGGTCACCACCTTGTCGTGCGGAGCCTCGTGGGAGTCGATCGTGATGTCGGCCGTGGCATAGACCGGATGGCGCAGCTCCATGAGGCGGCGCATGGTACCCTCCGGGTCCGGGTTCTGCAGCAGGGGACGGGTCGAGCGCTTGCGCACCCGGCGCATGAGAACGTCGAGATCGGCCTTGAGCCAGATCGAGATGCCCCGCTCGGCGATCCGCCGGCGGGTTTCCTCGTTCATGAAGGCGCCGCCGCCCGTGGCCAGCACGATCGGACCCTCCTGCAGGAGGCGGGCGATCACGCGACGTTCGCCGTCACGGAAATGCTCCTCGCCGTGAACGGCGAAGATTTCGCGAATCGTCATGCCGGCCGCGGCCTCGATCTCGTGATCGGCGTCACGGAAAGGCAGCTTGAGCGACTGCGCGAGCCTGCGGCCCACGGTGCTCTTCCCGGCGCCCATGAGGCCGACGAGCACGAGCGATCGCGTGCCGAGCAGGCGGCTGATGGGATGGCCGCGCTGGCTTGCCTGGTCTTGCCCGCCTGCTTCATCGAGCGAATTGAAGCGGCTGATTTTGTTCATGGCTCCATGTCCTAGCACGGGCGCGGCGGCCTGTCACAAGGGCGTTACCTTCCGAGCCTTCGAAACTTAACCATCGAGAGGGGCTTGCCTTCCAGGCCCCGGCATGGTTCTAGCGGGTCAATTGTTCAAGAGGCTCAGGTGCCCACGCTCTTTCGGTTTCTCCTCGTCGTCGCCATTCTCGCAGGCCTTGGCTTTGCCGCCATGTTCGCCCTGGCGACCCTTGTCGATCCCGCCCCTCGGGAGATCAGCGTCCCGGTTCCGACCAGCCGCTCGCCTTCGTCTTCATGAGCGGCGCCCGCCACGCCAGCCTTTTCCTCGATATGCTCGCCGCCGAGCGCGGCGCCTCCAAGAACACGCTCGATGCCTACCGGCGCGACCTCGACGATTACCTGAGCTTCCTCGCTGAGGCGGGCGCCCAGCCCGACAGCGCAACCTCCACCACCATCCGGGGCTTCATGGCAAGCCTCGAGGAGCGGGGACTGAAAGCCTCCTCCGCCGCCCGCCGGCTCTCGGCCGTGCGCCAGTTCCACAAGTTCCTCTACGTGGAGGGCTATGCCCCCGCCGACCCGACCGCCGCCGTCTCGGCCCCGAAGCGGGGAAGATCGCTGCCGAAGGTGCTCTCCGTCGCAGAGGTGGATCGCCTGCTGCAGGTGGCCTCCGAGGGGATTGCTCATCCGCAAGCCACGCAACCTGAGCGCCTGCGCGCCGCTCGCATGACCTGCCTGCTCGAGCTGCTCTATGCCACGGGCCTGCGCGTCTCGGAACTCGTGGCGCTCCCGCGCAGCGCCGCCAAGACCCGCGACCGCTTCCTCGTGGTGCGCGGCAAGGGCGCCAAGGAGCGCCTCGTGCCCCTCACCGATGCGGCCAAGGAGGCAGCCACCACCTACCTCGCCCTGCTGGAGGAGCAGAAGAAGGCCTCCGGCCCCTGGCTGTTCCCGGCCGACAGCGAAAGCGGCCACCTCACCCGCCAGGCCTTCGCCCGCGACCTGAAGGCGGTGGCAGGCGCCGCGGGGCTGCGCGCCGACAAGGTCAGCCCCCACGTGCTCCGCCACGCCTTTGCGAGCCATCTGCTCCAGAACGGGGCGGATTTGCGCATAGTGCAGGAACTGCTGGGCCATTCCGACATTTCGACCACGCAGATCTACACCCACGTGCTCGACGAGCGCCTGAAGAGCATGGTGCGGGATCTGCACCCGCTGGCGGAGGGCGGGGAGTAGCACTCTCTTCTTCCCTCCCCCTTGCGGGGAGGGATGGCCGCGGCAGCGGACGGGTGGGGGTCGCAAAGTCGGACGCTGTGTTCGGTAATCTCGTCAATGCTGGTCTTACTTCGTCATCACCGGCCTTGTGCCGGTGATCCCGATCATGGAGAGCGAAGCGCTTTTCCTGATCGGGAGGGCCGGGACGAGCCCGGCCATGACGAAACGGTCTCACCCGGTCGGACCACCCCCCACCCCTGCCTCTCCCCGCAAGAGAGAGGGGAAACCTCACCGCCGCTTCAGCAAAAACACCGCCTGGTCCCCGAGCAGGTTCCATACCCACCAGGGCAGGGTCACGCGCATGGGCTGGCCGCCGGCATTGAGCGCCACGGCCTTCTCCATCTGGGCGCCGACCTCCCGGCACAGCTCCACGAAGTCGCGGATGGTGCAGAAATGGATGTTGGGGGTGTCGTACCAGGAATAGGGCAGGTTCTCGGTCATGGGCATTCGGCCCCGGACGCCGAGCTCGAAGCGCACCCGCCAATGGCCGAAATTCGGGAAGGACACGATGGCCCGGCGGCCGATGCGCAAAAGATGCTCCAGCACCACCCTGGGCTGGCGCGTGGCCTGGATCGTCTGCGACAGGATCACGTAGTCGAAGGCATCGTCCGGGTAATCGGCCAGATCCGTGTCCGCATCGCCCTGGATCACCGGCAATCCCTTGGCGAGGCACGCGTTGACGCCCTCGCGCGAAATCTCGATGCCGCGGCCGTCGACCCCCCTGCGGTCGCGCAGGAGCGAGAGCAGAGCCCCGTCGCCGCAGCCCACGTCGAGCACGCGGGAGCCGGGCTCCACCATGTCGGTGACCAGCAGAAAATCGAGGCGGTGGCCGCTCTCCATGTCGGTCAGGGGCACGGTGGCGGGCAGGCTCATGCGATCCCCCGGGCCCGCGCGGCCGCATCGATGAAGCCGCGGGCGGCTGCGAACATCTCGGGCTCCTCGAGCAGGAAGGCGTCGTGCCCCTTGTCGCTCTCCACCTCCACGAAGGCGACGGACGCGGCCGCGGCGTTGAGCGCATGGACGATGGCCCGCGAGTCGGAGGTGGGAAAGAGCCAGTCGGAGGTGAACGAGATCACGCAGAAGCGCGTGGGCGTGCCCTTGAAGGCCCTGGCCAGCGAACCGCCATGCTCGGCCGCGATGTCGAAGTAGTCCATCGCCCGGGTGACGTAGAGATAGGAATTGGCGTCGAACCGCTCGACGAAGGAGATGCCCTGGTAGCGCAGGTAGCTCTCGATCTGGAAATCGGCATCGAAGGAGAAGGTGGGGGCGGCCCGGTCCTGGAAGTTGCGCCCGAACTTCCGGTGCAGGGCGACTTCGGACAGGTAGGTGATGTGCGCGCCCATGCGGGCGACGGCGAGACCCTTGGAGGGGCGTGTGCCCTCGTTCAGGTAGCGCCCGCCGCGCCATTCGGGATCGGCCATTACGGCCTGGCGGCCGACCTCGTGGAAGGCGATGTTCTGGGCCGAATGGCGGGCGGCCGTGGCGATGGGCAGGGCCGAGAAGACCCGGTCCGGGTAGCTCACGGCCCATTGCAGCACCTGCATGCCGCCCATGGAGCCGCCGACCACGCAGAACAGCTTCTCGATGCCGAGCCGGTCGATGAGCGCCGCCTGGGCCCGCACCATGTCGGGAACGGTCACGACCGGAAAATCGACCGCGTAGGGCTGGTCTGTTGCCGGGTTGATGGAAGCCGGGCCCGTGGTGCCCATGCAGCCGCCGATCACGTTGGCGCAGATCACGAAGAAGCGGTTCGTGTCCACCGGCCTGCCGGGCCCGACCATGGTCAGCCACCAGCCGGGCTTGCCCGTAACGGGGTTGTCGTTCGCCACGTGCTGGTCGCCGGTGAGCGCATGGCAGATCAGGACCGCGTTGGACCTGTCCGCATTGAGGGTGCCGTAGGTCTGGTAGGCGATCTGCCAGGGACTCAGCGCCACGCCCGCGTCCATCATCAGAGGCTCGTCCGCGCCAAAGCGCATGACCAGGCTCGACGGGTCGTCGACCTGGTTTCGCGGTTCGGAGACAAGGGGGGCGAAGGACATGCTTTCAGCGGAAATGTTCGTTCTTTCGAACAATCGGTACTGCCCGGCGGCAGTCGCGTCAACGCGCATGAACGCTCCAACAGGACGAGCATGCTGGTGTCATCCCCGGCGCACGAAGTGCGGGAAGGAAATCCACCTGCACGTTCAGCACTATGGATTCCCTGCCCCTCCGCTTTTGTGTCCTTCCGGGAATGACACTCTCTTTGTCATGGCCGGCCCTGTGCCGGCCATCCCGATGATGTAAGGCGCCGCGGTCTTCTCAATCGAGATCACCGGCACAAGGCCGGTGATGAC
>NZ_JBWBEW010000034.1:0-56108 GCF_056148915.1 Microvirga sp. jy35 | reverse complement strand
TACAACCGGGCCGCCTCGCTCATGGAGCGCATGGAGCAGGAGGGCATCGTCGGACCCGCAAACCACGCCGGAAAACGGGAGATCTTGATGACTCACCTGGATATGGACGACTGATCCAGGGAAGAATCGGATCCAAAAGAAAAGGGCGGCTCTCGCGAGCCGCCTTTCTGGTTTTCTGGGGTGAAGTTCGATTACTCGATGACCTGAACCACTGTCCGGGTCTGCGGGTCGACCAGTACGGTCTGATCGTTCACGACCGTGTAGCTGTAGTTGGTGCGCAGGCCGACGGTCGGCGGGACGGAATAGAGCCTGACGCGCGGCGGCAGGGGTTGGCCGACCACCACTTCTTCCGAAACGCGGATCGAAGGGCGACGCTCGGCGACCACGTAGCTGCGGACGCGGGTCGATTCGTCGGCGCTGAGAACGCTGCCAGCCGCCGCTCCGGCGACGCCGCCGACCACGGCGCCAACCGGACCGCCTACGATGGCACCTGTGACGGCGCCGCCTGCGGCGCCTGCGGTCGTGCCGCTCTGGCAGGCAGCGAGGGGAAGCGCCAGAAGGGTCAACAGAGCAGCCGAATTTAGGACATGATTGCGCATGACGGATTCCTTTCCGAGTAGCACCATGCGAACGCGGGAAAGCTTGGCTGGTTCCCTCAAGACATGCGGGTCGGTTCCCTTCCACATTATGCAGAAAGGTGTGAAGCCCTGGGGTGTGTCCTTGCCGTTCCCGTCTCAGGATGCATCTGATGTCAGGCATGGCCATGGACCAGGGAGGGCATAATGGCGGAACATTCCAGGATTGCGATCGTGACAGGAGCCGGTACCGGGGTGGGCAGAGCCATCTGTGGAGGGCTGGTGAAAGCCGGCTACACCGTCGTGATGGCAGGACGCCGCCGGGAGGCTCTTGAAGATGCATATCGCAGGATCGGGGGTGATGACAGCTCCGTCCTGATCGTGCCGACCGACGTGACGGACCCCGCCTCCGTGGCGGCTCTCTTTGCCGCCACGAAGCAGGCCTTCGGAAGGCTCGACCTCCTGGTCAACAATGCCGGCATAGGTTCTCCCGCCGTCCCGCTTGAGGAGATCCCGTTCGAGCAGTGGCAGAATGTGGTGGATACAAACCTCACCGGAGCGTTCCTCTGCACGCAGGAGGCCTTTCGGATCATGAAGGACCAGAGCCCGCGGGGCGGTAGGATCATCAATAACGGCTCCGTTTCGGCCTATGCCCCGCGCCCGCTCTCGGCACCCTATACGGCCACCAAGCATGCGGTCCTCGGGCTGACGAAGTCGACCTCCCTCGATGGACGCCCCTATGACATCGCTTGTGGGCAGATCGACATCGGCAATGCGGCCACCGATATGACGGCGAGAATGACCGAGGGCGTGTTGCAGCCGAACGGCACGGTTGCGCCGGAGCCCAGGATAGACCCGAAGCACGTGGCCGATGCGGTGGTCTACATGGCCGGCCTGCCGCTGGACGCCAATGTTCTCACCATGACGGTCATGGCGACGAAGATGCCCTTCGTCGGGCGCGGGTGAGACACATTGCCGTGACCGCGAGGCCTGCATCTGGGATGTAAGCTCGGCCGCCCCATCTTTCTCGTAATGACCTGTCCCAGATCAGCCCGGGTGTACGGCTTCCATTCATCCGGCATCGGGCAGGGTTCGTTCCCGGCAGCCGGAGCGTGACCATCTGGTTCGGGCCGATGATCTTCTCATGGGGTGACTGATCCGATGATGGCGGCGGAATGAGCGCAATCCTCGTCAAGGTTTTCGCAACAGCCCTGACCTTGAGCCAGGTTCTTGTCGATCCGGAAGCGGTCAAGACGAGCTTCGATCCTGTGCGGGATCAGGGCGAGGTGTCGCAGATCCTCAGGAATGGCTGCACCCATATGCGCCGAGCGTTCGATATCGAGGATATCAACCTCGACGATCTCATCGCGACTGCCATGGATGATCCGCAGGCGGTCACGGGGGACCTGAAGGTCCTGCAGGGATTGAGCTTCAACGACCTCCACGCGAGCTACCGCCAGTTCTGCAAGGGGGAGACGGTCGCGCCCCCGCCGGTCGATCTGGGCGAGGTGATCTCCTATTACAATGCCGCCGTGGCCGGGCTGCCCGATGCCGGCAGGCTGAAGGGTCTCAAGCTTCCGGGCGTCAGCGTGGTCCTGGACGCGAACGGCAAACGCTTCGCCGAAGTCTTCGAGCCCGACCACCGGCGCATCTGGGTGCCGCTGTCCGACATCCCGCAAAGCGTGCAGCAGGCCTTCGTTTCGGCGGAGGACAAACGTTTTCACCAGCACCGGGGCATCGACGAGCGTGGAGTGATCCGCGCCTTCATGGGCAACATGGCCAACCCTGGACGACCTGCGGGCGGCTCCACCATCACGCAGCAGGTCGCGAAGAACCTGCTTGTAGGGGACGACGTCACCTACGACCGCAAGATGCGGGAGATGATCGTGGCGTCGCGCATCGAGCGGGTGCTCAGCAAGGCTGAGATCCTCGAGACCTACCTCAACTCGATCTATCTCGGGCGCTCCTCCTGGGGCATCGAGATGGCGGCCCGGAGCTATTTCGGGAAGAGCGCCAAGGCGCTCTCCGTGTCCGAGGGAGCTCTTCTCGCCGGATTGGCCAAGGGGCCGAACTACTACAATCCGGACACGCGGCCGGAGCGTGCTCAGGAGCGGATGGCCTATGTGCTGAGCCGCATGCAGGAGGACGGCTTCCTGAAGCCCGAGCAGGTGCAGCAGGCAGTCGCCTCCCTGCCAGACCGGACGCTCCATGAGCGCACCAGGCGGACGATGGGCTTCCACTTCGTCGATCACGTCAGCCGCGACGCACGCTCGCTGGCCGGCATCGAGAGCCTCACCGCCGGCGGCTATACGGTCCGCACGACCATCAATGCGGGCCTGCAGCAGGAGACGGAAGCTGCCTTGCAGGAGGGATTGGCCCGCTATGAGCTGAGCATCGGGCGGCAGCGCTACCAGGGACCCGAGGCCAACATCGCCGAGGCCGTGAAGACGCTAGAAGGCAGGAAGGATCCGGCAGCCGCGGCTCCGGCGTGGAGACGCGCCCTGGAGGCGGTGCGACTGCCGCTCTACGACCTACGCTGGCCCGCAGCCGTGGTGATCGAAAAAGGGCGGGATCGGAAAACGGGCGCAAGCGTCCTGAAGGTGGGGCTCGCGGATGGAAGCGTTCTGCACCTAAACGCCTGGGAGGCGGCTCGCCGGGAGCTCAAGCTCTATGATGTCGTGCGGGTGCGCGTGATCGAGCAGAAGAGCAAGGGTGCGGCTCGCGCTGATCTGAGGACGCCGCCGTCCGTGCAGGGCAGTGCGGTCGTTCTCGAGAACAGGACCGGCCGCATCCTCGCCATGACGGGCGGCTTCTCGTATCCCTTGAGCCAGCTAAATCGGGCGACGCAGGCTCACCGCCAGCCGGGCTCCGCCTTCAAGCCTCTCACCTATCTCGCAGCCCTGTCGAAGGGGCTTCAGCCCAACACGCTGATCTGGGATGCGCCCTTGACGCTGCCCCCTGTGGGTGCCGCCGGTGCCCGATCCGGAGATCACTGGAGCCCGAAGAACTTCGACGGCGGGCGCTCAGGAATCATGACCCTCCGCAGGGCGCTGGAGAGCTCGAAGAATCTGGTTACGGCGCGCCTCCTCGATGGCGCCATCGAAACCCGGCCCGAGGAGAGCCTCAGGCGAGTCTGCGAACTCGCTGTCGAGGCGCAGCTCTATCTGGAATGCACGCCGCACTATCCGTTCGTGCTCGGTGCGCAGCCCGTGCGGATGCTCGACCTGGCGGCCTTCTTTGCGGCGATTGCCAACGAGGGCGCCATGCCGGTGCCCCATGCCATCGAGGCGGTGGAGGAGGGCGGACGGGCGGTCTACAGCCGCAAAGCGCGCCAACTGACGCGTCTGGGCTCTGCCGATGCCGCCGCCTTCTATCAGCTGAAATCCATGCTGCAGGGCGTTCTCGAACGCGGCACGGCCCGTTCCCTCAAGGCGCTTGCGCCATACGCCGCCGGCAAGACGGGCACCTCCGACAACGAGAACGATGCGTGGTTCGTGGGCTTCACCAACGACGTCACGGTTGCCGTGTGGGTCGGACACGACAACGCCGACGGAAAGCGCCGCACGCTCGGGCGTGGACAGACGGGCGGCAAGGTGGCAGCTCCCATCTTCCAGTCCATCGTCCAGGCGGCCTGGGAGCACCATGCGCCGAAGGCTCCGCTCAGCCCACCCTCGCCGCAGGCAGCCAAGCAGCTCATCGCGATGCCGATCGATCTGAACACCGGCGACCGGCTGACGGATGGAAGGAAAGGTTTCATGGAGCACTTCCGCCTGAACTGGTTCGGGCGGCTCGCCGAGACGCAGTTCCGGCTCGTGCCGCAGTCGGAAGTCTATGCCTTCCGCAACCCGGATCCCTGGAGCGACGGGGAGGAGCGGGGAGGGCCGGATTATTATGAGGATGGCCCATACGCCCAGGGCCCCGGCTGGCTCGACAGCCTGCGCCAGAACGCTCCTCCCTCACGCCGCCAGGTCGAGCCGGACCGTGGCTTCCGCTGGTGGTGGGAGGACGAGGCGCCCCGCAGGCCCAGGCGCGTCGATCCGGATTATCTCTGGCGCAACGGACAGGTTTACTGATGGCATTGCAGGTTTTCGTCAGGCGCTCGCTGATCGCCGCTGCGGCTCTTTTCGCCTCGGTCGCAGGATCGGCCGCGGAGGAGTTCCGGATCGAGGAGGTGCCGTCCGTCACGGCCGTAGTCCCGGCAAAGCTCAAGCCCAGAACCATCGTGTTCAGCGATCATCGGAACGACAAGCTGACCGATGCTGGAACTGGCCTGATCCGCTTCGAGGACTGGGGGCGCGAGCGGCCCGTGCAGAAGCAGTTCCTGAGCCTTTTTCCGACCTATGCCGAGCCGACCATCAAGGTCTCGGTCCATGGCATTCCGAAATCCTACACCGAGAAGCTCCACATGTACGTGGTGGAGGCGCGGTTCCTGATCGGCAAGGCGCCGGGTTCCGTCGATCTCGCCCGTTTCGCGCGCCTCGAAACGCTGGAAAAGATCGACCCGTCGATCAAGCATCGCCGCATCTCGGCCGAGCAGGCGGCGCCGCAGATCGATCCGCAGAGCGCCCATAACCGCCACCCGAACCGCCGCTGGTGCGAGGCTGAACGCAGCCTCTGCATCGAGTCCCGTTATCCGCTCGAGGGCAAGCTGCCGGTCGGCATTCGGCTGGCCAACAAGCTGGAGGAGGGCGGCAAGAAAATATCGGAGTTCATGGAATTCCAGACCGAGATCCGCGTGCTGGCGCCGGAGGAGATCGACCGTGCCGGTCTCACCAAGCTGACGGCTCTGGAAGCTCCCGTGGCCGGGGTGCTCGAGCAGGCTATTTACAGCGTGAACCAGGTGATGCAGTTCGGAAAGCTGCTCGCGGTGCTTCAGGAGCATCCTGCCGATCCGAACAGAAGTGTCGCGACGGTCTTCATGGCATTGGCAGTCGAGACCGATGTGCTGGAGCGCAAGAAGGAGTTCGAGAATGTTCCCGTTCTGCGCAATCTCATTCCGGCGCAGGTACTGATGGGCAAAAGCTCTTTCAATTCCGGCGACTCCATCAGTGCCGGCCTTCCTGATTACGTCCGCAACCGCATTCGCTCCATCGCGGACCTGATCGAGCGGTAAACCGGAGAATCAGGCCCCGAACAGAAAAAGCCCCGTTCGAACCAGGCTGAACGGGGCTGCAAGTCTGCGGAGGCGACAAGGGGTTGCGGGGAATGGTGCCTCCGTACCAAGCCAAGCGTTCATCTTGTTCATTGTTCCTTGCCGTTCCCCATTTTCGAACCTTGGCGGGCATCAATTTTCCTTGATTGCGCCACGATTGAGGCTCTGACTGGGTTTGCTGGTCCCCAGGGGCAGGTGTGGTGGAACGCCGCACAGGCGTAACAACCCCGCTTCGTGGATGTTTGAGCCCGGCAGTCTGCGTTTCTTCCTCCCGAACTTGCCTTTCTCGGTCCGAACCGGGGAAGGCTTTTTGCTGGCACGTGGACGGGATCGCCCCGCTGTTCTTTCGTTTCAGCCTACCCGCTGCTATCTCACCTCCTACCAGTCAGATCAGGATCGTCTCTGCCGAGGCCGGCAGAGCGACCGGAAGAGAAAAGGTGTCCCGTGGGGAAGGCCATACACTCCATGCTCCGCGTGCTCGACGAGCGGTGCTCCCTCGCTTTCTACGAGAAGGCCTTTGGCCTCACGGTGGCGGAGCGCCTTGGGTTCGAAGGCTTTACGCTGATCTACCTCAGCAATCCTGAAAGCGAGCTCGAACTCGAATTGACGATCAACCACGGCCGCACGGAACCTTATGTTCTGGGCGACGGCTACGGGCATCTCGCATTCTCCGTAGACGATCTCGAGGCCGAGCATGCCCGGTTCGATTCGCTTGGCCTCGGCCCGACATCGATGAAGGAGCTGAAGATCGACGGCAGGCCTCCAGCGCGGTTCTTCTTCGTGCAGGATCCGGACGGCTACAAGATCGAGGTGCTTCAGCGCGGCGGTCGTTACAAGTAGCTCAGCATTGATCTTCACCTGTCGCACTGCAAGAGATACTGCTTGGCCACCCGTCCGATCATCCGCTTCCCCGATCCCCGCCTGCGCCAGAAGGCCGAACCCATCGTCGATGTCGACGAAGAGGTCAGGGCACTGGCAAAGGATCTGACAGACACGATGCATGCCGCGCCCGGCATCGGCATCACGGCTCCGCATGTAGGCGTGCCGCAGCGGCTCGTCGTGATCCAGCTGCAGGGCCATGCCGAGCCTCACATTTCCGTCAATCCGGAGATCGTCTGGTGCTCCCCGGAGATGATCCGGCACATGGAGGGGAGCGTCTCCATGCCTGGCGTCAACGACGAGGTTGAGCGTCATGCCCGCGTGCGGGTGAGATTCAGAGGACTGGACGACATGGAGTACGAAGAGGAGGCAGAAGGACTGATGGCAGTCTGCTTCCAGCACGAGATCGATCAACTCGACGGCATCTTCTGGATCGACCGCCTCTCGAGGTTGAAACGCGACCGCCTGATCAAGCGGTTCGACAAGCTGCAGCGCAACAGGCCTTGATGGTGGAGGCACGCTGACAATGGAGTTGTGGGAACGTGGTTGAAGTGTATCGCATCGAATCCGTGGCCTCCGAAGAGGCGGGCGGCGGAATCATCCGCCGGATCCTGGTTCGCACCGACTCCGTCGAAAAGGCAAAGGAGCGGGCGTTGAAGGTTTTCTCCCTCGCGCGGCGGCCTCAATCCCGTGACCCCGAGATCGAATCCGTCCGTGTGCTCAATGGGGCCGGCTACGAGGTCTTCTCGATCAGCACCAGGGACTGACGGTCAACGCGGAGGAACAGGTTCTGAGGGCGGCGCGCCTCCTGGGGATAAACCAAACACTATTTGACAGCGTACTCAATCACCGGTACGAGCGCGCCTCCATCGCGAGAAACGCCCGTCTCGGGCACGTGATGCGAGAGAGATGCGCGGGCGTAGCTCAGTCGGTTAGAGTGCCGGCCTGTCACGCCGGAGGTCGCGGGTTCGAGCCCCGTCGCCCGCGCCACTCTCCCTCGGGCTGCCGCGTGGGCAGCACTCTTCGAACACCCGGCAACACCCCTTCAGCTTCCATCCGGCATTCATCTGCCTGAACGAGCAAAGGAGCCGCTGGGGCTCCCTTGCCGATGCATCGAGGATGCCGAGCGCGATCAGGCGATCTTGCCGCCGCCCTGCTTGGTGATGACCAGCACGGAGGGACGGGTGGGCATGCCATCCTTGAAATCCGGCCAGCGGGTGATCGGATTCTCGAAGGTGGACGTGGTCCCTTCTTCTGCTTCTCCAGGATGCTGCACGGCCAGGAACAGCGACTCGTCGTTAGGCGTGAAGAACGGCCCGCACAGTTCTCCCCCGACCGGCACCCGGAAGAAGTGCTTGGACGTGCCACGCCTTTCGCCCTCCGTTTCGAGTGCCCAGAGGCCGTCTGCCCGGCCCGTCGCCTTGGCGTTGTTGCCGTCGGTGGAGATCCAGAGGCGGCCCTGGCTGTCGATGGCGCAGTTGTCCGGCATGCCGAACCAGCCGTTCCTGGTGGTCTCCGACGAGAAGGTTGCGCCGACCGAGGCGACCGAGGGATCGCCGCACTTCACCAGAACCTCCCAGGTGAAGGCCGTCGCGGCATGGTTGCCACCGTCCGGCATCATCTCGACGATGTGGCCGAACGCATTGTTGGCCCGCGGGTTGGCAGCATCCACCTGATCTTCCTTGCGCCGCGTGTTGTTCGTCAGCATGACGTACACGCGGTTGGTCTGCGGATTCGCCTCGATGTCCTCGGGGCGGTCCATCTTGGTGGCGCCGAGAAGGTCCGCCGCCCGGCGGGTCTCGATCAGCACGTCGGCCTGGGTCCTGAAGCCATTGGCTTCGGTGAGCGGGCCCTGGCCGTGCACCATCGGCAGCCAGGTGCCGGTGCCGTCGGGGTTGTACTTCGCCACGTAGAGAATGCCCTCGTCGAGCAGTCCGAAATTGGCGGCGCGGTTCTGCGGATCGACCTTTCCGGCGGTGACGAATTTGTAGACGTAGTCGAAACGCTCGTCGTCGCCGAGATAGACCACATAGCGGCCGTCGCTGTTGGTGATGCCTGCGGCTCCCTCGTGCTTGGTGCGGCCCAGCGCCGTTCGCTTCTTAGGAGTGAAGTTCGGGTCGAAGGGATCGATCTCGACCACCCAGCCGAAGCGGTTCGCCTCGTTGGGCTCCTTGGCGAGGTCGAAGCGGTCGTGGAACTTGCCCCAGGCATAGGCCGGCGTGCCGATGCCGTAGCGCTTGTAGTTCCTGGCCTCGGGATGGTCCTCGGCGAGCTTGCCCCAGAAGTAGCCGTTGAAGTTCTCCTCGCAGGTCAGCCACGTGCCCCAGGGCGTCACGCCGCCGGCGCAGTTGTTGATCATGCCTCGCACGCTGCGGCCGCTGGAATCGGCGGACGTCTTCATCCGGTCGTGGCCGGCTGCCGGGCCGGTGATCTCCATGGGCGTATCCGCGGTGATGCGGCGGTTGTACTTGGAATCCTTCACCACCTGCCACTGGCCGTCGACGCGACGGATCTCCACGACTGCCCCGCCATGGGCCGCGATCTCGATCGCCACGAGTTCCTGGGTCATCTTGGAGAAATTGGCGTCCTTGGAGTCCTGGACGCCAACGCCCGGGAACATCAGCTCCTCATTCGTATATTCATGGTTCGCGACCAGCAGGCCGTGATCGCTCGACCCATTGAGCGGAATGAAGCCGATGAAGTCGGTGTTGTAGCCGAACTGGCGCGCCTGGGCTTCAGCCGTCTGCTTCATGGGATCGAACTCGGGAGCATCCGGGAACAGCGGGTCGCCCCAGCGCAGGAGCACCTGGGCGTCATAGCCCTCGGCCACGTGATGCGTGTGGTCGACACCCGCCTCGATTTCCTTGAAGTCGAACGAGATCGGGTTCGAGGCCCTCTTGGCCGGCTGCTCGTTGGCCGCCAGGGCCCGGTGACCGACAGTCGCGGATATGGCTGCTACGGCGAGGGAGCCCCGCAGAAGATCGCGCCGATTGAACCGGCTCGCAATGATCTCGCCCATGGTGGGGTTGTGCGTCGGGTTCACCCCCACATCGCCCGAATCCTCCAGTTCGCTGGAGCGTAGGCGGCCCGTGTGCTCGTCCATCTCGGCTTCTCCGTCGTTAGGTGACGGTCACGCATTAGAACCGTTCCATGTAAGCTGAGTGACAGTTCCACATCGTCAGAGGTGCAGTACGCGACAACCGGGGCATGATCCTGTATGGTCCCGGCATGAGCAATGATATTTCCGAGATCCGCGAGCAGCTGTCCGATCAATGGCAGAAGGTCGCCATCGACTTGATCCGCAAGGGACTCCCTGCCGATACGGTCTTCGAGACCCTCCTGACCGTGGGCCTGGCCGGCCAGGTCGAGCTGAATGGCAAGCATTTCATGGCCGGAAAGCTTGTGGCCATTGCCGAGCAGCTGTCCGAACAGGTCAGGCGTGAGAAGGAGGCCCTCGAAGAGGCCTCCACGGCCACGAAGAACTAGCCTTCCTGGCCCTTTGCGGCTTTCGGGCAAAGCTTCTTCGAAATCGCACGGGAGACGTTTTTCCATTGCAACGTCTGTGGCAACTGCCGCGTTAGCTCGGGGAACCTTCGAAGCGGCCCGGCTGCTTCTCCGCCCAACAACCACAATGGGGTGGTGCCTCATGCAGCAGGCGCTCGACAGCAATACCCTGGACCGCTTGATCGCCCTGGGACGCCAGCAGGGGCAACTGACGACTCTGGACCTCGAGGCCAACCTGCCGATCCATTCCATGAGCGCGGAAGACATCGCGCTGATCGTGGTTCACCTCGAAGAAGCCGGTATCCCGGTTGAGCTGGATGACAGCCTGATGGCTCCTCATCCGAAACCCGCCACGGCTCCCCAGAAGGGCGCCGAGATCATCCCGTTCCCGGATCGCGCCGCTGCGACCCGGATGAAGAAGCGGACGGCTCCCCTTGAAATGGCAACTGCCGTCCAGGCGGAGCCCGCCTTCGTCCAGCAGGAGAAGCGCGCGGCCCATTGGGCGGTGGCCATAGGGGGGCTTCTCGTTCTGGCTCTGATGGTCGGGGCTCTCATCCTCTTCGGCATCTGACGGGCTGGAGGAGTTCGGCTCCTAGAGCTCGGCGGCTTCCGTCTGTCCGACGACGGGCAGCGGCTTGACCGCCGGCCCGGTGAACTGCGTCACGCTCAACTCATGCTGGCTGCGGGAGGCGAAGCCCAGATCCAGGAAGGCCGTGCGCGGATCGAACAGGGCCTTCGCGGCCGCCTTCTCATCGAAACCCAGGATCGGTTCGGGCCCTGCGACGGGGGCCGGCGCCGGGAGCGCCGCTGAGGCCATATCCGACGACAGGTCGGGCAGGGCGGCAACGGCGAGCCTGATCTCCTTCGGGCGCTCCGGCGGAAGAGGCGCCGCCGCAACGGGAGCCTGGATGTTCTCAGGATCCGCGGAGGCCACCACCGTCACGCTCTCCCCTGCGGCAACCTGCTGCGGCGCCGGCTGGGTGTTCCCGCGCCCGAACAGATTGGCGAAGAGATTGCCGATGGAGGGTCCGCCTCCAGCCGAGGCTTGCGTCGCCAGGGCGGCATTCCGGGCCGGGATCTCGGCCTTCGCCACCTCATAGCCGGCGAGCGGCTTGCCGTTGGATGGCAAGTGCAGGGTCTTCCCGTCCGGGAACAGCTGCACCAGCTGCTGCTGCGTCATGCGCGGCCAGGCGCGCACATTGCCCGTATCCACATGGACAAAGGCGGACGAGGGGTAATAGCCAACGCCGCCGTACTGCTTCTTCATGGCAATCGCCCGCAGACGCCCGGTCTCCACATCCGGCAAACGGATGTCCATGGCCTTGCCGCGCATGTGCTGGCTGTGCTCCGCGACGCCGCTGGAGCGGCGGCGAAGGGCGCCGTTGGTTTCCGGCGAACGGTACGCGGAAATGATCTGGATAGGCTGGGAGGAGCCGGATTCCCGGTAGACTTCCCAGAGAATGTCAAACAGGCGCGGGTCCATCTGCGCCGGCTTCTCGACGCGCCAGTCGCGCAGGAACCAGTTGAGCTGGCTCAGAGCGCCCTCGTCGAAACTGCCGTTCCGGCGGAAGGTAACGGTGAGGCTTTCCTTCGTGTGGGTATGGAAGAAGCTGAGCGTGCGGGTTTCGCCAAGCGCCGCAGCGTTCTGAAGAGGAGCCGAGGCAAATGTCAGGAGGGCAGAGGCGGCGGCCGCAACTCCAATAATCGAACGAAAGGCATGCCCTCCGTCCGACGAGCGGCCGCATATCGGCACAGTGACCGACTTCCATCCGCCAGCCGACCGCTTGGATCGGGCGAAGATTCCCGCCATGGTTCGTAAGTTCCCGCGTCCCCGAGCGACGTGTGATCGTTAACCATGGCAAAAATAGGCACAATGGGTGCCTATTTGCTTAATGTCAGGAGCGGGCGGCGGTCTGATCGCGCTTCCCTCGCCCGGACGGGGCGTTGAGAACGACGACCTTCGTACCGGTCGGAGTATGGTTGTAGAGGTCGATCACGTCCTGGTTGATCATGCGGATGCAGCCGGACGAGACGTTGGTGCCGATCGTCCACGGCTCGAAGGTGCCATGGATCCGGTAGAGCGTATCCTTGTTCCCCTGCCAGAGGTACAGGGCACGGGCGCCAAGCGGGTTCCCCGGACCGCCGGGCATGCCGGAGCCTCCGGGCAGCTCGCCCATCTGCTCCATCAGTTCAGGTTCACGCGCGAACATCTCCTTCGGCGGGTACCAGTCGGGCCATTCCTGCTTGTCCTTGATGGTGGCAGCGCCCGACCAGCCGAAGCCCGAACGACCGACTCCGACTCCGTAGCGCACGGCCATGCCGTCACGCATGACGAGATAGAGATACCGGCTCTGGGGATCGACCACGATGGTTCCAGGGGCTTCCGTGGTGTTGTATTGGACCACGCGCCGGAGATAGGCCGGATTGATCCGCGACAGCTCGATTCCGGGAACAGGGTAGAGATCGTCGTCCACGGGTCCATACATGCGCTGGTAGGCCGCCATGTCGCGCAGTGACTGAGCGAAGGCGCGGCTGGACGGCAGAGTGGCTCCCGCGGCAGCGGCTGACGCTCCGAGCAGGAAGGTTCGGCGGCTGAGGTCCATTGTGCTCTCCCCGATGTTCTGTAACTGGACAATAAGAAGACGCGGGACCATGCATGCGGGTTTCATGTTAGCTGCTATGCTTTACCGGCAGAACGAAGCCTGGCCGTTCACGTTCGAGCGAGCGCAAGGCAGGGGCGGAGCGTTATGAGGATTGAAGATATCTCGTGGTCATGGCTGGCCGGCGTTGCTGTGCTCGGCATCGTGCTGGTCCTCGTTCTTTTCCTGGCCCGGAAGCCGCGCTATCGCCGCTCTGCGATCATGACCGAGAATGAGCGGGAGTTTTACGGGCGCCTCCTGGCTGCCTGCCCGGACTGCCAGATCTGGCCGCAGGTTCCCATCCTGGCGCTGGTTCGCCCCGATGCCAAGGAAGGCAGCCGTGCCTTCTGGATGGCGTTCAAGAGGATTTCGAACACCCGCGTTGACTGGGTGGTGGTGCAGGATCTGGAAGTGCTTGCGATCGTCGAACTCGACGACCGCTCGCACGATGCCCGGAAGGACGCGCAGCGCGACAGGGTCCTGAAATCCTGCGGCTACCGCGTCGTCCGGTTCAGCTCCAGCCGCAGGCCGGATCCGCGACAGATCCATGAGGCGATCTTCGCCGCCGGTTAAGTTCAGGCCGGAACAGCCCTGCTGTCAGCCGCGCCGAAGCTCTCGAACAATTCGTCGCGCAATGCCTCAGGTTCGGACAGGTAGCGCGCCGAATGGTGGAAGGGAGTGACATGCCGGACGCCTGCCTCGCGGGCGAGAAGCCCGGCCTCCCGGGCGGTCAGGTGGCGGGACGCCACGGCCAGGGAGCGGTCGCACTCCAGGAACACTGCTTCGATGAAGAGCCGGTCGGCTTTGTCCGCCAAGCGGAGGATCCTGGTCCGGTTGTCCGCATGGGGAGCGGCGTCGGTCACATAGGCCACCACCTGTCCGGGAGCGACGCGCAGAGCCCGGTGCTTGAGGTCTCCGAGGCGGATGGACCCGCCTTCAGGTGGATCGATCGCATGGTCGTCCGGCAACCCCAGGCGGACCGCCCGTTTCGCTTCGTTCAGCCATGCGCCGGGAGCAAGGTCCATCTCAGCCAGTACCCCCCGCCAGACATTCACCTGCATCACCTCCCGCAAGGCAAAGGCCAAGCATGGAATGCCGTGGTCGAGGGCAACGGATTCAATTCTGAACTCATCCTCCATCCAGGCGATGCCGTCCGGAAAGACAGGCGGCTCCACCTCACGGCGAGCGAAGGCTTCGCGGGCATGGAACTCGGCGGCCCGTGTCAGGCGTGAGCCGTCGTAATCCATGACGCGGAGGCAGAAATCGACCGATTTCTCGTCGAGGAGGTTCCATGTGAAGCTTCGGATCCGATGTTCGACCTGCTCCGCAAAGCCTGGCGGGCCGATGAGGGTCAGCGGGGAGGGGCGGTGAAGGCAGAGGCGGAACAGACGGTCGAATCCCGCGATGTGATCCACATGGGTATGCGACACGAAGACGTGGCTCACTCGTAGCAACTCGCGGGAGGAGAGCGGGCTGACATCGCCCAGATCGAAGAGGATGGCGCGGCGGCCATAGCGGAAATCGAGATAAAGGCCCGGATCGCTGAAGGGATCGTTCACGAGGCGGGGTTGAACTAGCCAACTCATGCCGGGCCAACGACCCGAAATCCGGAGTGTTCCCGCTGCCTCACGCTTCGCGGTCGCCGGTGTACCGTGCGTAGGTCCGCTGCCCGGAGGGACCGAACAGGACCACATCGTAGGTGTCGGGCTCCATCCCCTCGACTTCCATGCCGGGTGATCCGACGGGCATCCCGGGAACGGCCAAACCCTTGCCGTCGGGCTTCTCGGCCAGCAGACGTCTGATCACGGCCGGGGGGACATGGCCCTCGATCACATAGCCGCCGATCTCTGCCGTATGGCAGGAGGCCAGGGCCTCCGGCACGCCGAGACGGGTTTTCAGACGGTTGATCTCTGAGGATTCGACCACCTCGACCTCGAAACCCGCCGCTCGGACATGCCTGACCCATCCGGTGCAGCAGCCGCAGTTCGGGTCCTTGGTCACCACCATCCTCGGCAGGGTTTCGGCCGCCAGAGAGGCTCGCGAGGTCATGATCAAGGCAGACGCGGCAAAGCCTCCAAGCAGCGCCCGTCGGATGATCGGCAGGTTCGAACTCATGGAAGCCTCCTCCTGTGCGTCGGCCCGGAACATCCGGACCGACGATGCTTGGACCCTGCCGGTTCAGCAGGGCCATCGAGCCTTCAGGGGGTTAGCCCTCATCGTCCTCGTCGGGATCGGTCACATCGACCAGGAACATGATGTAGGGACCTTCCTCCTCATCATCATCCTCCTCGTCCTCGTCGAAATCGGCTCCCTCGAACTCGGCTTTTTCCTCCTCCGTCGCCGGCCTGACGTTCAGGCTGGCAAAGCCGTCCCACAGGGGAGCGCCTTCGCTCTCGAGGACCTTGAGGTCATCCTTGAACTCCTCGCTCATGAGGAGTTCGCGGGCCTCTTCCTCATTTGCATTGGTGATGGCAACAGGCTTGTCGCTGATCGTAAGCGTGAACATCGTTCTTCCTTTCCATTCGCCCGCAGGGGATATCCACTAACGCTTCACCCGCCTGTTCGTGGCAGCCCCCTGATACAGGGGCTGGGGAGAAAAGCCATCGCCGCCATGTGGATCAGGGTGGATCAGGTCACAACTACTGGACGCCCCTGCTCTTGAGCCAGGCCTGCATCTCGGCGATCTCGCGCTCCTGCTCGCGGATGACGTCCTCGGCCCATTGGCGGACCTGCTGGTCCTTCCCGTGCTGGAGAGCGACCTTCGCCATGTCGATGGCTCCCTGGTGGTGAGGGATCATGCCGCGAACGAAGTCGATGTCGGCATTGCCGCTGAAGGCGACGTCCATGTTCTTGTGCATCGTCGCGTTCGCCTGCCTGTAACCCTGAGTAGCGGGCGTATCGGGCGTCCTTGCCGTCTGTGCCGGTGTGGAGTGGCCGGAATGGCTGCCGTGGGCCCCCTGGGCTGAAGCGAGGGTCGGGGCTGCCGCGATGAGTGCAGCCAATATCAGAATGCGAGACTTCATGTTGGTTCTCCTGAAGGTTCAATCCACGATGTAGGATCAGTGGCTATGAAAGGAATGCACGACTGCATGGCCCCGTCCGCGAGCAATCAGCCAGCGATTGAGCGGGAAGGCGAAAGCGCCGGCGATGAGCAGGGCCAGAGCGAGACTTCCCCAGAAAAGAGGGCTGGTGAGGCCGGCATCCATTGCGCCCGGGATGACAAGCATGATCAGGTTGTCCACGATTTCCATGATGGTGATGGAGGCCGTGTCAGCCGCAAGGGCCATGCCTAGGGCCGTGCCGAAGGGCAGCCCGCTGCGGAGCAGGGGCAGCACGGTCAGGCCGTAGCCGAACAGGAAGGCGAGGGCGACCGCCAGAAGGATGGTCTGTGCCGTTCCCCAGCCAAGGGAGGTCCCGATCGCGAGTCCCAGAACTTCGCCGATGGCGCAGCCTGTCAGGCAGTGAATCGTGGCGCTCAGAGCGGTACGGTTCAACGTGCTGTGGCTTGATTCGGCATTGCTATGATCGTGATGGTGGTGGTGACCTTCGGTGGTCATCGTGCCCTCCTCACAGGTTGGAATGGGCGAGAGGCTGAGCCGGGTAGCCAGCATCCCTCAGAGCGTCCAAAAGCGATGTCTCGCTTCTCGTGGACGTCACCCTCAGGGTGCGGACTTCCAGGTCGGCCTGGACTTGTGCCAGCGGATCAAGGGCCTGGATGGATCGGGTGATGGCGCGAAGGCAGCCGCCGCAATTCATGCCGGGAACGTGGAAAACATGCATGATCATGATCGGGATCCTTTCATTTCAAGGTCCCGAGATCTGTAGGCGTTCCCACGATGGTAAGGTCAAGTGGGTCGATAAGGCTCATTCGAGATTTATCCTGAATCCACACGAAGGATGGTCCTGAAGCGGCTTATCTTGAGCGAACAGCTCTGCTATCGCGGTTGTAGCTTTGACCGATACGGAGTAGCCGACGCTGGTCGGAGGAGAACGATGCGGATTGTAACCCATAGCGGCACGTTCCATGCCGACGACGTCTTCGCCTATTCCATCCTGCGCGATGCCATGAATGCGTTCGAGTTCGTCCGGACCCGGGACATGGCGCTGATCGACTCAGCCGACATCGTCTTCGACGTGGGCGGGATCTACGAGCCTGCCCAGGGCCGGTACGACCACCACATGCGTGATCTCCCGCGACGGGAGGACGGGACGCCCTACAGCTCGGTCGGCCTGATCTGGCGCGACTATGGGCGCAAGGCCCTGCCTCGGCTCGTGCCGGGGATCGGCGAGGACATGCTGGATTCCGTCTGGCAGGACATCGACGCAACCTTCATTCTCACCATAGACCAGGCCGACAACGGGGTCGCCACCGCAAGCCAGAGCCATCTCGCGCTCCTGGTCGAGGCCTTCAATCCGACCTGGGACAGCGGCCAGTCCTATGATGACGCTTTCCTCGAAGCGGCCGACTTCGCCAGGGGAATCCTGGTCCGGGCCTGCCGGCAGGCCCATGCCGAGGCTCAGGCTCTCTCGCTTGTGATGGCAGCTGCCAGGAAGGCACGGGATGCCCGCGTGATCGTTCTCGATCGCAAGCTTCCCTGGGAGAAGGCGGTTTTCGAGGGTGGTCTGAGCGATCTTCTCTTCGTGATCTACCCGAACGAGGATCTGACCGCCTGGTACTGCCGCACCATCCCGCCCGAGCCGAGCTCCTTCGGCCAGCGACTGTCCTTGCCTGAGGCGTGGCGCGGCCTGCAGGAGACGGAGTTCTCGAAAGCCGCCGGAATCGAGGACGGCGTGTTCTGCCACCCTGGCGGTTTCATCTGCGGGGCACGCTCGCAGGAATCGGCAGTGCGGCTTGCGGAGAAAGCCATCATCGAAGGTCGTTAGCTCGGACAACATCAGCAGAGGCCGACCCATGAAGCAGGTCCCGATCGTCTCGCACACGGCATACGTGGCCTCGCTTCCCGACGACCACCGGTTCCCGATGCTGAAGTATGGCCGCCTGGCGGAAGTGGTGGCGGAGAAGGGGCTTGCTCCCAACGGCCTCATCGTGCCGGGGGAGGCCTCAGCGGATCTGATCGCCCTGGCCCATGACCGTGCTTACGTGGATAAGGTTTTCGCCTGCTCGGTGCCTCGGGAGATCGAGCAGCGCATCGGTCTTCCGGTCAGCGAAAGCGTCGTCCGTCGCGCCCGGGCATCCGCCGCCGGGACGCTGCTTGCGGCGCGGCTTGCACTCCAGCATGGGCTTGCCGGCAGCACGGCAGGGGGCTCCCATCATGGACAGAGGGAAACAGGAGCGGGCTTCTGCGTCTTCAACGATGTCGCCATCGCGGCCAAGGCGCTGCGGACGGATCGTGCGATCCAGCGCGCGCTCGTGGTGGACCTCGACGTCCACCAGGGTGACGGGACCGCAGATTGCCTGCGCGACGAGGCGGATCTCTTCACCTTCTCCATGCATGCGGAGAAGAACTATCCCGTGCGCAAGATCCCGAGCGATCTGGACATCGGCCTGCCGGATCACATGGAGGACGGTGCCTATCTGGACGTCCTGCAATCCCATCTGCCGCGCCTCCTCGACGCTCTCGAGCCGGAGCTCGTCTTTTTCAATGCCGGCGTCGACCCGCACCGCGACGACAAGCTGGGGCGGCTCAACCTCACCGACGATGGTCTCCGCCGCCGGGATTCCTATGTGATCGAGCAGGCGCGCAGCCGTGGCATTCCCCTGATCGCGGTCATCGGTGGCGGTTACTCCACGGACATCGATTCCCTGGCCCGGCGCCACGCCATCGTGTTCGAGGCGATGGCTGCCTGGAGCGAGGCGAACGGGTGAGCCTCACCCCCTCGGACCGGCGAGGGACGCAGCCAGTCGCGCGGCGAGCGCGGCGTTGTTCTTCACGAGCGCGATGTTGGTGGCGAGACTTCGCCCGCCGGTCTGCTCGAACAGATATGACAGGAGGAAAGGCGTGACCGCCTTTCCCGAAACCCCACGAGCCTTCGCCTCCCCGATGGCCGCGTCGATGAAGGCGCTCATTTCATCGGCGGGGATCTCATCGGCACCCTGAACGGGATTGGCCACGAGAACGCCGCCGTGGAGTCCCAGCGTCTCCTTGGTGCGGATCAGGTCGGCGATGGCTTCGGGACTGTCGAGGCGCAGGGGAACGGGCAGATCGCTCGTGCGGCTCCAGAAGGCCGGGAAGCGGTCCGTCCCATAGCCGACGACCGGCACGCCGCGCGTCTCCAGGTATTCCAGCGTCCGCGGCAGGTCGAGGATGGCTTTCGCACCGGCGCAGACCACCGCCACGGGCGTGCGGGCGAGTTCGTCGAGATCGGCCGAGATGTCCATGGTCGTCTCGACTCCCTGATGGACGCCGCCGATGCCGCCCGTGGCGAAGACCTGGATGCCGGCGAGGTGGGCGCAGATCATGGTAGCGGCAACCGTCGTCGCGCCGTGGCGCCTGGAGGCTACCGCATAGGGCAGGTCGGCCCGGCTCAGCTTCAACACGTCCCTGGCGGTGCCGAGCCAGTCGAGTTCCGCATCCGACAGCCCGATCTTGATGCGCCCTTCGATGATCGCAATCGTTGCCGGCACGGCGCCGTTTCCGCGCACCAGCGCTTCCACCTCGCGTGCCGTGGCGACGTTCTGGGGATGGGGCATGCCATGGGTGATGATCGTGGATTCGAGCGCGACGACGGCCTCGCCTGCTGCGAGAGCCGATTGCACGCTGGGAGCGATGTCGAGAAAACGGCCGGCGGTATCATGCTTCATGAGGGCTCCCGTTCGAAGGTGGGATCGGCTCTAAGGGACAAAGTGGCGTCCAGCAAGGCGAAGGACAGGTCCGGCCGGACGCTTGCCGTGCTCTCCACGGTCAGCGCCGCGGCCACGGTGCCGAGGCGAGCAGCTTCACCGAGGGGGCATCCTTTCAGCAGCGCCGCGAGGGTGGTGCCGATCAGGGCGTCCCCAGCACCCGTCGCATCGACGATCTTTGCACCGACGGCGTCGATCCGATGGATACCTGAGGGCTCAGCCGCAACCAGACCGACTTCGCCGAGGGTCAGGACGATGCGCTCAGCGCCGCAGGTGCGAAGGCGCGTGGCCGCCTCCTTCGGAGACGCCTCGGGCTCGCTGAGATAATCGCGCGCCTCGTCAAGATTGAGGAACAGCAATCCGATGCCGGTGAGATCCTTTGGCAGACGCGCGACCTTCGGGGTCGAGACGGCATCGGCGGCCAGCATGAGCGACTGCCGGCGAGCGGTTTCGACGAGCGCGCCCAAGGTTTCGGCGGGCAGGTTGCAATCGGCGAAGAGCCAGCCTGTCTGATGACCGAGGTCCATCTTGTGCAGCAGGGCAGGGGTCAGCCTGTCGAAAATCGCCATGTTGGCCAAGCCGAAGGCCAGTTCCCCATCGGGCTGCAGGACGGCCACGTATTCCGCCGTGGGATGCTCATCCGAGACCGCCATGAACTGCGTGCCGATGCCGAGGCGTTCGAGATCCTCAAAAAGCGATCGTCCGTTCTCGTCCTTCCCGACAATGGATGCCAGGGAGACGCTCAGGCCGAGCCGGGCGATGTTTTCCGCAACATTGCGGGCCACCCCGCCAAAGGAGCGCTCGGAGACGACGGGATTCGAGGTTCCCGGGCGGATTGCGTTCAAGGCTCGGTATTTGCGGTCAACGGCCGTTCCGCCGATGCATGTGATGCTGATCTCCGGCTTCATGCGTCAGACCTGCTCTCCAAAATCTTGCACAGAGGGTATGCCGAAACCACGGATAACCTGCAACGATAGGAGGTTTGTTTCGAGAGTAACAATTTGCGGTGGATCAAAGCGCGGATGGCTCCCCAACCTCAATCTCTTCCCATTGCATGGAGGAGGCGACCATGGGCTTGGGTGGAACGATCAGGCGATGGCAGGCGAACTGGGCGCAGGCCCACGAACTCGACGCTCTGGATAAGGATCAGCGGGATGCCCTGGCCCGTGACATCGGAGTCCCGGCTGACCTGCTGCCCACCCTCGTGGCGCGAGGCCCCGATGCCGCAGCCGAGCTGCCGCGCCTCATGGAGGCACTGTCCCTCGATCCCGAGCGGATCCGGAGGATCCATGCCGCTCTCATGCGCGACATGAGCCTCACCTGCTCGGGCTGCACGACGGCTGTCCGGTGCAGAGACGACCTCGCAAAGGGGCGGGCGCCTGCGCAGTTTGCGGCATACTGTCCGAATGCCGAATCCCTGCGGGAGCTGGAGACGAGCATGTCGTGACGGCCTTTGGCGCCTACTCCGCCCCATGAAACAGCAGCGTCGTGTTGCCGCCGATCTCGCTTGAACCTGTGGGACGCTTCGCGCTCAGCACGGCCTCGACCACGGGCGAGGGTCGGCGGCTTTGATGGATTTCAAGCCAGGCAATGCGGGATGACGGTACGGTGCCGTCGCCCGGATAGGCTTCCTGCTTGGTGCCGGTCGCCTTCTCGAAGAAAGAAGGGTCATCGAGGGAGCCGAGCACCCTGTCCACAAGCCGCTGCAGGGCTCCATCATGTTCGGCATAGAGGTCGATCCCCTGGCTGCGCGCCAGTTCGGCAGTGGCCACAAGGGGCTCGGCGGCAAAGATGTGGTAGTCCCGGGCGCGCTTGCCGCGCTTCATCTCGAGCGGGAGGGTGCCGTCCGGCGTGATCTGCGCAAGGCCGACGCGCACGCTGTCGATACCCCAGCGGGTGAGCGCCTTGTCGTTGGAGGCGAGGCCGGCGCCAGTGGCGCTCAGGCCCGCCCAGTAGCGGTGATTGTTCCGGCCGGAGGTCGCCTTGTTCCTGTCCATGAACCCGACGAGCTGCTGGCCTAGAGACCGCAGCCAAGCTTCGACGCGCTTCTTCTGGTCGTCAGGGAGATTTGGGGCGTTGCGGATTTGCAGATAGGCCAGTGCGAAGCCCCCGAGAGCTTGGCCCAGATTGAAGTGCGCCTGCTTCGAGCGCATGTCGGTCATGGCATTCGCTGATGCCCAAGCATCAAGCCAGGTGAGCGTGCAGGCCGAGGCGGCGGTGTTCTTCGGGTTCGACTTTACATACGCGTTCGCGATCTTGACCAGATTGCGTCCGTAGGCGCGCAGGGGCTCGACGGCTTCCGAGTAGCTTTCCTCCGCTTCCTCATCGATTGTCGCACGTCGGGTGTCGTCCTGATTGTACTTGCTCTGCGTGTCGAGGGTGATCACGGGGGCGTCCGGCGCGTCGCACTCGTATTTGGGCTTGGATTGAACGTTGTCCTTGCCAGGTGCCGGCACCAGGTAGCCTGTGCCTTCAGCTTGAGCTGTGCCCATGGATGCGGCTAGCAGGATCGTGGCAACGAAGGGTGGCCATTTAGCGCATCGCGCAGCAACTCGCCTCGTCGCTGATTTCACATCCCGCATCAACCCGCTCCTCATGCGCTGCCGTCCGTGCAGGAACTAGGCGCCCAGAGCAGCAAGGCCAGGGGCGGAGGCTCAGATCGCCCGGGCGTAGCGGCGGGACTGGCCAGTGCGGTTGCTGGCCACCGGTGGCAGGAGATCCTGACCCCGGCCGGCGGTCACGATCAGGCGCTTCACCTCGCCCCTGAGGTAAGCCTGGAGGAATTTGTCGTAATCCTTGAAGGAGACGCAGCCATTCGAATCTCCGCGCGGCCCCAGCAGGTAGGAATGGGCCAGGATTCCGTCGCGGCCATAGATGGCGGCGCTGCCGCCCACCGGGTTGAGGCGGATGGCGCGCACGCCATGGAAGAGCGCCTCGCGCTCGGTGAGGACATAGGTACCTGGCGGCGTCGAGCCTTTCATGCGGACGTTCACGTAGCGGGGATTGTCCATCATGTTGCCGAGGCCGGAATGCGCCTCAAGCCTTTCGCCATTCGGCAGGTGAACCACCTGAGCGCTGATGTCATAGACGGCTGTGCCCGCGCTGACGAGATCCGGCGTGGAGCCGAAGCGTGCAGTCGGGGCGATGCTGCCCGTACCCCGATCCAGAGCCGCATAGCTGAGGGCGGCGTCCGGCGGGCTGGTCGGGCGGACTCCGAAGAGCTTTTCCAGGAAATTGCGGTTATCGGCCGGTGGAACGGCCGGCGCTGCCAGAGCACGAGGGGCCAGGGCAGGAGGCGCGCTCGCAACCTGAGACGGTGCGGCGATCTTCGGAGCTCTCAGGTCCGCAGGCCGGGGCGCCGGAAGAGGCACGATCATGGGCACCGGCGCGGCTCCCTGAGCGATCTCCGCAGGCGGAGCCGGTTCAGGCATCAGCGCTTGAGGAGGAATGCCGGCCTCGCGCTGCGGGGGCGAGCGGAAGCCGGGTTCGAACGGGGTGTTCCGCCGGAAGGTGAAGGAGTCCTGGCCCAGGGTGGGCTTCGGATCGATCAGACCAGGGTCCAGGGACAAAGCGGTCTTCACGGACCCGGGCGCCTGGCTTGCCGCGATACTTGCTGCCGGCGCCTCTGGCGCTGTGCCGCCGGATTGTTCGAAGTCGACGAATAGGGCTACGGGGCTGAGCGAGATTGCCACGAGGAGAGCCGTCGGCAGCAGGCTGCGGTTCCGGCGGAGCGGGGCGCGACGAAGGGACTGATGAGGCTTGTGCGCCATGGCAAACTCTACGCATCAACTCGCGCTTCGCACGAGACGGTAGAGCCTGGGTTCAAGCTCGGAGGCGCCGCGGGAAAGCGATACTTTCACTGATGCTGATTGAACGACAGGTTGGTTAAGATCAGGATAATTGGAAGTGGCATCGGCTGGAACATTGTGGGCCCATGTCCGGTTCAGGCGGGCCTTTGGCCCCGTCGCGACCTTCGCCTTCCTTGCCGGGTGACCCCGGAATGGCACTCTTGCGGATCTTGCCGGTGCAACCGGCACAGGTCACCCTCCGGATGGCCGCCCCCGATTCTGACGGCTGAGATCCTGGTTGCAACAGCTGCAACGTGTCGAAGAGGAGTTCCCGCCATGCCGGCCGAGACCGCCCCCTCCCTGCACGGGCGCCCCGATGTCAAAGGCTTCTACGAAAAGCGCACCGGCAGCATCCAGTACGTCGTCTCGGATCCGGAGACGAAGCGATGCGCCGTCATCGATCCGGTTCTCGACTTCGAGCCGAAGTCCGGTGCGACCGCAACGGACTCCGCCGACGAGATCCTCGCCTATATCGAGCAACAGGGCTACAGGCTGGAATGGATTCTCGACACGCATCCGCACGCCGATCATTTCTCGGCCGCAGGTTACCTGAAGAGCCGGTCCGGCGCGCCCACCGCCATCGGCGAGCAGGTGGTGGAGGTCCAGAAGCTCTGGAAGGCCTTCTACAACTGGCCTGACAGTTTTCCGACCGACGGTTCGCAATGGGATCGCCTGTTTGCGGACGGTGAGCGGTTCAAGATCGGCAACCTGGACGTGGAGGTGATGTTTTGTCCCGGCCACACGCTGTGCTCGATCACCTATCTCGTGGGCGATGCCGCGTTCATTCACGACACGCTCTTCATGCCCGACGGCGGGACGGCCCGGGCCGATTTTCCCGGCGGCTCGGCCAAGGCCCTGTGGCACAGCATCCAGCGCATCATGGCGCTTCCCGACGACACGCGCCTCTTCACGGGCCACGACTACATGCCGGGCGGACGCGCTCCGCAATGGGAGAGCACGGTGGCCGAGCAGCGCCGGGACAACCGGCACCTCGTGAGCGCGAGAAGCGAGGACGAGTTCGTAGCCATGCGCGAAGGACGCGACCGCGACCTGCCGATGCCGAAGCTCATCCTGAATGCCCTGCAGGTGAACATCCGCGGCGGCCGCCTGCCAGAGCCGGAGGGCAACGGCAGGCGCTATCTCAAGATCCCGCTCGACGCTTTTCCGAATGCGCCCTGGGGCGACTGAGGCTCCAGACGCCACAGGGCGAAAGAGGGCGGGTAGCCTTGCTGCTACCCCTTGCGGACGGGATTCCAATCCCCATATCAAGCTGACCCAGCGGACATAGTTGTGGACTTCGAAACGCGGCGGGCGTCACCGCCTGCTTTCGATGAGGCCGTGTCAGGACGGATGTAATCCGGCATGGCCCTTTCCTGCGCTCGCCTGACGATGCGAGTGCCCGTCTGGACGCGATCAGCCCAGGCCCGTAGCAGGCGAGGCGAGAGATGCGAAGGCATCCCGCCCGTTCGCCCCGGAGCCTGGGCTTTTACGTGTCTCCCGTTGGACACCGCCGCCTCTATTGCGACTTGCGCGGATCGTCCGCCGGGTTGACGTAGGCGATGCCCCAGGGGCCGCGCGTGCTCAGCTGCACTACGGTTTCCTGATTGGTCTGAACGTAATGCTGCGTCCCCGGCGCCATGGCGATCACGCCGCCGGCATTGATGGCTTTCATCTGCGCAGGGTCGACACTCGTTCCCATGCCGATCTTGAACTCGCCGCTGAGGACGGTGACCACTTCATCGACCGGATGGGTATGGGCCGGGATCTTGTAGTTCGCCGGGAATTTCAGCCGCATCACGAATATGCCGTCCTTCGCGGGATCTCCGTAGAGAACCGACATCTGCGCCCCTTTGGGAAGGGACGGCGGCCCATCCTTCCAGGTGACGTCGCCGGGATTGGCCATGACATGCTGGTGCTGCTGTGCAGAGGCGGGCGTGAGCATGAAGAGAAGAGCCGAAGCGCAAGTGGCTGCTTTGAGCGTGAAGAGCTGCATCGCGACCTCCCAATTTGGGTGATATGGCGGACGCACACAAGGCGGTCAGGAACGGACATCTGCCGCTGGGGAAAAGCTCTGCCTCTTGAGGTCCGCTGTCAAGACGATGCGCGCTGTCTCAGGCTCCTGCACCGAGCTCGGAAGTCAGCCAGTCGCGGAACGCGCCGACGGCTCGTGTCGGGGGAGCAGACCGCGCTGTCAAGAACCAGTATGAAATGCCCGTATCGTATCGATCCGGGAAAGGCGCTGCGAGACGCCCCATGGCAATAGCATCGCAGGCGAGCGTCTCCCAGCCAAGGAACACCCCTTGGCCTGCTACAGCGGCATCCAGGCACAGGGACGCGTCCGAGAAGACGGGACCGTCGCCGAGGATGGACTCGTCGAGCCCGTTCGGGCCGAGCCAAGCGTTCCAGCCGAACATGGGGGTCGGCTCGCGGATGATCGGTACGGAGGCGAGGTCACGCGGGTGGCGCAGGCTCTCGCCCATGGCTGGACTGCACACCGGGAAGACGAACTGGTTGAGCAGCTTCTCGGCCTTGACGTTCGGCCAGCCGCCGCGGCCGACCCGGATGCACACATCCACATCGGAGGAGCCCGGATCCACGAGGGATACGTCCGCGTCGATGCGGATCCGGATCTCGGGGTGCTGCTCACGAAAGCGCTGCAGCCGCCAGACCAGCCATTTGCTGGCGAAGACCGGGGCGACCGAGACTGTCAGCACTCCCTCGCGCCGCCGCTCAGCAAGCGAAAGCCCGGTCGAGATCTCCGCGAAGCCGGCGCTCAGGTAGCGCAGCACGTCCTGCCCGAAGGCGGTGGCTCTCAGACCCTTCGGATGCCGCTCGAACAACGGGCGGCCGAACTGCTCCTCGGCCTTCAGGATCTGCTGGCTCACGGCCCCGATGGTGACGCCGAGCTCCTCGGCAGCAGCGCGCAGATTGCCCAATCGCCCGGCCGCCTCGAGGGCGCGCAGGCCGTTCAGGTGAAAGCGGTTCAGGTTGCGCATATAGCTTTCCTACAGTGTCGCGCAGAAAAACGCCATTTCTTTCAGCAGGCGCCGCGCGCAGCATGCAGCCATGCTGAACATGATCTCCATCCTCAGACAGATGCTCCACCGTCCGGCGCAGGAGGCTCGGGGAAGCCTTGGCTTTGCGTGGGAGGACGATCCGCTGGCCCATCCGGCCCTGCGGCGGATGAGCCTCGAGGAGCTTGCCGACCTGCCATTCGACAGAGGCACGGTTCACCTCGATAAGCCTTGCGGCTACAGACGTGAAAGCGATTCACACGAGGCGGCGATCCGGAATGTCCACCTGGCGAGACGAGAAGAACCAGAAGGCTCGAGCCCGGCTTGAGAAACGCCTCTCGGCGCTCTTCCCGCCTTGCGTGCTCGCCCATGCGCTCCGGCAGCCGCTGACACCGCCAACCCAGCGCCGCGCGGTGGAATCCTATTGGCGTCATCGGCCTCTCCTGGCCGACCGGCTGGCGCGGGCGCTGGCGGCAAGGAGCGGCGAGCCCGCGGGTTGGCAATGGCGCCTCGGGTCCGCCAAAGAGACCGGTCTGCCGCTTACGTTCCGCATGCCGCCCGCACCCTATCGCGAGGCGGCCTTCGGGCGCGGACCGGGTCATTGCTGCGTGTGCGGCCAGCCGATCTACCGGCTCGGCTGGCATCGCGACCTCTGGGGCGACGGCAAGCCGAACCGGAACGCCACCTGGCATTCCGCCTGCGTGGTGGCCTGGCAGCTCTGGACAGCCCCACCGGACCACCTCAGGATCCTCAAGATGCGCCAGGGCCGGAAATGCGCCACCACCGGTCGCCGCCTGTTGAAGACCGCCGAGGTGGACCATCGCGTTCCGCTTTTCGCCGTCTGGTCCGAGCACCGCTCGAAGCCCTGGCCGGAACTGCTTGCTTTCTGGGGGGCTCCAAATCTTCAGGTGATCAACAAGGCGGCGCATCTGGAGAAATGCGCCGATGAAGCGGCCGAGCGGGCGACCCGCCGATCCGCGCTTGCGCCCAACCCGGGCAGGGCAGCCGAGGAGACCGGGCCCTAGGAAGCCGTTCGAAGCCCTTGCCAAGCGGGGTGCGCACAGCAGATCAAGATCTGCCAGCTGAGCAAGAACCTGAAGATGACGGCCGCCGGATTCTGCGTCATCTGATCGGCCGGCCTTGCGCCGGCCATCCACGTCTTTGGAGCACAGGCAACCCAATCCACCTTCGTGACCCGGTGCCTCAATGACTCCTGATCATCAGAACATAGACCGCCAGAACCACGGCGATCAGCAGGACGGCGTAGAGGGACTGGGAGAGCATCAGAGGAACCCCAGGATCCCGCCTGTGCAGAACAGAAATGCTAGACTGGCCACCGCAAGCGCTTCGTTCTCATAAGAGATGTAGGACTTGATCCTCGCCATCATGGCACCCTCCTGGGTTGCCATCACTATGCGCGCATGGGAACTGGAAAGATATGATTATCCTTGAAGTCCAGTCATTGTTCATCCTTGCGCCCATATGGCCAAATCCGACTAGAACATCCTGGACAATTGTTCCTGTTGGATTGATCCTTTCAAAGAAAATGCGTTCTATCCATCACGTTCTAAATTATGAACATTATGAGGGTGCAGGTCCCTCCGGCAGCAAAAGCCATTTAGATCTTATCCTCTACAGGCAGGCTGTCGATTTTTCACAGGCCAGTGACAACTCCATAGATTGAACCGGCGCTCTGGCTCTTCTTTAAACCAACTCGTCCGCTTCAATGTCATCGTTCGTGGCGATGAACGAAGGGGGCTTATGGGCATCCGTGTGCTCGTCCCAAGGATGCAGGCGGTGGCTTGAACCAGTCAGTGGCGGGTTCCCGGTAATGGATTGGCAGCATCTTGCGGATCACCTTGCACGGGGTGGAGGAAGGCCCTAGATCCCAACCATAAAGGGCGATTTCGTGCCCGTGGCACAAGAGCACCCCGAATGCCTCTCCTCACACCCGAGCAGTGCCGGGCCGCCCGTGGCCTCCTGGACTGGACCCAGGAGGAACTCGCAGAAAAGGCGGACGTCTCGCGCAGCACCATCCGCGACTTCGAGAATGGCCGCCATCACCTCCACTCCGCGACGGCATCCCAGGTCGTCGGGGCTCTGGAGCAGGGTGGGGTGCTGCTGATCCCCGCGGACGAGGCAGGTCCCGGGGTGCGGCTTTGCAAGCCCAAGGGCTAGCGGCCAGCCGGTCAGGCGACAAGGGCGAAAGCCAGGAGGATGCAGGCCCCGATCGCCGCCGGATGGCCTTGCTCACTTCTTTCGGGGAGGGACCAAGTCCTCTACTACTCCGGCCGCCGGGACGTCCTTGCTGCCTTCGATGCGATCGCGATACAGAGCGGCCCTGCCGAGAAGCATCAGGGTCACCGGCGTGGTCAGCGTGACGAACCCGGCGATCAGGATCTCGTGAACCACTGGGCGTGACTCGAGGACGCTGAAGCACAGAGCCGATCCGACCAGGATGCTGCCCATGCCGAAGGTTGCTCCGAGGGTGGGCGCATGGACGCGGGCATAAAAGTTGCCGAGCCGCAGAAGCCCGAACGATCCGATCAGGGTCACGACCGCCCCGGCCAGCACGCAGAGGGCGGCCAGCAGCGCGGCCCACGCCGGCAGATCTCCAGCCGCATTCATTCGATCACCTCTCCGCGCATGAGGAACTTGGCCAATGCCACGGTCGCGACGAAGCCGAGGAGACCGATGACGAGCGCCGCCTCGAAGTACAGCGTGCTGCCGCTGCGGATCCCGAACGTGATCAGCATCAGCATCGCGTTCACGTAAAGGGTATCGAGCCCGAGGATCCGGTCCTGCGCCCGCGGTCCTGCGACGAGACGGACGGTGGCGCAGCACATCGCCAGGCCGAGCAGGACCTGGGCAGCGACGATGGACCATGTCAGGATGGACGCGCTCATTCGAAGATCTCCATCAGCAGCCGCTCGTAGCGGCCCTTGATGAGCCTGATCCACACCGTCTCGTCGACCAGGTCGAGAACGTGCAGCAGCAGGGTGCCCTTGGCGGCGTCGTAGTGCAGCCAGATAGTCCCTGGAGTCGACGTGATGATGATGGAGAGGACCGCCAGGCCCTGCCGGCTGCGCAGGTCGAGCGGGATGGTCATGAAGCCCGCATTCACCCCCGCCTCGCGGGGGCTGACGATGATGCGGCCGACAGCGAGGTTGGAGCGGACAATGTCGTACACGACCATGCCCAGAAGCCTCAGGGCTGCTCCTGGTCGGCGGATGCGGGGCTTCTCGGGCCGCAGGGACGCCATCGCCCATGAGGCAAGGATGGCGATCACGCTTCCCAGGATGACATGACCGGCCGACACCGATTGATTGAGCAGCAGCCACAGCACGAGCAGGGCGGTCGAGAGCAGCGGGTAGGGCAGGATCCCGCTCATGGCCGCGCCTCCCCGACAGAAGTCCCGACCCTCGGCACACCCAGCACGCCCGTCACGTAGTCCTGCGGGGTCTGAAGAGCCTTCGTCGTTGCCTCCATGTAGCGCATGGCATGACCGCCGCCGACGGTGAGGCCGAGGCAGAGCAGCAGGAGGCACAAGATTGGGGCCATCTCGATGATCCGCACCCGGGGAACGCTGTCGTCCAGGCGGGCCCAGAAGGAGCTGATCCCGGTCCGCGTCATGGCGATCAGGGTTGCCAGGCCCGACAAGGTCAGGAGGCCGATCAGCATCCAGGCAGAGGCCTGGACCCCAGCGCCGTCGGTCTTCAGCATCGCGGCCATCATGCCGAACTTGCCGATGAACCCGGCAAGGGGCGGGAGGCCTGCGAGGAGCAGGGCGCAGGCGATGAAGCTGCCGCCGAGGATCGCGATCGAGGCCGGGATGGCAACGCCGACTTCCTCCCCGGGATCGTCGTCATTGCTCTCACTGTAGACCTCCATCGTGACAGCCAGCACGTCGGCCCCGGGATCGCGCATGCGCTCGACCAGTTCGATGAGCAGGAAGAGGGCGGCGATGCCCAAGGTGGAGCTGACGAGATAGAACAGGGCGGAGCCGATCATCGCGCCCCCTCCGGTGCCGATGGCCGCGATCAGCGTTCCGGACGAGACGAGCACGCTGCACCCGGCGAGCCGCGGCAGGGACTGGGAGGCCAGGAGGCCGATCGTGCCGAACACGATCGTCAGCATGCCGATGACGAGCAGACCATCCCCACCGAATCCGGCCAGCGGCCCCGCGTCAGCACCGAAGACCAGTGTCCACAGGCGCAGGATGACGTAAACGCCGAGCTTGCTCATGATCGCGAACATGGCGGCGGCCGGCGCAGAGGCGGCCGCATAGGTCGTGGGGAGCCAGAAATTGAGCGGCCACGCCCCAGCCTTCATCAGAAAGGCCGTGCCGAGGATCGCGGCAGAGGCCGCCACGAGGGCCGAGTCTCCCGGATCAAGAGCCGGGAGGCGGTGAGCAAGATCGGCCATGTTGAGGGTGCCGGTGGCGCCGTAGGCCAGACTGGCACCGATCAGGAAGAGAAAGGAGCCCGTGAGATTGATGGCGATGTAGGCGAGGCCGGCCCTGACCCGGGCGGTTCCGTCCCCGTGCAGGACGAGGCCATAGGAGGCCGCCAGCAGCACTTCGAAGAATACGAAGAGGTTGAAGAGGTCCCCTGTCAGGAAGGCGCCGTTGAGCCCCATGAGCTGAAGCTGGAAGAGCGTGTGGAACCGCGGACCCGCCCGATGCCAGCGCGCGAGCGAGTACAGCAGCGTCGCGATGCCGAGCAGGCTGGTCAGCACCAGCATCAGGGCGGAAAGACGATCCAGCACCAGCACGATGCCGAACGGCGCCGGCCAGTTGCCGAGCTGGTACGTCCTCACGCCGGCTCCCAGAGGCATCATGTCGGCCTGGCGCAGCAGGACGACGGAGACGATCAGCAGGGCGATCACGGTGGCTATCCCGATCTCGCCCTTCAGGCCCCGGCGGCGCTCGTCGAGAAGAAGCATTACGGCCGCGGACACGAGCGGCAACAGGATCGGCACGATGATCAGGTGGTCGGCCCAGCCCCTCATTGCGGATCCTCCCGGCCGTCTACGTGATCGGTTCCCGTGAGGCCGCGGGATGCCAGCAGGACGACGAGGAAAAGGGCCGTCATGGCAAAGCTGATGACGATGGCGGTGAGCACCAGGGCCTGCGGCAGGGGATCGGCGAAGAGCACCGGGTCGGCGGCTTCGGTGCTTTCCAGGACAGGCGGTGCGCCGACCCGCAGCCGACCCATGCCGAAGATGAACAGGTTCACCGCATAGGAGAGCAAGGACAGCCCGATGATGACCTGGAAGGTGCGTGGGCGCAGCAGAAGCCACACTCCAGACGCGGTCAAGACACCGACGGCAAGCGCGAAGACGAGCTCCATCATGCATCCTCCTTCGTGAGTGCGGGTGCTACGGTGGGAAGTGGTGGGCGGGCCGTCCTCGGGCTGCGCACCGACTGATGCGCCAGGGCGATCAGGATGAGCACCGTGGCGCCGACGACGACTGCAAAGACGCCGAGGTCGAACAGGAGCGCCGTGGCGGCGGGCACCTTGCCGATGGCGGGAAGGTCCAGGTACTGGAAGTAGGAGGTCAGGAACGGGTGGCCGAAGAACCAGGCGCCCATGCCCGTTAAGGCCGCGCAGAGCAGGCCGATGCCGATCCAGCTGACCGGGCGGATGCGCAGGCGCGCCTCGACCCAGCGCGTTCCGCCCGCCATGTATTGCAGGATCAGCCCGATCGACAACGTGACGCCGGCCGCGAAACCTCCACCCGGCAGGTCATGTCCACGCAGGAACAGGTAGATTGAGACCGTGATGATCACCGGGAAGAGCCACTGCATGATCGTCGCCGGGATCGTCAGGTAATCGGCGAGGGTGTCGCCCACGGCGCGGTCCGGCCTGGCCCTGTCGTAGGCGTCCTGCGCCTGCTGCTGCTCCGGAGCATCGACGCTCTCGGGTGCGGGGCGGAAGCGGCGCAGCAGGGAGAAGACCGTGATCGCCACCACGGCGAGCACCACAATCTCGCCGAAGGTGTCGAAGCCGCGGAAATCGACTAGGATGACGTTGACGATGTTGCGTCCGCCGCCTTCGGAGTAGGCGTTCTCGACGAAGTAGCGCGAGACGGTGTCAGGAAGGGGCCGGGTGAGCATCGCATAAACGATGAGGGTCATGCCCGTGCCGGCCGCGAGGGCCAGCATCAGGTCCCGCGCCCGCCGCACCCTGGCGCGAACGCCTATGGAGAGGCCTTCGCCCGCGATTTCGAACCGCTTCGGCAGCCAGCGCAGGCCAAGCAGGATCAGCACCGTCGTGACGATCTCGACCAGAAGCTGCGTGATGGCGAGGTCGGGGGCGGAGAACCAGACGAAGGTAATGCACGTGACCAGCCCGGCTCCGCCCAGCAGGACCATGGCGGCAAGACGGTGGTACTTGGCCTGGTATGCCGCGCCGATGGCGCAAAGGCCGCCGACGGTCCAAAGCAGGAGAAAGGCCGGGTCGAACGCCGTGCCCGGGCGTGAGCCTGACACAAGTCCTTGATGGTAGAGCGGCCACAGAGCCGCGAGCACCGCGAAAGCCACCAGCAGCCGCAGTTGCGGCTGAAGCCGCTGGGTGCCGAACAAGCGTTCCAGGGAACGTGCCCACTTCCATGACAGGGTGACGAGCACCCGCTCGAAGATGCGCTGGCCCTTGAGATGGCGCACCAAGGGAGGACCATCGATGCCCTTTGCGAGGTGCCGCTGCAGCAGCCAGTACAGGAGGATGCCGCCAGCGAGGGCGATCAGGCTCATCAGCAGGGGCTCGTTGAAGCCGTGCCACACCGCAAGACTGTAGTACGGCGTATCCGGTCCCAGAACCGCCCGAACCGCCGTGGCGAGGAATGGCCCGATGGTTATTGCCGGAAGGATACCGACGAGCAGGCATACCAGGACGAGGAGTTCGATCGGAAAGCGCATCCAATGCGGAGGCTCGTGCGGCGTGCGCGGCAGGTCGGTCGCAGGCGGGCCGAAGAACACGCCGTGGATGAAGCGCAGCGAGTAGGCGACGCTGAAGGCGCTGAACAGCATGGCGAACCACGGCAGGGAATGGTCGAGAAGCGAGTCGACGTGGAAGGCCGCCGCCTCGGCAAAGAACATCTCCTTGGACAGGAATCCGTTGAGCAGGGGAACGCCCGCCATGGCGGCGGCCGCGACCATCGCCAGAGTGGCAGTGATAGGCATGAACCGGAACAGCCCGCTCAGGCGCCGGAGGTCGCGGGTGCCGGACTCGTGGTCGATGATGCCCGCCGCCATGAACAGCGACGCCTTGAAGGTCGCGTGGTTCATCGTGTGGAAAATCGCCGCGACCGCGGCAAGGGGGCTGCTGAGGCCGAGCAGGAGCGTGATCAGGCCGAGATGGCTGATGGTGGAATAGGCGAGAAGGCCTTTCAGGTCCTGCTGGAAGATGGCCGCGTAGGCTCCCAGGACCAGGGTGCAGAGCCCGGCCGTCACCACGATGTAGAACCAGGCTTCCGTGCCGGACAGCACGGGCCAGAGCAGTGTGAGCAGGAACACGCCGGCCTTCACCATGGTGGCCGAATGGAGATAGGCCGAGACCGGGGTGGGAGCGGCCATGGCGTGCGGGAGCCAGAAGTGGAACGGGAACTGGGCGCTCTTGGTCAGAGCGCCGAGCAGGACAAGGATCAAGGTGGGCAGGTACAGGCTGCTGTTGCGGATCCGATTGCCCGAGACCAGCACCTGGTCGAGGTCGTAGCTGCCGACGACGTGTCCGATCAGCAGGACGCCGACAAGCAGGCACAGCCCGCCTGTGGCCGTGACTGTCAGTGCCATCCTGGCTCCGTCGCGGGCGCCGGCATTATGATGCCAGTAGCCGATGAGCAGGAACGAGAACAGGCTGGTGAGTTCCCAGAAGAAGACCAGCTGAATGAGATTGCCGGACAGTACGATGCCCAGCATGGCGCCCATGAAGGCGAGCAGGAACGCGAAGAACCGCGGTACCGGATCGGAGGGCGACATGTAGTAGCGGGCGTAGAGCGCCACCAGGAAGCCGATGCCCGTGACCAGCATGGTGAACAGCCAGGTGAAGCCGTCCATGCGCAGGGTGAAATCGAGGCCGAGCGTCGGTATCCACTCGATGCCCGCGCGCAGGATGACGCCGCGATGAACGGCAGGGTACTGGACGGCCGTCAGAGCCGAGCAGCACAGGGCTATGGTGCCGGCGAGGATTGCGGCGCCGTTCCTGGCGTCCTGCCGCAGGAAGGCGGCAATGAGGCTCCCGATGAAAGGAAGGGCGACGATGGCCAGGAGGGGCAAGCTACTGGACATGGATGGGGCGGTCTCCTTCCGGGTGGGGAGCGGGTGTGAAACTCCAAGCGCTGGGGCGATATCGCCCAATATGGTTGACATCGGGGCTAAACCGCAAGGGTACAGCCCGATAAAAAACACATCTGGGCCATTCATGGCCGATGTCGACCGGCGTTCGATCCACCGGTCCCCACTAATCCGCCAGCAGAGGGGGACCTTTGCGCCGGAGTGCAGTTGAACCGAAAACGGCAATCAACGGAGAACGGGATGCGCACCCCTCGAACACTCCCTCGCATGCTGGGAATCTTCAGGCATAGTTGGATCTATTTCCTGGGCGCGTCGATCCTGGGCATCGTGTTGCTGACCTGGTACCACCTCGATCCCTCGACCGCTCCGATCGCCCTCTGGTAGGCCGAGCGAAATCCGCACGGTCTGGAGCGCCGGGTGGCCATCACGCATCCGAGCTGGCAGGGCGATCCGCAGGGGTAGCAGCGCCCTGGCGGTTCATTCGGTCCGGAGCCGGACGCGGAAGAAGTCGAAGATGACCCGGATCGTCGCGAGGGTTGGGACGGCAAGGAGTACGCCGGTGATCCCGGCCAGCGATCCGCCCGCAAGAACACCGAGGAAGACGAGAACCGAGGGAACCTTGATGGTCTGGGCCTGGATGCGGGGCGTCAGAACATTGCCCTCCAATTGCTGGATGGCCAGGAACAGAATTCCCGTCAGCACGGCAGCTGTCGGTGAGATGGAGAAAGCCACCAGCAGGGCCGGGATGGCACCGATCCAGGCGCCGAGGTAGGGAACGACCGCCGTGATCGAAACCCAGGCGCCGAGCGCCAGTGGATAAGGCACTCCGATCAGGAACAGCGCCACCGCGGAGAGCCCTCCTTGGATGGCCAGCACCAATGCAAGCCCGCCTAGGTAGCGCGAGAGGGCATGACAGAGTGCATTCCAGAACTCCAGGGCATCGTGGCGGTAGTGTCCCGGGACGCTGGTCAGGTAGGATGCCTTGAACGACCTCACGTTGGCCAGCAGCGATGCGGCGATGAAGATCACCGCGAACAGGGTCAGCGCCCAGCTGAAGGTCCCGAAAATGATCCCTACTGTTCGGCCGAGCACGTTGTTGGCGATCACCCCGAGGCTGTCCCGAATGTCCGTGATCAGGCGGCCTGCGACGGCCTCCGGTGTGTCGGGCAGCAGGTCGCGGGCATCCAGCGCCTGGAGTGCCCGCACCAGGTACTGCTCCAGGTTCTGTACCAGGCCGGGCAAGGCGGCCACGAGGGCACCGGCCTGAGACACGATCAGGGGCAGGAGGATGTACGCCAGCAGAAGCAACACGGCGAGCAGGATCAGGAACGAGAACAGAATGGCCAAGCTGCGCGGAACATACTGCGCGAAGAAGTGAACCGGGAACGACAGCACGAGCGCCACTGCGAAGCCGGCGAGGGCCACGGCAGGCACGATGGGCACCGACCATAGGATCAGAACCAGCAGGGCGGCCAGTCCGACAAGGATCAGACGCCACGTGATGGGGGAGATCCGGATCGGGGTGGGCTTGCGTACTGCACGTCTCCCTGGAGACCGGTGCGACGGCAGGCGGATGGGTTCGGGAGGTGGGTTTCTTAATTCCATCGCGCGCTCGACATAGATGCTGAACGGTGTATTCGGCCCATCACGAGCCCTTCCCGAAATGCGCCTTCAGCCTGCTAACGCGTGAGTTCGGCTGCGTGGCGCAACAGACGGTGTCTTCCGGCCGGGCGCCGGACATCATTTCGTACACGTCGAAGTCGGGTGCTCCAGGCAGGTGCTCAGGCAGCCATGCTGTTCGCCGAGGAGGGCGGCGCGGAAAAACAGCGCTAAGTAATGTTCGTATACACCTCGCGCTTCTCATCGATGATCGACAGGGTCTGCAAGAAACCTGGCATCAGAGGTCTGAAGTGCATGCCGTTTCCCGCTCACGGGATGCAAGACGATCTCAGGGCAAAACCTTTGTGTAAAGGAAACTGTAGGCATGACCTGGACCTCGGCCCTCGGCTGGTTCTTTGCGGCCTATGCGCTGCTCACCGGCATCTTCATCCTGCTGGAGAACCGCCGCCCTCAGGCGATCCTTGCCTGGATGCTGCTGTTCCTGACGCTGCCCGGCATCGGGCTTGTCATCTACGCCCTGTTCGGACGCGACCGGAAGGCCTTCAGCCGGCAGCGCAATCTCGCGCGTCAGAACCTGGAAGGAACGGCCGCGCCGCTGTTGAAGCAGCTTCTGGCCCGCCAGGACGAGGAGATCGGCAGGCTGGAGACGCAAAGCCCGGTTCACCGGCGGCTCATGTCGATGGTGCGGCGCAACTCCCATTCCGCCCTGACCACGCGCAACCGGGTCGCGATCCAGCAGAACGCATCCACGTTCTACCCCAATCTGATGGAGGACATGAGAAAGGCGCAGCGCACGATCTATCTTCAGTTCTACACCTGGGCCGACGACGCCTTCACCCGCGAGCTGAAAGCCATTCTGATCGAGCGGGCCGCTCATGGTGTCGAGGTGCGCCTGCTCTATGACCCGTTCGGCTCGTTGTTCCGCCTCACCCGGCGCTACAAGCGCGAGCTCAGCCAGGGCGGCGTGAAGGCAGCGCCGGTGTCGGCTCTGTACTGGCTGCACACGATCTCGTACCGCAACCACCGCAAGATCGCCGTCATCGACGGGGAGGTCGGCTACACGGGCGGCATGAACATCGGCCAGGAGCACCTCGACGGCGGCCCCGGCTTCGACCGCTGGCGGGACACGCAGGTGCGCCTCGAAGGGGAGGCGGCGGCTGTATTGCAGGTGGTGTTCCTCGTGGACTGGTACAACGCCACGGGCGAGGACCTCTTCGCGGCGGATCGCTTCCCGTCGCTTGCCAACGGGGCGCTTCCCCCAAGCTCCGAGGACGCAGGCGCGTCCGACCCGTATGTGCCGGTGCAGATCCTGACCTCGGGCCCGGACTCGGAGTGGCGTGCTATCCGCCAGCTCTACTTCGCCATGATCATGTCGGCCCAGCATCATGTGCGCTTGCAGACGCCGTTCTTCATTCTCGATGCCACCATCGCCGAGGCGCTCAAGGCGGCAGCACTGGCAGGGCTCAGGGTCGAGGTGATGGTGAGCGACCGCGGCGAGGGGCTGAACCAGACGCCATACTGGGCCGCCAACACCTATCTGGCGGAGGTCGCGGCTGCCGGAGCGCGGGTGCACATGTACGGGGCAGGTTACCTGCATGCCAAGACCCTCAGCATTGACGGCGAGGTCTGCTCCATCGGCTCGGCCAACCTCGACATCCGCAGCTTCAGCATCAACTACGAACTCAACGCGGTGATCTACGATGCGCGGCTCGCGCAGGAGCTGGAGGCGGCGTTCGATCGGGACATCGAAGACTGCTACCCCTTCGATCCGGCCGAGTACCGCCGCCGCCCGGTCCTCAATCGGCTGCGGGATTCCACAGCGCGGCTGCTCTCGCCCCTGCTGTAGAATCGAGGGCGCCGCCACGCCGCGGCTGCCGCCCAGGTGTCAAAACCAGTCAAGCGGATGGTTCCGGATCTGCATCGGCCGTGCGGGTGTTCGAAAGGACGACCACTGGGGTTCCGACCGGGAGGAATTGTGAAGCCTCGAGACGGCGCGTGCTTCACATCCCGGATCGGTGCGGAAAGCCGCTGCCATGTTGCCGGTATGGCACAGGGTGCGGGCTGCGCCCATCAGAGGCGATCGATCTCATCCCGCGACCGTCCGGGCCTCTGCCGGTAGCGCGGCAGGGACCAGTCCCACCGCAGCGCCGCCGCCCGGATGGCAAGCCCGGCCAGGAAGCCGCCGGCAAGCGCGTATTCTCGCGGGAGCCCGACCGCTGCCATGGCAACGAAGATCGCCGCCCCGCCGAGCGCAGCCGACACATAGATCTCGCGGCTGAGGATGACCGGGCTCTCGCCGCCCAGCACGTCCCTGACGATGCCCCCGAAGGTTGCGGTGATCACCCCCATGGCGACGGCCACGATGGGCCCTGCCTCCGCCAGCAACGCCTTCTCGGCTCCCGTCACTGCGAACAGGGCCATGCCGATCGCATCGCACCACAGGAGGAGCTTGAGCCGGGACTGCGGGATGTGCGCGAGGAAGAAGGCCGCGCAGGACACCAGTACGCAGGTGACCAGATAGGCCGGCTCGCGCACCCAGAACACCGGCAGGGCATTGATGAAGGTATCGCGGATCGTTCCGCCGCCGATGCCGGTGGCGGTGCCCAGCAGCACGAAGCCGACCAGATCCATCTGCTTGCGCGAGGCGACCAGCGCCCCGGTGGTGGCAAAGACCACGATCCCGAACCAGTCGAGCAGGGCGGCGAAGGTGTCGAACATCGATCTGGATTCCATCAGGACGAGGAGGCGTCGGGCGGCGAGCGCCCAGGAGCCTCGGCTACGGCAGGGTGTCGCCCCTTAACCTGCCATATCACCAGCATGGTGTTCCAGCGGCGCTCGCCGCCGGCCGCGAGGCGCCCAGGGCCCGCAGGCCGGGCAAGCTGAGCGGAGGACACGGCTCCTGACGGTGAAGCGGGAAAAGGGGGGGCATGCCCGCATCCTTGTCGCGGCAATCTCGCCTGAGGTCCGATGGCCGCGCCGGTCGAAGCAGTCGTCCTGTCAGCGAGCCCGCGACTCAGAACGGGCCGTTCTCAGGCTGCATATTCCTATCTGTGCTGCAGCATAGGAAGTAATTTCAAGCTGTGCTTTAAATAGAACTGTAGCTTTGCTTTAGATGATAGCGGGCATTTGGGGTATAGATGAGAAAGCATTCCAGTTGAAAGCGTGACGCCTGATGAATTATTCTTTGTGAAAGGCAACTTCATCTGGATCTAAGATGTTTTACCTCAAGTTCGCCGGACCATGCCAAGCGGTCATGTGGCGGAAGACACCGAGGTTAAAAATGTCACGCTTTCACAATTTCGCGTTGACGGGCTTGGGTCTGTTCCTTGCCGGTTCGACCTCAGCCTATGCGCAGGCTCCCATGACGGGTGCGCAATGCGTGCCCATGGTGGCCAACCCATCCATGTATGGCGATTGCAGCCTCCGCATCGTGCGCGGGCAGGAGGTCTGTACCTGCAGGATCCTCCCGCAGGCCCTGCGCGCCACGGGCCTGCAAAATCAAACCGACCAGAGCAGTGACAAGACGGACACGACGGGCAGCGTCGCCGGAGGCACTGGAGGCACAGGTGGCTCGGGTGCAGGCGGCTCCGGCGGTACGGGCGCGGGCGGCACCGGAGGCACGGGTGCAGGCGGCTCCGGCGGTACGGGCGCGGGCGGCACCGGAGGCACGGGTGCAGGCGGAACTGACGGTTCAGGCACCGGCGGCACCGGTGGTAACGGCACCGGGGGAACCGGTGGTTCGGGCGGCAGTGGCGGCACAGGTGGTGGCACCGGCACCGGCGGGACCGGTGGCACAGGCGGTAGCGGCGGCACTGGTGGAACAGGCGGGACCGGTGGATCCGGCGGCACGGGCTCCGGTGGCGGCACGGCGACCGGCGGTGATGCGACCAGCGGCGGTGCCGTCGGTGGCAATGCCTCGGCCGGCAGCGGCGGCACGGCGACAGGCGGCAACGCCACCAGCGGCGATGCTACGGGCGGCAACGCCTCGGTGGGTGGTTCCGGCGGCGGCTCGGCAACAGGCGGCAACGCGACGAGCGGCAATGCCACGGGCGGGAACGCCAGCGTGGGTGGCGGTTCGGGTGGCGGCTCGGCGACGGGCGGCAATGCGACGAGCGGCGACGCCACCGGAGGCAACGCGTCGGTCGGCGGATCGCAGTAACCGCGCCGCGCCGGTCAGCCGGCGCAGCCTCGGCACCTTGAACGATGGGCGGCCTGGATCATCCAGGCCGCACCCGCACGCCGGCGCGGCTTTCGTAGGGTCCGGAGGTATCCTCCAGGCTCTTCAGAGCGTTGTCACGCTGCCTTCCAGGACTGCTGCGCCGTCAGCTTCTCGATCTGCTCGTCTGCCCGTTTCGCCGCGGGGCGATGAACGTGCGGCTCGATATAAGCCTCGAAGGTGCGGCGTTTCTCGATCATGCCCGTCGCCATGCCCCATTGCAGGTGGCTGGCGAGCAGGACGTCGGCGGCGGTGAAGCGATTGCCTGCCACATAGGTTCGATCCTCCAGCCAGGCGGAGAGCGTATCGAGCACGCGCGGATAGGAGCCGTAGCCGAAGCGCATTTCCATATCGGACGAGGGATCCCAGCCGAGGGCGTGGTTGGAGGCGGCAGGCTCCAGGCAGCCGACGGTGAAGAACAGCCAGCGGTAATAGTCCCCCCGATCCTGGGGCTCGGGCGCAAGACCTGCCTCGGGGAAGGCATCGGCCAGATAGGCGCAGATGGCGGCAGCCTCCGTCACAACGATTTCGCCGTGCTGGATCGCCGGCACCTTGCCCATGGGATTGACGGCGAGGTATTCCGGTGCCTTCATCGTGGTCCCGTAATCCAGCACCTTGAGGGTATAGGGACGGCCGATCTCCTCCAGCATCCAATGCACGATACCGCCGCGCGATTGCGGATTGGTGTAGAAGACAAGGTCTGCGCTCTTGGTTTGCGTGCTCATGGGAATCTCCCGGGTGTTGTGTGAACGGGAGACTGAATAGCGCATGCCACGGTCAGATTCTGGCAGCAGCGTTTGCCGCCATTCCTTCATGAGCTGCCGTCGCGGCCGGGGCAGGCGCTCGGGCAGGATCTCCGCCGCCTCGATCCGGTCGGTGCGGAAATGCCGGAAGCTGTCCCGCAGCTCGCACCAGGCGACCAGCACGCGGGTCGATTCGAAGAAGCCGATCGACACGGGCCAGATGATCCGCTCGGAGCGCGCGCCCTTCTCGTCGGTGTAGCTGATGGACAGCTTGCGCCCTTCGTTCAGGGCGCGCCTCAGATGCGCGAGATCGACCGGCTGCGGCCGGTCCCAGCCGTGACCGACCACCAGGGCGTCGTCCTCCATGCGCTCGCGCAGATCGGCGGGAAGGACGGCGGCGACTTTGGCTATGACGTTGCGGGCCGCCTGTCCCATCCCCTCGTCGGTGCGCCGCCCGACCCATTGCAGGCCGAGCGCCAGCGCCTCGATCTCCTCGGGCGAGAACATCAGGGGAGGGAGCAGGAAACCGGGCTTCAGCACATAGCCGAGCCCCGGCTCGCCCTCGATCTGGGCGCCCATGCCCTGGAGCGAGACGATGTCGCGATAGAGCGTGCGCAGCGAAATCCCCGCCTCGCGCGCCAGCACCGCCCCGCTCACCGGGCGGCGGTGCCGGCGGAGGATCTGCAGGAGGTCGAAAAGGCGTTCGGCGCGGGACATGAGCCAAAGCTTAGCACAGGATGCTGTCAGGTTGTGACAGCAGGCTCGGGGTGTGGCGCGCGGCGGTGAGCGTGTCACCCCTCAGGCGGGCGCTTCTACCCGCCCTGCGCCAGGAGAGCAGCTACCTTCTCCGGCAGCATGTCGGCCTGCAAAGGCGCTTGCAACGGTAAGATGCTGACGGTCAGTGCCAAGGGCAGCGGTGTCATGATTAATGATGCCAAAGTCACTGCCGCTGACATAACCGCATCGAACGGCGTAATCCACGTCATTGACAGTGTGATCCTCCCGTAGACCAACTGACAAAACAGGCTGGAGCGTCTGAATGGCGCTTCAGCCATGGAATCGCAGTACGACCGCACTCCGGCCCTAGGAGCCGTCAGAACGGCCATTGCTCTAGTGGAACCCATGTTGCCATGATTGCACACACATCAGTTCAGCCCTACTGCGTCATCATCGAGGATCAGGCTCTCATTGCCATGTCCTTAGAGGCTTATTTTGAGGATGTCGGCTTTGCGGTGTATACCTTGACCTCAAATGCGCAAGCGCAAGCATGGCTGAAGGACAACACACCCGAACTCGCCATCTTGGATTTCATGCTCAGGGATGGCCCAGCAACACAGCTTGCGGGCGAGCTTCATAGTCGCGGCGTACCGTTCATCGTCTACTCGGGATACGCCCGGCATCTTGGGGTGCCGTCCCAACTGCAAGAGGTGCCGTGGCTTGAAAAGCCCACCCACCGTGAAGACTTGTTGAACGCGCTTGTTGCGTTACCGTCGAAGAGCACATCTATCGCTGCTCTAAGTCCTCCGCCATCGGCGCAGAACTGGCCGAATTGGTATTGAGCCTTGGTTTGCCGCAGAGGCTCAAGCTGTGAAAATTTACGAGAAACGTTCTGCTTCTGATCGGGGTCGTTCTCCGCAGCAGGATCATCCCGCGCAAGAAATGGAGAGCCATCCCAGCGATCTGGAATGTGATCCGGTTGGCATGGTGCCCACGACGTGAGCCCAGTTTCGTCAATGCAGTCTGGATTATCCCCTCTCGGGCGAAGGAACGCGAGTTGAGGGATGTCTGCTATAGGTAAGGGGCAGTATCAGACCTCCCTTGCCACGACATTAACCTACTTCAGGCTGTGAACACCCAGACCAGCATCTGAATCGCGCCAACGACGATTAAGGTGAAACCAGCCACACGGGTGGTCGTGGCCGTCTTACGGCGCGCGTCAGGGGTATTCTCCCCCATGAGTAGGATGTAGGAGCGAGCAATGGCAGCAAGGCCGATGACCGTCCACAGGACGGATAGATAGAGCATTGGATACCCCTGTTACCGTTGTTTCCCTCTCTATCACGAACATGGGGACCTTGTTCGCCTTCGTCTGAGTGTCCTTCAGAACGGTCATGGGGGCCATAAGCCAGCGCATCATAGTTCCTATATTGGCTCCTATGTGATGAACTCCCCACACTCCGTGACCGTGTTGAAAATTCTTTCCAGCATCGGGCCATATACACCCGTCAGCGTTTTATGCTGCAGGAACGGCTCAACTCACTGCACGTTGAACCAGCAACTGAGGAGATAGTTATGGTTGATAAAAATCGGGTTGACGGTTCCGCCAAGAACATCGGTGGCAAGGTCAAAGAAGGCATCGGCAATGTAACCGGTGACTCCAAGATGAAGACTGAAGGCAAGACGGATCAGGCCGAAGGAAAGATTCAGAACACCATCGGCGGCATCAAGGATTCCATCAAAGACGCCTTCAAGAAGGACTGAGGGAGGGGTAACCCCCTTTCTCCGTTTATTGAAGTCATTGCCCATACGGCCTGGATTATCGCAGCGCGCTCACAGCAGCGGGCGCGGGCTTGTCGAAGCGATACTACAGAGCTTCTGATGGGCTGCGAAACGGGCTTGTGCAAGCCGTCGCGCGGCGTGTCAATCCACCTGTCCAGTGGCCACCGGGAAAGAAACGATCAGCACGGTCTGACCGGTTTCATCAGTAACCTCGACAGCCATCTTGTTGAGTGCTCCGGGCGGAAGGTCATCCCACAAGTGGCAAAGCTCGCAGGCCACAGACACAGCCTCGGTTCGGGCATCATGGATGCTGGCCAACTCCGTCCCTATATGGTCTCGGTCGAGACCGTCGCCGTCGTGGACGTGAAAATAGTACCGGGGCATGCCGAATCCAAACCAAAAGTCCTGACAAAAGCTAAGGCGTCAATGCGCGATCTTCGCGATGGCTTGGGCCAAGTCCTGACCCAAGAACGGCTTCTGGATGCGAACGGCGTCGCGATAGCCATCGATGAACCCTTTTGAGCCGTAGCCACTGGCGAACAGGAACGGGATGCCGCGCTGCCGCAACACGTCAGCAACAGGAAAGCTTAGCCGCCCATCGAGATTGACATCAAGAACGGCGAAGTCGAAGTCACCGACCTGTGCAAGCGGCAGTGCCTGATCCAAGCTTGTTGCCATCCCTGCAACATCGAAGCCAAGTTCAATCAACAGGTCTTCGACGTACATCGCGACCATGACTTCATCTTCCACGATTAGCACCCGTCGTGGCTTTGTACTCTGGCCCATCGTCTCAAAACTCTCGGGAAGCGATTGTCGGTAAAGGGGTATCAATGATGCAAGTCACCCCACTCACTGGATAGGAAAGCTGGACCGACCCGCCGTGTTCTGCTGCCAGTCCACGCTCAATAAGGCGCGTACCAAAGCCCTTACGCCTTGGTGGCGTGACTTCTGGCCCGCCCTGCTCAGACCAGACCATATGAAGTCTTTGCTGCCCGTCTGCTTGTTCGACCTGCCAATGAAGGCTCACTTTTCCGCACTCGTTCGACAGGGCACCGTACTTGATTGCATTGGTAGCGAGTTCATGAAGTGCCATTGCTATGGCTAAAGCAGTCTTAGAGGACAGGTGGACCTCTGGTCCGCTGACCTCAAACCGCTCCTCGCGATCACTCCGATGCGCTCGCAGCGCCATCTCCACCACCCTGTCGAGTGTAGTCCCCTCCCAATTGTGCTCTGTCAGGAGGTTGTGAGCGTCTGAGAGCGCGATGAGGCGCGCATCAATCCGTTCGCGGACTTCAGTTTCAACGGCGCTCGTCCGGAGGGTCTGTGCTGCAACGGATTGAACCGTCGCCAGAGTGTTCTTGACCCGGTGATTTAACTCGTTGATCAGAAGCTCTCGGTGCTTTTCCGCCTCCCGCCTCTCGGCAATCTCTCTCTGGGCCGCATCATAGAGGCGGGCGTTGTCAATGCCGATAGCTGCTTGCCCCGCAATGCCGACCAACAACTCCTCATGTCGTGTAGTGAACCGCGCAGGCTCAGGATGGCCAAAGAATAAGCCTCCCAACACCTCGCCTGATCGCGACTTCACGGGGACGGCTAAGTAACTTCTCACCGGGAGGTGGCCCTCAGGCATTCCGTGGTAAGGGGCATTTTGCCCATATCGTGGATCGGTGAGGATATCATCGGATCGGATAAGGCCGTCGCCATTGAAGGTAGGTGCGAACACATGGGTCGCGCGCGGGTTCGGGAACTTGGAGAAGTTCTCCCGTGGCACGCCAGAGATCGTATAGAGCGTCAGGGCATCTCCGCGCGCATCTGTGATATTGTAGAAGAACGCACCGAAGCGTGCTCCTGTAAGGCTTACTCCCGCGTCCGTGACGATCTGAACAAGTCTTTCAAGGTTAAGCTCGGCAGAGACTTCTGCCATGGTTCGGTTCAGGGTCTCAAGATGTCGCTTCTCTTCCAAAAGGATGTTGGCAATCCTTTGCTGCTCAGAGATGTCGGTATTTGTTCCGAACCAGCGAGTGATCCGCCCTTGGCCGTCTCTGAATGGTTGAACGCGAGTCAGAAAAGGTCGGAAGAGGCCATCTGCGCCTTTCAGTGGAATAGTCATCTCCCAAGGCTCACCTGCCTCAGTGGCAGCCTGCCAACGCTGAAGGATCTCGGGCAAAGCAGCCGGATCATGAATGGATTGCCAACCTTGGCCGAGCATTACGTCAGGAGTTGTTCCGGTGTAGCGATACCATTTTTGGTTATACCAGAACGGGCGACCGTCACCGGCTGCGATCCAAGCAAGGTGTGGAAGGTTTTCGGCAAGAGCAGCTAGGTCGGCTGCCTCAGGGGCCATGACAGGCGGCGCGGCTGCCAAGGTCGCGTCAGTCATAGACGCCAACCAGGCGTTGAAGCGTCAATGCGGAGCATGCGCAAGGCTAGTATCCCCCCTACAGCGGCGTTGGTTATTGTGCGGCGGGAGAATGAATCAACCGATGCACTGAGATCTTGCGGGAGATTTTTGAGCCTTGGTCGGATGCCTGTGCATCCGTCAGCCGCTTGGCGGGCGACGTGAGCGTCGAACTCAGGCTGCCTCGGTATGGCATGGCTGGTTGGCAAGGGCATCGCGCAATACCTCTGCCAGAGACTGGTAGCTGAAGGGCTTAGGCAGAGTTAGATTGCTTCGGAAGCGAGGGGGAAGTCCCGTCGATCCGTATCCAGTCGCAAAGATGAAGGGAATGCCGCGCTCGGTCAGGATGTCTGCCACCGGGAAGATCACCGATCCATTGACGTTTACATCAAGAATGGCCGCGTCAAGTACAGCAGACCGCGCTAGATTGATTGCATCGTCCATTTTAGCCGCAGGTCCAACGACCTCACTGCCGAAGTCGAGCACCATATCCTCGACAAGCATGGCAATCATAGCTTCGTCCTCGACAATCAGGACGCGACAACGTGGTTTCTCACCCATGCAGGGCTCCCTTGCTGGGACAATGGCAAAGCCATGATTAACGGTTACGCTTCAGGTGGGTTCCACTTCAGCTTCAAACCTGCTTTGTGTTGCTCTCGTAGGCAATTGGCTGCGGCTGTAGCGACGATGTGGGACGTAAGGGAACCTTCCTGGCAGCCAAGTATTGCGCCAGTGTCTTCGTCAGCAGAGGAGGCTTACCATGGCCGACACCACCGGCACCAAAGACGCCACCTACAATCTCGTTAGCGTTCTCTACCATGCTCTCCAAGGGGCAGACCTGTACGAGCAGTATGCCAGCGATGCTGGAGGCGATCAGGATCTCGCCGCCTTCTTTCGCGAAGCTCAACAGCAAGAAAAGCAGCGCGCCGACCGGGCTAAGCAACTCTTGGCCGAGCGTCTTCAGCAGAGCGGCTAAACTCTGCCGGGCTGCGCCTGCCCGATCTGCCAAGGTCTTGGTCCTGACCCCTTTCAACTTCAAGCTCCTCAGCTATCAGAGCGAGTAGCACGCTTGTGAAAGATCGTCAGCCTCCGAGAGCCGGCAATGGTCCTGCGATTGAGGGCTCAAAGTCCGTTTATTTTGCTGGTTCGGAGGAAAATCCCATGAAGAGCATTCCCGCTTTGGCCTTCCTGTTTGTGTCTTCAACCGCTTACGCGCAGACCACCGGGACGCCAGCGCCCGCAACGCCACCTCCAGCCACTGATGATGGCGGTGGACTAGGGTGGCTGTGGCTTCTGGTTCTGCTGGCGATCATCGCTGCTGCGGTCTGGTATTTTATGAAGAAGAAACGAGCTGCGACAACAGCCTCTGACGTGGTCGGAGTGAACCGCACAGAGGGAACGACCACAGGACCGACAACGACGGGAACAACCGGCTCATCGAACCCGCCCGCAGGTCCCAATGTCTACCCTGCCAAAGACCCCAAAGATCTCAAGCACTAAGCGCCACGAGCCCGCATACGCCTCGTGATGTGTTCGATGTTAGCTCAATCCATGAGGGCCGAACTACCACATGGTCGGTCGGCATCTCACATGGACCACCCATATTCTGCGGACGCTATTGAGCCAGCCCTGCTACTGCTAGGAAGAACGGGGTCAGCCCTCGGAGCGGAGTATCAACAGCCCACCCGAAGAGGTTTAGGTCGGTTCCGATTTGTCTGCCAAGCATCGGCAGAAGGAAGATGATCCCAAGCAGAATAAGGAAACCGAACCGTTCCAGCTTTGCGAATGGCTTTGCCAGTAAGTTGGGCAGAATGCTCAAGACGACTCGGCCTCCGTCCAGAGGTGGTAGGGGAAGCATATTGAAGATCGCCAGTATCAGGTTTAGCAGGATCGACTGATAAAGCGTCTTCACGAGCCAGGGTGCTATTGCCTCCGGCAGCAGCGGGACAGTTCGAAGAAGAGCAGCCGAAGAAAGGCCAGCGCCACATTCGTCAGAGGACCCGCCATGGCGACAAGCGCCATGTCGCGGCGTGGATGGCCCAAACGCCCGAAGGCAACTGGAACGGGCTTTGCCCACCCAAACAAGAAGGGTGCCTTGGTCAGGAAGAGAAGGGCGGGAATTAGGATCGTTCCGAAAGGATCCACATGCTTCAGCGGGTTGAATGTGACACGGCCCAGACCGTGCGCTGTATCGTCCCCTAGTTTCCAGGCGGCATAAGCATGTGCCGCTTCATGGAAGGTTATGGCAATAAGGATCGGCACAATCCAAGTCGATGCCGAATAGATGGTGCTAGGGAAGTCGAAGCAATAATCCTCTTTGTTGCGCCGTGTTGATGATCATGAGGCGCGACCAAGTTCGATATGCGTTGGGTATCGCAAGCTCAGGCTGGCTCCATATCGACACCTGCCTCGGCCTGATCCTTGATACTGTCATCAACGCTCAAATGGATCGTGAACGTAGCTTGCAGGCCATCGTAGTTGTAGATCGTGTCAACGGTGCCCTGAAGTTCACGGACGATCGTTTGCTGGATTAGGCGGGATCCGAAGCCCTGACGTGACGGTGAAACGATTGGATGGGCGCACCTCTCTTGCCATTTGAGCGTAAGGTACCGGTCCGACACCGCCCAACTGATCCTGACGCTTCCTCCGCTTGCCTGGAAGGCTCCGTGCTTGGTCGCATTGGTCGCCATTTCGTGAATGGCCATCCCGAGCGCGATAGCCACTTTACTCGTCAGATTGACGGCAGGACCGTTCAGCAACAAGTGTGACCCGCCCCGAAAGGGCTCCAATTCTTTCGTCAGCAGTTCGCGCAATTCCACCCCGGACCATGCCGCTTCAGTCAGCAGGTTGTGTGTGCTTGAGAGGGCCAATAAGCGTGCAGAGAAGGCTTGCTCAAAGGCAGCCATGTCATGCGAGTTCCTGATCGTCATCCGGCTGATTCCCTGAATCGTGGTGAGCGTATTCTTCACCCGATGATTCAATTCCTGAATCAGAATGGTCTGTTGGTCCTGACGCTTGCGAAGCATTTGCGCTGTGTTCCGCATGATCGCGGCAACTGTGTTCACTTCGTCCAAAGACGTGCTGGGAACGTCGATCACCTTCATGTCGCGCATAGCCGCCGCTTTAACCTGCAAGACATTGATGGCTTTGGTGATCCGTTGCCCCATGAGAGACGCGAGGGCCAGAGCCAGCAGCAGAGCCATCGAAAGAAGGGTCAGGCCGATGCCGATGATGTTGCGGCGTGGTGCTTCATAGACCTCGGGCAGGGCTGAGACACCGATCAGCCAGCCGGTGCTCTCCATGCGATAGTATGCGCCAACGACCTTTGTTCCCTCCAAGGTGTATACGTCCTGCCAGAGACCGCCCTGGCCGGGAGGCACATCCTTCGTGATCTCCCATCCACTCCGCGCCATCGGTTTACCGACGGATTGATCATGAGCCTTGGACCGGGCCAGGATTTTACCCTCGCGATCATTGATCGCGGCGATCCATCCTTGCGGCACATCATCCAGAAGCTTCCTGAAGTAGGCGGCTGGGACACCCGTTGTGAGCGCAAACCTGATCTTGCCCGTGACGGCAGGCACCCGAACCGGAACAGAGAGTGTAACCGCCCACTGGCTGGTAACCGGTGCCCAGATCAGATCTGATGTATAGGGACGCCCCTCGGTGAAGATCACGGGGTCACCACGCCCTAGAAAGGCGGGCAGGCGTGCTCCACGGGGCGTCCTCGTGTTGAGTAGTTGTTGGCCATTCTCGTCCCGAACTGTGAACCACACGTCTGGTGGATGGTCTGTCTGCTCAAGCCGAGAGCGAAAGTCGTCCATGTCGCCTTCGAGCAGCGTGGGGCTGGCCGACAGCACGTTGAGGCTGGCCTGGAATGCTGCAAGGCGGTTGTCGATCTGTAAGGCGACGGCTTGAACCTGCCGCTCAGCCAAGCTGTTGATGCGCTGACCCTCTTGGCGCAGGTAAGCCCATCCGATGAAACTGCTCGCGAGCAGGATCGGAAAGGTGAGCGCCAGGGCATAGAGGCGAAGGTGCCCGGTGATCGAACGAGGTCGCAGCATGAAAGACCGGCTCATCGAGAGATTAGGCCGCGTTCTTCAGGGGGAAGGTCGGACCTCAATGAGCGGACGAGTACCACGAACCGATCTACGGAGGATACAGCCCCCGCGCCGCAGAAGGGGCTCATAGAAAAGATGGCGTAGGGTCTCTTCGAAGCTCTTACGCTCAACCACGCGCTCCTGGCACAACGTGCACCGTGCGTTTTCTGGCTCCCCAGCCAAATCTGGCATAGGCCGTCTTCACATGACCTGACTCGGCTGGCCCGATTGGCTCTATTCAGTTGTCTTCCCTGATTTCCGCGCCTCCGAGCCACGCGAGAACAGCATCGAGCGTGGGGAACTTGTGTTCAGTTTTAGTGAAGGGAGCTGGCATTGTCTCGGGCGGAACATCGTTCAGCAGTTCCGCTGTCCACGTCGCCGCTCTCGGCCCGTTCTTCACGACGTCACCAATGAGGGCACCGTCGAGTTTAAGGTCGTAGCTCCCCGGAGCGAGCTTATGAAGGGCATAGGGCATCAAGCCTGTCCTCGTTCAAGCATGAGGCTGACCACAACGTCGTACACGAGCGATGGGGCTTAGGTCACCACTGATCTGGTCATCAGGGCCGCGATCTGCTCAGTTAGGGTATCAGGGTAGACCGGCTTGGGAATGAACACTGCCGATGGCGGAAGATCACCTTCATCGGGGAATGCCTTGCCCGAAATGACAAGCACCCCGACCTCCGGCCAACCTTGTGCGACCAGCCGCGAGAACTCGAAGCCGTCGAGCGAACCGGCATGTTAACATCCGTCAGTACGACGCTGACACCCACCCGTCGTTTTAGGGTCTCGAAGGCTTCGTCGGCATCCTGGGCTTCTAGCACCCAAAATCCGGCCTCCCGCAGGATGTCAACTTGAGTGGCTCGCACGAGTGGCTCATCCTCAACGAGAAGGATGGTGGGCTGGTTCAGAAGGGGTCCACGCGGCTTCATGGATGCGGAAACGGGAGGCCGCAGGACTTGGTTCCTTATGTTGCCTTGGAACTGATCTTTAACCTTGGCCGTTAGCCAAGCATGTAACGATCTGATTTGGTGCCTGTGACTGACATCGTCGAAATTCACTGGAATGCCCGTCCACATCTGGCTGGTCTGCGCATCAAGGTTGGCGGCGGCGCACTCGATCCTCGCGCCGAACTCCTGTTCAAGCAGGTGCGTGAAGGCGCGGCGGCCTTGTTTTCCGGCTGCGTGACCCTCGTTCGCATTGCGACCCGCGACAAAGATCCAAGCCCGCGATTGCGGATCACCCGCAATGGAGTGGTCCAGCATGATGTTGGAGCAATGGAAGCATTAATCGAGCATGTCGCTCAGCAAGTTGCCCACTATGAAAGCGAGAAGTGCGATTAGCAAAGCTCATCTGCCTTCCGGTTCGGGTGGGAGCTCAAGGCAGTTCGCAGATAGTGCGCAGCACCTCAGAGCGTCTGACTCGTTGGATAAAATAGGCGCTTGTCTTTAAGTACATATTCTTAGCTTCCGGGGTATATTTTTCTATCAGCTTCATTTTGCAAAGCTAACTCACCCAGCCTGCACATTCTAAGTTCCATTTAACTACTGCTTAGCTGAAACTCACGACTTCGTTACAGGTTGTTAACCTACGTTAATATTGACCTGACTGATTTCTGGGGCGGCGTCGGTGGATCAGAGACATTACCTGAGGCTGTATCATGCAGTTTATTACCCGAGAGCTTTCAAGCAGAGACGAGAACAATGCCTTGAACCCGCAGTTCTGGGATGACCGGCTACGGGCTGGCATCGCGCGTGATCTGCGCTCTCACTATCAGGATACAGTCGATCAGGCGTTGCCCCAACGCCTTTCTGCTCTGCTTCAGCAACTTGAAAGGCGGCTGCACTCGCAGGAGTCTTAGAATGCGGTGGCAGTCTATGGAGACAGCACCCCAGGATGGCACTCCTGTGCTGATCTTCACGCAATGGCACGACCGCGTAATTGGGCGCTGGTCGCCGTATCGACGGATCTGGGTTGACACCAGTCATGGGGTTGTTGTCGCGACCCGATGGATGCCCTTGCCGGAACCGCCAGCCGAGGTGTAATCATGACACCCCGAGCCCTCGCGCGTCGCGCCACCGAGTTTGCCATGCTGGCTTTGGTTACGCATGACAGCTTACGCACCGAAACGCAGCAAACCCTTGCAGCCTTGGCGGATATTGAGCGGCGCTTTGAAGCCGACCGCGAGCGGCTGCGGCGTTGGACAGAAGCGAGTGTCGAAACGCAGGACCTATGGGCCGAGTGTGAGAGGAACTATCAGCAGGAGCGGGAGCCGCACATCCGCAAACTTCAGCGGCTAGAGCGTCGAATGAAAGCGCACCTGATGTGTGATCCGCAACGTGCGGAACGGCTGAGATCCTAGAACGTGTGGTGCGAGCCAGTACCCTGTACCATGTACATCTGACACGCCATCGTCACCATGCCCGAAATGAATGGCGTGCTTTCTATCTTACACACACATTGCTGCCACTTAGGGCGGCCTTAAGTTGAAGATGATCGCCGAGATCTTGGTTAGCTGTCGCTCTGCCGGGCACTGTTATTAGCTGGCCGGATTTGACAGCTAAGCCGCCACTGGTGCATCGGCGACCAATATCTCACAGATAGCTCCGGTCGATTTTGCCAAAGTACGTCATGGCATTTCCCCATGGCGCTTCGCAAGTTCGAGAATATCGATGACACGCTTCCTCGGAGCTGCCGCGCTTAATCTTGTAATCCGATAGCTGCATCATTCATGCAGCGTTCATTTCGATGAATACTTATTAATACCTTATTATTAATTTGCGTAGGCTTGAAACTACATTGAAACGGCCGCGTTAAATTCACAACGGGCAACAAGCCCGCAGCTATACTTCAGGAGTTTATCCATGTCGAAGAAGATCCTTCTCGCTGGTGCTGTCCTTGCGTCCCTTGCCCCCGCAGCCGCCTTTGCTCAATCCGGCGGCGCAGCGGCAGGTGCTGCTACCGGCGCGGTTGGCGGTGCGGTTGTCGGCGGTCCCGTCGGCGCTGCGGTGGGTGGCGTCGCAGGCGCTATCGTGGGCGGCATCGCAGATCAGCAGCAGCCGGAGTTCCGTACATATGTGACGACCCAGAAGGCTCCGTCTTACACCTACAAGGAAGAGGTTCGTGTGGGTGCCGTTCTGCCTGAGTCCGGCGTGACCTATTACGAGGTGCCTGCCGAGTACAAGGTGAAGGGCTACCGCTATACGGTGGTGAACAACACCCCCGTGCTGGTCGAGCCGAGCAGCCGTAAGATCGTGCAGGTCATCCGCTAACGATCACGTATTTCCGGGAGAACATGGGCGGTCCAATAGGGCCGCCCATTTCATGTACGCAGGAGCGCGGGGCGCTTCTTCCTTGAACATCCGAAGCCGACAGCCGCACGCCGCATGCAAGCACAAGAGTCCGATGGCCCGTGTTGTGATCTAGCGGGCCTAGATTTGAGATCTTTCACACGACTTGTCCCAGATCATGCCTATCGCCGTTTAGAGAGTATGCAATCGACGGGAGGATCTTGCATCCGGTAATTATACCTATCTGAGAACCAAGCTCGTTACCCGCATAGCCGTGTGTAGCCCCAAACGCTAGCCAGTTTGCATCAATGCTCTCACGATCGCAGTAAGCTCGAGAGCGGCCCGATGAGACGGGCTCGTATTGTAATAATCATCGCCCGTCCTGAAGGTCTGATGCTGAAGCACTCCCTGGATCATACGTGGGTTAGCGGTGCCAAAGAATGTCACAGTGGCCTTAGCCGCCCGGCGGAAAGCATGAGGACCGAGACGTTGGCCAAGGACGGCTCCGGTGGTCTCAGTGATCGCTGCGCCGACTCCAGGGTAGGTAAGGGGATCGCCCGCCCGCGAGATCCACAGCGGCCCTGCCGGCTGAACCTCAGAGGCTATAGCAGCTTCCTCGACCTTTCCCGTCTCGCGCGCTTTTTGCGCAATGAGGATCGGGCGGAAGATTGCCAGGTACCGGTCCACCAAGGGCGTGTGATACTCAGGCACCTGTCGCTCATCGGCCCGCCGGCCTTTTGTCTCAACCGCTTCGAGAATGATCCACCACCGCTCGTCAATCTTACGGAGGCTCTTACTCAGGGTCAGTTGAGCGAGGTTCTTATGCCGGATCGGATGGACGGCCAGGAGTGCAATCATAAGGCCATTTCGGGCCAGAACGGCTCTCTCCTTAGGGGTGAGGTGGCTCGCATTCTCCGCCTCACGGAAGAGGGTCTCGCCGACCTCCAGCAACTGGTCGGACGTGAAGTTCTCGTTGCGTATTCTGGCTTCCACATTTGCGCGTAGGTCAAACTCAATGTCTTCCAGCCAATCAAGCGCGTGGTGGGGATCCAAGATCTCGGCCATCCTCCGCAATTTATATATCGTCATATCAACAGTGTAGCTTTTCCACTGGGTCGATACTGTGCTTAAGAACCTCTCGATTGCGTCCGGTCGCACGTGGGAGCCGGCCACCGCTGAGCAGTTAAGAAAGCCAGCTTCTTTCTCTGCCTGCAGGAAGTAACCATATCGCCGCTGCAGATCATCGCGTGTGTCCTGGCTCAAATGTGCTGCGCGTCCACCGAGCCGCACTCGTACGGTCGACTGAGATGCTTGGGCCCAGGCTTTCTGATCGCTTTCGGGCCAGGAGGAGAGGGGAAGAGATCTCATTTTCGTCTCCTCACAGCCCGGACGCTGCTGCGCTACAGGGTGCGAAGTGCCTACGCTGCCACAGGCCACGGCAACGGATCCGGTCTCGATCGCGCCTGCCGCCGAGTGAACCCACGGGCCGGATCGGACGGCCGCGCCTGCCATCACCAACTCAAGTATTGAGGGAAGAGGACCACGATCATAGGTTCATCGGCGGTGGATGCGGCCGAACTGGTGCTTTCCGGCAAAGTGGCAGGCCGGCAGGACGTTGCATGAGTTGCTGCCCAGACTTCGATCCCGCCATCATCGGGAGCGATGCGCTGTGGAGGCTAATGTCTCTTGATGGCACTGGGCCGACCTTAGCCGTACTTCCGCAATGGAACTGCGAGGGGACCTTCACGCGATCTCACTTGAGGGCTCAGGTTGACCTCAAGCTGACATTCAGCAAGGACTGCTGTGCTTTGAGATCACCGGTGCGATCTGCTCGTGGCGCGCCTCGTCACTCGCCCCGAAGTGCATACCCATCTGTAGGTCTGCTCCCAGAGGGTGGTTATCTCAGTGCCGCGTCAAGCCAGTTGAACACGCGCAGGTCCCTGAGCCCGTAGCCCTTCGGCTCGCAGTGCAGGTCTGCCCCGTCGGCCACTGAGAAGGACACCAGGGTCTTGGGACAGGTTAACAGGTCATAGAGCCGGCGCGACTGCCCGGGCCAGAAGGCCTCGTTGACCGGTTGGGTGATGAGCATGGGGCACTCAATCTGCCCGATGACATCGAAGAGGCTGTAGTCCATGCTCGCCCTGAAGGCATCGTAGTACGAGGTTACGCCGTAGGGCCTCATGCGAAAGACAAGGGCGGCTTTGGTGGTGGGATCAAGTGACCGGGCCAGGTACCCGTCAAACTCGTCCTTGCGGCCAGCCCTCAGGAGTTCCAGCATCGGCGGCGGCAATGTCGCGGTCCAGGAGGCGGAAACATCGACCACACCCGGATCGGCAACGGCCGCAGCGATCCTCTTCTCGAAAGCCACGGCGCGGGGAACCCAGTAGCCGCCCTGGCTGATGCCCTGGATCGCGATCCTCTTTGGATCGACACCCTCGCGGCTCAGGGCAAAGTCGACCACTGGCGTGATGACATGCTCCCAATCAGGCCGGAAGGTGAGGCCCTGCTTCCACAGCGCATATCCCTGCCCGGGACCATC
>NZ_JBWBEW010000033.1:0-59550 GCF_056148915.1 Microvirga sp. jy35 | reverse complement strand
TCACTCATCTTGAAGAGCACGGCATCCATGATCGTGGATTATGGAGGCTCCAAGAGCTTGTTGCCGGAAAGATCGACCTGGATGGAGGGTGTCGCTCAACTGACAAGCTATAGGATAGCAGCGGTTTCCTATAGACGGCGCTGGTAGGAACCGCTGGAAGATGAGCATAGACGAATGCTGGACACCCCATCTGCCCAGCGGCACACTCTGCCCCAGAACGGCACCGAGGGTCCCATGGATCGACAGGAGCATAGGATCGAGCGCAGACTGACAGCCATCTTCGCGGCTGATGTGGCAGGCTATTCCCGCCTCATGGAACAGGATGAGGTCGGGACGCTTCGCACTCTGACGGCCCATCGTGAGATCATGGACCGGCTGATCACTGAGCATGGCGGACGGATCGCCAACACCGCTGGCGATAGTGTTCTGGCCGAGTTCCCAAGCGCCGTAGATGCCGTCCAATGTGCCGTAAGCGCACAGGAGACCCTCGCCCAGGCCATCCAAGATGCTCCTGAGGAGTGTCACCTTCAGTTCCGGATTGGGGTTCACGTCGGTGACGTGATGGTCCGGGGCAATGACCTTTTGGGCGATGGAGTCAACATTGCCGCTCGGCTGGAGGGCCTTGCCGATCCGGGTGGCATTTGCATCTCGGAAGCTACGTATAGCTATGTACGAAAGCCCCTGCCTCTGGCCTTTACCGATCTTGGCCTTCAGACAGTGAAGAATTTTGAGGAGCCCGTCCGTGCCTATGCCATCAAGGTAACCTCGCCTGCCGCAAATGGAATGGCAGAGGTGAAAACGCTCCACTTGCCTGACAGGCCCTCTATCGCCGTCCTGCCTTTCACCAACATGAGCCCTGATCCCGAGCAGGAGTTCTTCGCGGACGGGATGACCGAGGACATCATCACTGGCCTCTCGCGACTCAAGTGGCTATTTGTCATCGCCCGAAACTCGACCTTCACCTACAAGGGCAAGGCCGTCGATGTGCGACAGGTCGCTCGCGAGTTGGGCGTCCGCTATGTGCTGGAAGGAAGTGTCAGGGCTTCTGGCAAACGTATCCGCGTCACAGGCCAATTGATCGACGCGGTAACCGGCAAGCACATCTGGGCCGATAAGTATGACCGGCAACTTGAAGATGTCTTCGCCGTGCAGGACGAGATCACCCAAAATGTTGTCGCCACCATCGAGCCTCATCTCTACGCAGAGGAGAGCCTACGATTCATCAATCAACCTCCAGAAAGCATTGCGACCTGGGGCCTTGTCGTTCGGGCTCTCACCCTCATCAACAAGGTTGATCTGAAAGCAAACCAGGAGGCGCAAGCCCTTCTTACCCTCGCCATCAGTAAGGAAGCATCCTATGCCCGAGCTTATGCCATCCTGGCCTGGGCTAAGTGGTGGGAAGCCTTCAATCAGTGGCACTCAGACGGAGCCACCATTACCGATCTCTATAAGGAGGCTGAGGAACTGGCCGAGCGCGCACTGGCGCTTGACCCTGATGAACCTTGGGCTCGTATGATCATAGGATTGGCGCTCAGTGGATCAGGGCACCACGTCAGGGCTTTGGAGCAATTCCGCACTGCGCTCAGTGCTCACCCGAACTGGGCCTTGGGGCACACGATGTATGGCCTTGCTCTTGTCCGTGCTGGAAAGTTTGAAGAGGCTGTATCGGAGACAGGTCACGCGCTCCGGATGAGCCCGTTGGACACATTCGCCGGACTCTACACCGTCTTTCATGGGCTGGCTTTGATGGCATTGCGGAGGTTTCCGGAAGCTGTTGTTTATCTCCGCAGGTCCATAAAAGGTTATCCCGACTTCATTACTCACTACAATTGTCTCATCACCTGCTGCGGCCATCTCGGGCTTGTGGAGGAGGCGCAGACGTACCTACGGAATCGTGATCAGATCGCAGGCGCTCCCTATCGTGTGAGTGTAGTCCGAAAGAACATGAGCCAGTTTGCTCATGGTGAGATGTTCATAGAAGGATTGCTAAAGGCTGGAATCCCAGAATGAATTGCTTCTGCTGGTAATGATGTTGCTCGAACTCGATCAAGAGCAGTTGAGCGTCCTCAGACGAGCCTTAGAGGCGAGAGCCCGCGACATGCAACTGCGCCTGGGCAGCGATCCCGGTGATGAAGGCTTCCGGCGCGAAGCCACACTCGCGACACAGCTTCTTCGGCAGGTTGAGGGTTTAGAACGACAGGGTGGCCAACGCGCTCGGGATATTTTGAAGCCAGAGTTCTTGCCAGAAGAGGACGGAGACTGAGGACCGAGAGCCCATAGGTCAGCGATCAGAGGTGCGGTGCCCTGGATAGCGGGGTTCCAGAACGACCGCATGTTCCAAGGATGGTCCGGTGGCGAGGATCGTATGCCGGTTTATCAAGACCGCAACTGTTTCCACAAGCTTCTCTGCTTCATCACTGCGCAATGTGAGGCTGGACCTCCTTCGCATGCTCTGTTCTGCTAACCTGATGAGCAGATCAGGGGAGATCGCGAGGCATGCGTAAGTTTGGGGTGCTTACCGTCTTTGCTTTGAGTTGGATCACCGCGTCTTGCGCTGAAAGAATCGTGAATTCGGGCAATATACCCCAGCCAACTTCCCCGAAAGCTGCACCCAAGCCACAGCCGAATAATGTGGAGGTGAGGCGTCAGGCTGCAACGATGGTAGAGGATGCCAGAAGGCCCTCGGCTGTTCGCCCTCGTCAGATCACTCCAAGCTCCAGCGTGAAGCCAGAGCAGCCGCCAGAGTCTGAAGCTCAGCCGCCGCAAGCATCCGAACAGCCACCGGAAGCCCAAACCTCGCCCGACCCATCTATGGCTACTGTGCTTCCGCCGCCCTTGGAGACTGACGAATCCAACTTCCCGTTTGCCGCACTGATGCCTCCACCACCAGAACCTGCTGAGCCGACATTCCCTTCCGCCTCGCTAACCATCGAACTGCCGCCTCCGCTGGAGCCTGACGCGCCTGTCCTGCCAGAGGTGCCTATAGAAGCGGCGTTGCCACCGCCGCCAGAGCCTGCTGAACCAAGTTTTCCAATCGCCGCACTCATACCTCCACCCTCGGAACCGGCTGAACCGTCTTTGCCTTCACAGGAAGATGTCATCATAGAAGGTTCAATCCTAATCCCGCTCCCAGACCTTGCATCAAATCTTTCGCTTCGCCCGCAATTTGATTGGGTAGATACCGTAGGCTCTATCGAAGTGCCGCACAGCCCTTTATCGGATGCTCGTGAAGCAAGTCCGGAGGAAGGAATCCCAAGGCTAATCCGAAATCCTTGGCCACTCCCGATGGAAGGCAGCTAAGCGAACAAATGCAATCCGGCAGATTCAAGCGCTAAAGATTACCCAGAGGCCATTTCGTAGGGAGAGGGTAGTTCGGCCTATGGTTTCCCGCCTCTGATCACCTGGAGCTTTCGCTTGGACGGCGGCAGATCAGGGGGCTTTGGTGGACGGTCCCAATCCAAGAAGTAGGCTCCACAGTCTGGAGTGTCCGTTCCGGCTCGCCGGTCCCGAGAACATCCTCGCCAAGGACAGTCATGCGCTACCTTATCGAGAAACTCGTCGAGAGGAATCTCCGAGCCATACTTGGCCGCGAGGCGGGCGAGACGATACTCGCCCCGGCGATGGCATACGTTGCAAGCGATCCTCACGGTTACCCACGGGTACTCGGAGAGCCGTTCCACCATGCTCCTCTCCTGGCCAGCCAAGAACATAATAAGAACAAGTTATCTGGAGTTCCAGGAGAAGCCCGCTGAACTGTCAAGGTGTCATCCTATATGGCAACACAGGACGGCATCGGTAGAGCCATTCCCAAATCCGGATGATACTGGTTGCGCGATTCCCGCTTCGTGAGAGCCTCGCTGCATAGATGCGGCTACGGGAGTTTCCATGGATAGCGATCAAGAAAAGCAACCAAGAGGATTCCGTCCTATCGAGGGATGGGCACTTGGAGCCCTTGCAGATGCCGATAAAGTTCATCATGGGACGCTCTACACCGCCCTCTCGGCGAGCCTGCTGCGTCGCCAAACCATGTTCTTGGTACTCGCTTCTCTCAGTTGGACCTCACAAGATTTAATAGCTGCAAACATCCGCAATCTGAACCTGGACGGATGCCGCTCGGATGCCACACCTCTTCAGGTAATCAGCCACGCCCTTGTTGCATGTCGTCGAATTCGCGATCTGCTTCACGCGGCTTACGGACCCGTGGATGGCCTACTCGGAGTCCTTAAGCGTCTCGGAGACGATCCACTGCCACGAGACTCCTATGGCGACTTGATGAGTCTGCTGACAGAGCCGGAACACCGCGTGAGAGCGAAGGTCCTGGCGCAACTGCCGAAGATCACGTCGGCCCACCTAACCACGCTCTTGCGAATTGACGAGCCTTTCATTCTAAAGGAATTGGTCGAGCACCTCGATCCAAATGACGTAGCCAGATTCTCGACCGCTGTTAGGTTGGTCGAACATCTTTCGCCACAGATGACCTCTGAAGACCTCGTCACCTCGATCAAGTCCCTCCAACCCGACTCCAACTTGCACATTTGGTTACAATCTCAGGTCAAGCGCGCGACGGAGTTCCCCGTAACCCTGCCTGGACTTGATAAGGCTTTCGTCCCTCTCACCTCATCAGAGACGATCCGCGCCAAGGCCCTGGAATATCGCAATTGCCTCCGAAGCCGGTTTGGGGAAGTTGCGCTGGGGCGCACATGCTATGTGGAGTATCAGCCATCCCCGGCAATCATTGAGCTTACCGCGTTGAGTGAGGGCCGCTGGGCCTGCTTCGATAAGATTTACGGGCCGCGAAATGCTCGCCCGACCTCCGCTACCCGACGAGCGATCCTTCAAAAGCTGAGAGCTTCCGGGGTCTTGATCTACGCCCACCATGACGAGATCAGCCGCTGGAACCCACTGGCGCGTTGGCTTGGCGTGTTCGACCGCGACGAGGCCATTCTCGACGAGATTTTCGATATCACAACCTTCGAAGATGCGGCTTGAACAACACCTCCTCTGATCTAACAAGGAGTGCCAATGTCGAAGCAACTGGAATGGACGATCAAAGGCTTCATCATTGGCGCGCTGACCGACTATGTACTCCGCGTAGTATTCCGTCTAATATTCGGCGTCCTACGCGTCAGCGTCCGGTTTTGGTATTTTGTCTTTCCGCTGATCGCGTACTTCTACATCTACAATGAACTTGCCTATTGGTGGAACCGTGAGGGGGAACGGGACGCCACCTACGCATCGTTCCAGAAGGATCGCGTGTCCCTGATTAACCCTCGTGCCGTGATGACGAGTGGTGGGATACGCTTGATCGAGTTTACGATAGCCAACCATGCGAACGCGCGAATCTATCGGGTTTCTGCGACGTGTAGCTACGAGCCCGAGGAGTTACGGGAAGTGGAGCACAAGACCGACCGTATCTACACCGAGCATGCGTATGCTGGGCATATCGCTCCCGGTGAGACGAGGCGGGTCAAACTACCACTCGTCCCTAACGGATATCTATGGCAATCCAAATCGGATCAGTTGGTGAACCTCAGTTGCGAACCTCGGTTCGAGTATGAACGGGATGACCTCTTCCATGCCGACATGAAGAAATGGCGGCTCTCCTCCCAGATGGATGCGCACGTCTCTCATGAAATCGTTCCTGTCAGCCAACACGGCGAGTCCGTTTACCTCAACGTAATCGGAACCCTGACGAACAACTCACCCGAGATGATCAGGCTGGTGGTGATCCTTTGCGAAACCACAAACACGTTTGGCTTCATCAGCATGCATGGAAGACGATTCGATAAACTTCAACTGAAACCTGGAGAGGTTCTCCCATTAGTGGGCCGTGTAGCGAGATTGACAGGTAAACCCACCGCCGCGCTCTGCCGACTTGAGCGAGTAGAGAAGGCTTAGCTCTTGTCAGCAGCGCTCGCTCAGTAGATCAGTATCTCGCCGGTTCTCAATGGATAAATACCTCGACAATCACAATCGAGGACATCAATGCATTATCCTGAACTTCCCATGCCCGAAAATCCGGCCAAGCGTAGTCGGCCACAGGACATTGCTCGACTGAATGTGCTCAAGACCGAGTGGAACGATATGAAGTCGATTGTGTCACGTCACGGCCCCTGCGAGACTATCGATAGCAATTCAATGCCTGTCGTCCCCGGATGGCTGATCGAGGTTCTGTGCCGCGATGCGAGCACTGCTCAGGCAGTGATGGTAGCTTGGACTGAGTACCTTTATAAGAGTCCATATCGAAAGCGTCCCTGAACCTCCAGGACCAAATGAGGGTGCGATTTTTCATGGAATCTGCCTCAGAAGACGATAGGCATGGGCTCATGGTCATATCGCGGCTGCTCTAATCGAGGAATTGCTTTTCTCCTCTCGCCCCGAGACCAGATGGCCAGCTTCATGGACTGATACCGAGCCGACAACTCAGCCGAGGATAGCGAACCGGGACGGACTATCTGCACGATCTCCAATCGTAGGTTCTCAGAACTCAGAGGCCGAATGCTCGTGGGCCAGCGCGACTGGAAAGCCTCCAGAACCTCGGTAGCAGTCAATGATCCCAGGCTTCCAACCCCACGTACCCGTCCGTCCTGACAAAGCCAGACTTGCATCATGAACTCGTGCCACCAGCAGTCCAATCGCCTACGGTGATCAATGAAGTTTCGTGCTCCAACGCGGAAGCTCCAGAAGTCAGCCAATGTTGGTGATGGCAACGCCATCTCGATGGCGAACAACTTCCCGGTCGCACAGGCTTGGATACGATTCGCCAGTTGGCCAGCATATCGGCGGGTACAGACGGCACAGTCGGTTCGGGCGCAGCGGGATTGGGAACAGCACTTCTTCATCCTGGTATTTATGACCGACGATGCTCAGGTCGGAGTTGCTGCACTCGCTTCCGACTGGTCTACGTTTCCCTGAATGTCGGTCTTGAGCACCCGATATACGGACGCTCGTCCGATCCCAAGGCGCTGGGCAATGGCTGTAGCACCATGACCCTCGTCTCGTAGCAGACGAATTTCGACCGGATTGATCGTCGGAGGACGGCCCTGATAGGTGCGTTCGTGCTGTCGATTGCCTTGATGCGCCGGATGGCTTCGGTCTGCCTCTCCCGACGTAGGTTGGTTTCAAGCTCTGCAAATACTCCTAATAAGTCCAGCATGCATTTGCCAAGAGGTGTTGACGTGTCGATGGGTTGCTCGGTCGCTTTCAAGGCCACGCCCTTTGACTTGAGCACCCGCAGTATGTCCTGAAGGTCGGCAATGGACCTCGCAATTCTGTCAACGCGGGTCACACAGATGGTGTCGCCGTCTCGCACAAAGTCGAGCAGGGTCTGTAACTCGACACGACCCTCTCGGGTGGTCGCACTTTTCTTCTCGGAGCGGATGACAGAGCACCCAGCCGCACGAAGTGCATCGATCTGAAAATCCAGACTTTGGGAGGCGTGAGATACTCTCGCATATCCGTAGACCGCCATAATGACCTCAAGTGTCTTGTTTGGGTCTCATGACGGTATCCCGAGTCTCAAATCCCGCAACCAATTCATACGAGACGCTTCTGAACTATCGGAAGCGTCTCGGAACTGTGTCTTTTCAGAGGTTACTCAAATAAGGGGCTCGACCCATGGAATACTCCTCGGATCGTGGTAGACCATGTCGTCATGACCCAACCCGTCACCCTATAAACTGAGGCACCTATGATTTTTATCATCACTGGCGAAGGCGAGATCGGGCCGGTCTCCACCACGTCGGAGACCCCAATGGCAGCACTCCAGCAGGCTCGCAGGTTGGCGGACGAGGGTGCAAGGAACGTGTTGATCGACGCGGATGGCCAGGAATATGCCCCGGCTGATTTCAAGCGGCTCTTCGTTGAGCCAGGGCCGGTCGGGATGTAGTAGGATTTTTTCTCAAGGGGCCACTCTGATTTGAAGCACTCCTTCGATCCGGCTCACCATGAGAGGATTATCAGTCTCTATTATTAAGGTGTTAAACATCTCTTCTCGCGCGACGATCACCACGCCGCGCTCGACCATCAGCCTCTCCACGACATCGAGCATTCTCTCTTCAGTCGAGACAGTGTAACGCGCCATCAGAAACCCTCTATCCAGATCAGTATGATATCTGCACCGACCCGACCGATTTAGTTGATGTCGCTCGACGGGATTGGCTGATAGCAGTGGAGGTCAGGTGGTGGTTCCTCAGCCCATATCTCTGCTGCGAGCCCCAGCATCAGGCGCACGGCGTCCTGTAACGCGGGTGAGTTCGCGTGAACCCGCACACTTTCCAGAATGAGAGTCAGGCGGCGACGATCCCGCCATGGGAGTGCCGCAAGGCGCGTCTCAAGATCGCAACGTGTCGAAATTGAAACTCCTGCTCGATCTGCCGCCTCTTCGACTTTCATACTCAGCAGGCTCAAATGATAGCTGATGGTGCTCGGCGGCAAATCTGATGAACGAATAAACATAATAATGCTGGCTCATGAATACTGTCTGACCTAATCGGGCTGGGTTATGGTTCTTTGTTACTTGGTTGAACCCGCCAGGGGACACAGCGTTCCGCCGAGGCTGCTGATGGATGAACAGTTCGGGTCTTATGCTTATCAAAGCCTTAAGGGTGGTCCTTTCGGTGGCCAGCGCTCGCAAAAGGGGCCAGCCCATCCGGTTAACATCGGAAAGCGGGACTCGCTCCTAAGCTGCCGCGACCGGAAAGCAGACCTGGGCGCGTGTTCCAGGAGAGCGAGCCTCAATCTCGTGCCGACCACCAAGCTGAGCCACAAACGATCTGATCAGGCGCTGACCCAAACCGGTCGATGCCGCTGAGGAGGTGCTGTCACGAGTGGCGGATAGGCCGACCCCGTTGTCGCTGACGGCAAGGCAATATTCATCGTCTCTGCGCGTGAACGTCACGCTGACGCGCCCTTCACGATCATCCGGGAAGGCGTATTTGAGCGCGTTGACGAGAAGCTCATTGATGATGAGCCCGACCGAGACCGCCTGGGTGAGCGGGATCGGGTGACTTTCGGCCTCCACATCGAGGCGAATGGGGCGAAGGCCAATCAGGGCTGATTCCAGGTCGCGACAAAGCTCTTCGATGAACGAGCGGCTGTCCGCCCAGACGGCTCCCTCAGATCGCACCAGACGCCGCTGCACCTTGGCCATGACACTGACCCGCTCGGCGGCGGTCATGAAATCCTCACGCGTGGGTTCCTTAGCGCTACGGGCCTGAAGATGGAGCAGCGAGATCACCGTATGCAGATTGTTCATGATCCGGTGGTTCGTCTCAACCAGAAGCCCAGCCTTGTCAGCCTCCGAAGCACAGGTGGCCTCGTGCGCCTGCTTCAGTTCTGCATGAGCCTGCTTAAGTTGGCGATAGGCTGCATGCTGAGCCTCGATGATGAGCGTGACAGCGATTCCGATTACTACGAAGAGACACCAACCGAGAAACTGACCAGGGTCTTGGATTGCGAAGCTGCCGATTGGCTCCAGGAAGAAGTAGGCCGACAGGATGGCGCTCAGCACCGTCGCAACAAGACCGCTGCCTCGGTTGAAGAGAACAGCCGAGAGGATGAGGGCAGGAAAGAACAGAAGAAAAGGGAACTCCCTCAGTGAGTCAGAGAAAGTCTGCCTAAAAGCAAATGACAATATAACGAGGATAGCTGTCGCGCCGTAGCGAACAACCCAAGGTAGATGCCGAAGAGACCACGTTTTCTCGTATAGGTCCTTCATCGTAGGGAGGCTAATCGCCTTAGTATAGCTATTGTTCCCGGTGCCGTTACTTTGGCGTGATTTCTGAATATGGCAAAAACTTGATACGGCACGAAAAAGTGGTGCCCAAAATCCGTACTCTACCTGACCCGTAGCGAACACGAGCCATGTGCTCTCAGTGCATTTATTCTGCGATCAGCATGGCCGCTAACGAACGTCCCTGTCTGTTACATGGGCATGCCGTTGCCAGAAAAAGAATATTGGTGAGGATTGCTGGCAGACGGGTGCCCCATCCGCAGCAGGAAGCGCAACATGGCCGCAGGCCCTCACTCGCCCAACACCCTGATGATCCGTAAGCTGGAGAGCATTGCGGCCCTCTCAAACGAGGAGAAGCAAGCGCTCCAAGACATGCCGGTGCATGTTACAGTTCTCAGGGCCGATCAGGACATCGTGCGCATCGGCGACCGCCCCTCTCAGTCGTGCCTGCTGCTGGAGGGCTTTACCTGTGTCTACAAGGTGACCACGGAGGGCAAGCGCCAGATCATGGCCCTGCATGTCCCCGGCGACATCCCTGACCTGCAAAGCCTGCACCTGAAGGTCATGGACAACAGCGTGGCCACCATGACCCTGTGCACGGTTGGGTTCATCCAGCACGAGGACCTGCACCGTGTCTGCGACCGCTATCCCCGGATCAACGCCGCCTTCTGGCGCGAGACCCTGGTCGATGCCTCCATTTTCCGCGAATGGCTGCTCAACCTTGGACGACGCGAGGCTTTCACCCGGATGGCCCACCTCCTGTGCGAATTGCTGGTGCGCCTGAGGGCCGTGGGCTTGGTGGAGGACCACATCTTTAATCTGCCCATCACACAGTCAGAACTGGCGGACGCCATCGGCTCCAGCAACGTCCATGTCAATCGGGTTCTCCAGGAGCTTCGGGCCGATGGTCTAATCCGGACCACTGGGACACGAGTGACCATTCCTGACTGGGAAAAGCTGAAGGAAGCAGGCGAGTTTGACACGCACTACCTTCACCTTCAGCAGGACGAGGCAGCATAAGCCTGAGCCTTCAGCCGGTGCGGGTTGCCACTGGCTCATTTATTGGACCTTGGGCGCATGACAACGGGATACGCGCGGCGGCATCGAGTCAGGGTAGAAGAGGCTGAAGGCGGTGTTCCACCTCCAGGCTCTTCAATCAACTCACACAAATCTTGAACAGCACCATATCGGCTTCGGTCGCGAAGTTGGCGGCGACAGCCAGATTGCCGTCGCAGTCCATTCGGTACTCAAGGCGGTAGTTTGGGATGCTCAGATTGTCAGCGGCATCGTGCAGGCCCTCGATCAGGCTACCGACAGCAGCGTCGCGAAGAGGCACGGACCCAGCGTTTGGATACCCTCCTTTCTGTAGGGCAGTCCGGAGGCTGTCTTCTTCAGTGGCTATCGTTGATGCTGGGATCGTGTGAACGAAGGAGCAGTCAGGATCACGCGGCATCGTCCATGCCCCTGGCATTGACCGCATGCTTGAACCGCTCTCGGTCAGCCTTCGTCTCAAACATGCAAAGAGCAGCGACCCCGGTGCTTCGGCTCGTGTTCGTAGCTTTGGCGCGATAAATCTCGCACGACTGGATACCCAACCCATCAGCAAGATCATGAAGCTTCTGGATTGCGATCCGCTCAGCCAGATCGTTCAGAGGCACATGGTAAGCCTCAGGGAACCCATCATGCACGAGAGCGCGCATGATCTTCTCCTGGGTGTTGTAGAGGTCCTGGTGGGGGATCAGGACGGAAAGGCCGTTCTTCTCAACCATGGCTGATCTCCTCGCAGCGGAAGCACGAGCAAGGATGGCTGTTGCAGGCACAAGCCTTGATACGGGTCGTGCCGAACTGCATCTTGTTGGACCGCGTACCCGCAATGTTTAACAGCTTGAGATCGCCGCAATGACCGAGCAATGCCGATGCCGCTGACATCAATTTAGGTGCCTGCTGAGCAGAAGCTTCATTGTGAGTAGAGAAAAATTCATCTTTGTTTTGATAAAAAGACATTTGGCTGAAAGACCTACATTATCATCAGCACCAATTGCTGATAATCTGAACGTACAAGCTCACATTCCCCATTCGCAATATTAATATCAAGCAAGCAGTTTCTTTGTTCTAACTATTGATGCGAATAGCCTTCTGCTCAGACCAGTGAGATTTCTACTCTAATTGATTTCAGATTGACTGCTTCCAGACAGGTTTAGGGAGCCCGAGCCTCACTGCGTTCCCTCGGGCTGCTGATTTCGTGATCGCTTCAATTCGCTCGCATACTGCTCGCGAACCTCGTGATCACTCATCAGCAACTCATAATAATTTCAAGTAAAACACTATAATGCTAATATGATGGGGTTCATTTTCGGTAGATTTCAGACACACTTCTATCCCCCTGCCTCCTGAAAAGCGAGTAGCACAACGGTCCAGTGTCGTGCGTCTTTACAGAAGGCAGGGGAGAAGCTGGCTCATTTTCGGTGAGTTTCAGACAGGAATTCAGCGACGTATACCTTTTACCGGTAAGGAGGTGGCTACCCGAATCCTCCCTGTGTTCGCCCTTCTCGACAGGCGATGCCTGTCCAGCGGTTAGAAGCCGTGAGGCTTCTGCACTCACGCCAAGCAAATTCCATCAAACCGGACATGAGCAGATCGTCGTCAATTGTCAGACGGTACGATCATCTTTTGAACGGCTTCCCAGATTGCTCTGCCACGACCGCTCCGCGTGGGTGGCTTCCTGCCTCGTTCTACCCTCGCACAAGAGAGCGCTCACGTTCTTGGCTGGGTCGGCCACTATGTCTCAAGGAGACACCCTGGAAGTATAGTGTAACTTTATTTATCTTTGAGGCTCATGTCGATTTAATTCTTCGAGGTGACACAGATGCAGGACCTCGAAGGCTGAAATGCTCCCGATCCGGCATCGCTGAAGGAATGGAGCGCGGGGTGATCTCCATCTCATTCAGGATCAGCAGAGCAGTCCCATATGAGGGTTATCAGCGACCCTAAGATCGGGGTGGCGATCTTAAGTCTCCATCGCTATCACTCCAGCCAGTCTTCCGCGCCCACCACGGCACCATGCGGGGGCAGGGTGACTGGACTTGAACTCATCGAAGTTGGTGTCGCACAGGGTGCAGTGACCGTGCCTGAACTGCCATGTCTTCTCCATCCTTCGCCCAGAACTTGGTGCTGGCCTCCATCATATCTGAAGCCGCGACGAGGTTCGGGTAACGACCATCGTTCCTGATCGTCACCTGATACAGGCGGCAGGGTAGGTACAGGTCTCCGAGCACGGATCATCCTCCGGGTTGCGGATTCTGAGTCGGGGCAAGGTTTGGCGGGAGCGGAACAGCCGTTATTGCCGTCGGATTTCGCTTATCACGCGTTCGAACCACGCATCGTCTTTCGCTTTTTCCTGCGCTGAGCGTAGGTCTGTAACAATCACGGGTTTCGTGGGAGGCTCGACGGGCCGGGAACTTGGCACGGAACTTGCCCCCTGCGTCCCCGCAGAGCCTTTTTCCTTCTCCTTATTTTCTTTCTTTGGACTTGATGAAGGATCGCCGGAAGAAAAGTGCCGGTTGTTCTTCCAAGCCTCTCGGCCCTTGAGCCACTGGTTCCATTTCGGGGTCGGTGTGATGATGTTCGTCTCGTTGTATTGGCCCTGACGACGCTCAGTAACAGTCATGAGGCCAAGCTTTTCGCCCAGGCGCAGGGCAATCCGAGCCTTCCGCTCACCGCAACCGGCGAAAGCTCCGATCTGGGCGACGTAGAGGTCGCAGAAACCCCTATTGATGATCTCTATCCCAACCTGCGTGAGCACAGCCATCTCGCCAGTTGTTAGACAGGCAGCTTCGGTCGGCGGGATCAGGACACCTCTCTTGCCGTGCGCTAACGCATTGCGGCGTTGCCGTCGAGCTTTGCGGACCTCCTCAGGCGGGAGGCTGCGCGGACGATGATGGGGCAGGAGACCCGGAATTCTGGGCTGGACATTGAGTCGCCTCAGTACCTTCCCGGCGAGATTGCCGACGCCTTGATACTTCGTGGCGGTCGCGACCCTCTCGTCCGGGGTTGGCGGTCGCCGCGCCATGGCCGCTTCCTCAAGCTTCTCGGGCTCACCAGCGCCGAGACCGGCGATGTGCGCGGCGTAAAGCTCCTTCAGGAAGTAATCCACAGCCACGGTCTCGCGCGGCAGATTACCGGCTTCCTCTATCAGTCTCTTGAATAGTCGAGTTCCCACAACCACCACTCCGGTGGCCGTGCAGGCAAAGCTTCGCCATTCGCCAAAAATTGGCGTTTGACAGAAATGCGATTTTCCGGAGACTGAGAGGGCTTAATGACTCTTCGTCATCCGATTCGTCGGATCAGCAGAATGCCTCCGGTCCCACCCGGAGGCATTCTGCTTTTTAGGGCTCAGCTACACGACCGTATCTCTCCGTAAGCACAGAATTGTGCTCCAATCAGCGAGTCTGGCCGAAGCCTCAAGTCATTGCAAATTCAAGCAGAAATGCCTTTCCGTTGTAGGAAAATTGTCTTCGAATGTCTCTGTGGCTCTGCGTTGTCCCATATACAAGGTAATTGAACCTGTTCCGCGAGACCGATACCAACCGGCAGGCTGATCTGGTGCGCGTGCTTCTCTCGGTCCCCTTACGGACCGCTGGCGACTGACCCGACCGCGCGAGCCCCGTTAAGAGCTTGCTCACCATTCCGGCAAGATCGGCCGAAGTCCAAGCTTTGCCACAATCCGTTCAGCTTTCAGAGAGGTTTCGAACAGTATATCTCGTGACATGGAAAGGGAGACATGGAGCCTCCCTTCTGTCGGGGGTGATGATCATGGAGATCTTCCGTCTTATTTCCGGTACCGCCGCCGCTGTGGCGTTGGTCTCCGGCCTGGCTGTCGCCGAACCGGCTGCAGCGCGTGATCGACTGTCGCCTGGTGCCGCTGTGGCTCTCGGTGCTCTTGGAGGTCTTGCCGTGGGTGCAGCCGTAGGGGCCGCTGTGGCGCAGCCTCAGCCGCCTGTCGTCTACCGGGCTCCGCCGCCGCCGCCACCGGTTTACGTGGAGGAGCGTCGGGTGCCGGTCTACTACGAGCGGCCGGTTCGTGAGCGCGTCTACGTGGAACAATGCACGACCGAACGCTTCCGGGAATGGGTTCCCGGCTGGGGCTGGGAGCACCGCACCCGCAGGGTGTGCCACTGATTCAGTCGATCAGGCCCGCCTCAGAGCGGGCCTTTTCTTTGGAACGGTGGAGAACCGGGGTTTTGCTGCCGCGTTGATCGCATGAGAACCATGCGAGATTTGCCATGACCAGCACCCCGAAGGATCAGACCGGTTCCGACCAGACGAAGCTGAATCCAGGCGATCAGGCTGCACCGGGCACCCCCGGCTCAGGCGAGAACGTGTGCCCGGAATGCAAGGGCAGCGGCCGCATCGGTGCGGCGTCGTGCCAGACCTGCGGCGGCACCGGCACCATCATCGAAGGCGTCGGCGGCGCTTGAGCCTCAAGGTTTGTCCGGCTTCGCCATCCAGCGGATCAGGGGCATGAGCGGGACGACCCAGATCAGGCCGAGGACGATGTAGGCCACGGTCTGGATGAGCTTCGGTGCTTCGGAGATCCGGCCCTCGGCGACAGCCATGGCGAACAGCGCATAGAAGCAGATGAAGGCCAGCATCACCCCTGTGCCGATCAGTTTTCGTGCGCGCGTGCCCATGGTCTAGACCTTCAACTTGGCGATTTCTCATCACGACGGTGCGTCACCGGCATGAATTGCCTCATGGACGCGCAGCCTCTATGTGACGTTCATATCCTGGGTTCAAGCCCTAATCGATGATGAGAATGAGCATGGCTGTCGCAGCCTCCACCGAGGGCATGCCGCTGGCGCGCGTGCCTCACACCAAATCCCTGTCCGCTGTGCGCGCCTGGATCTACACCCTTGCCGCCCTGGTGGTGCTGATGGTGGCCGTGGGGGGCGCCACGCGCCTGACCGGTTCCGGCCTCTCGATCACCGAATGGAAGCCGGTCACCGGCGCCATCCCGCCGCTCACGGACCAGGCCTGGCTGGCAGAATTCGAGAAATACCGGCAGATCTCGCAATATGAACTCGTGAACAAGGGCATGACCCTGTCCGAGTTCAAGTTCATCTATGCCTGGGAGTGGGGTCACCGGCAGCTCGGCCGCCTCATCGGCCTGGTGTTCTTCCTTCCGCTGGTGTGGTTCTGGGCTCGTGGCGTGATCCAAGGCAGACTTGCCTTGACGCTCCTGGGCATCGGGGCCCTGGGAGGGCTGCAGGGTGCCATCGGCTGGATCATGGTGGCCTCGGGCCTGGAGCCCGGCATGACCGCTGTGGCTCCCATCAAACTTGCCCTGCACCTGACGGTCGCCAGCATCATTCTGGCCTGCCTCGTCTGGATCGCAGCCGGTTTGAAGGATCGCTCCCCTGCACGCGAGGTTCGTGCAGGCTACGCGCCGCGGATCGTGATGGGGCTGATCCTGTTCCAGATCGCTCTCGGCGGCCTTGTGGCGGGCTCGAAGGCTGGATTGACCTACAACACCTGGCCCTTGATGGATGGGGCTCTCGTCCCGTCGGCCTCCGTCCTGTTTTCGGTCTCGCCCTGGATCGAGAACTTCGTCGACAATGTCGTGCTGGTTCAGTTCAACCACCGCTGGGCTGCCTATGCCATCGTGGCCTTCGCCCTGTGGCATGCCTGGTCCCTGCGACGGACGGCACCGGACTCCAAGACTGCCAACCGGGCCACGGCCGTGGCCGGACTGACCCTCGCTCAGATGGTGCTCGGCATCGTGACCCTGCTCCTCGTCGTACCTCTCTGGGCCGGGTTGGCTCATCAGGTCTTCGCAATGGCCGTTCTGGGGATGGCTGTGGTCCATGCCCGCGTAAGTGCCGCCTGACATGAGAAAAGGGCGGCCTTTCGGCCGCCCTGATGCCTGAACCGCTTGGTCGATTAGCGGATGATCTGGACGATGCGGCGGGTGCCGGGCTCGACCAGAACCGGGGTGTCGTTCACGACCGTGTAGCGGTAGTTGGTGACGCCGTACTGCTGCGGAACCTCATAGTATTCCACGCCAGAGGACGGCAGGGTCGCGCCGACGCGGACCTCTTCCTGGTAGCGGTAGGACGGAACGCCCTGGGTCACCACATACTGGCGGAACTGCGGCTGCTGCTGCTCGGCGAGGCCGCCCACGATCGCGCCCGTCACGCCGCCAATGGCTGCCCCGACCGGACCGCCGACGATGGCGCCGCCAACGGCACCGGTGGTCGCACCGGCTGCGGCACCGCCGCCGGACTGAGCGACGGCGCCAACCGGGGCAAGGGCCACAAGAACAGCGCCTGCAAACAAGATCTTCTTCGACATGTGTCAGCTCCTAATTGGTGAAGTCTGGAGCTTAACGGCCAAGCAGAAGGGTGGTTCCGAGCTTTGAAAGCCCATCGGAACACGAATTGTGAATAATTCGGATCGGTTTCTTGCGTGACCCTGCCGGTCAGCGCTTACAACTTGCAGGCCGCGCCCTTCCAAATGGAATGGCTCTCTGGAAACTGGATGTATTCTCTGACATCCCAGTTGCTGGAGGGCGGCTCAGCCCCATCATGCGGACCATTGTGAGGCGCAAACCGGAGGACAGGTCGATCTCTCGCCAAGCATCGCGAAGCTTCGCAGGTCCCGTTCGCCACCGTCCATGAGCCGGAATTTGAGTCGATCAGACTAACGAATGATAAAATCACGGTGGGAACAGGGCTCGAATTAGGAAATCAGTACTTGCTCTGCTACAGGTGAACAATATTAAGATGGTCTTAACCCTCAAGCGCAGTGCTGCAGGAACAGGCTGATAAGGAGTCAGGCATGAACGTGCTGGTCTTTGCTTCGCGAAAAGGCGGCTCGGGTAAGAGCACGCTCGCTGCTCACCTCGCGAGTTATATCGCCAACCCTTCACGCCCCACATTGCTGATCGACAACGACCCGCAGGGGTCCTTGTCCTTGTGGCACAAGATCCGGAGCCAGGAATACCTTGGCCTCAAGCACAATGTCCGGAACATCGCGGATGCGATCCGAGACGCCAAGCGCGAAGGCTACGAGTGGGTCCTCGTCGACACGCCCCCGAACAAGTCCTCCATCGTTGCCGAGGCGATCAAGCAGGCAACTCTCGTGATCATTCCGACGAGGGCGAGCCTGTTCGACATCGCAGCCCTTCAGGATACAGTTGCGCTTGCCCGCGAGCACCGCAAGCCCTACGCAGCCGTGATCAACGCCGCGCCGGCCCGACATGGGGACAACGAGGCCGCCGTCGTGGCTGACGCCCGCGGAGCCCTGAATGCGCTCCAAGTGCCCGTTTGGGCGGGCCAGATCACGCACCGGCCGGAACTGACGCTGTCCCTCGCAACAGGCGAGGGCGCCAGGGAGTACGACGCAAACTCGCAGGGCGCCGACGAAATCGGCCGTCTTTGGACGGCGCTCGAACGCTCTCTCAACGCCATCCACAACACCTACAAGAAGGCGGGGTCATCCCGCGCTGCGTAATGCTTACGCAGAACCCCAACAAAAAGGGTGGCTTCAGGGCCACCCTTTTTGTTGTCCGAACATGCTGAATTAGCACTTTACGTCATCACCGCCTTGTGCCGGCGGTCCCGATGCAATGGTGCACAGCGCTTTTCCTGATCGGGATGGCCGGGACATGCCCGGCCATGACTGGGGAGCGAGAGACAGGCTACGCCGCGTCTAGGGCCTGATTGAGGTCGTCGATCAGATCCTGGGTATCCTCGAGCCCGATCGACAGGCGCACGACCTCGGGGCCGGCACCGGCCTGGGTCTTCTGCTCATCCGTGAGCTGACGGTGCGTGGTCGAGGCCGGGTGGATCACCAGGGAGCGGGTATCGCCGATATTGGCCAGGTGCGAGAACAGCTTGAGGTTCGACACCAGCTGCACGCCGGCCTCGTAGCCGCCCTTGAGCCCGAAGGTGAACACCGCACCGGCACCCTTGGGGCAGTATTGCTTGGCGAGGTTATGGTAGCGGTCGGAGCGAAGGCCGGGATAGCTCACCCACGAGATCTTGCTGTGGTTCTCCAGATGCTCGGCGACCGTCAGCGCATTGTCCGAGTGGCGCTGCATGCGCAGCGGCAGGGTCTCGATCCCGTTGAGGATCAGGAAGGCGTTGAACGGCGAGAGCGCCGGGCCGAGATCGCGCAGGCCGAGCACGCGGCAGGCGATGGCGAAGCCGAAATTGCCGAAGGTCTCGCCCAGAACCATGCCGGCATATTCCGGACGTGGCTTGGAGAGCATGGGGTAGCGGTCGTCGCCTGCGAAGTTGAACGAGCCGCCATCCACGATGAGGCCGCCGACGGAGTTGCCGTGGCCGCCGAGGAACTTGGTGGCCGAGTGCACGATGATGTCCGCACCGTGCTCGAACGGGCGGATCAGGTAGGGAGAGGCCATAGTGTTGTCGACGATGAACGGGATGCGGTGCTTCTTGGCAATGGCCGCGATCGCCTTCAGGTCGACGATCACGCCGCCCGGATTGGCGATCGATTCGACGAAGATGGCCTTGGTCTTCGGGGTGATGGCGGCCTCGAAGGAGGACGGATCGTCCGAATCGGCCCAGACCACGTTCCAGCCGAAGTTCTTGTAGGCGTGGTTGAACTGGTTGATCGAGCCGCCATAGAGCTTCTTGGCCGCAATGAACTCGTCGCCGGGCTGAAGCAGGGTGTGGAAGGTCAGGAACTCCGCCGCATGGCCCGAGGCGACCGCCAGAGCCGCCGTGCCGCCTTCCAGCGCCGCCACACGCTCCTCGAGGACCGCGCAGGTCGGGTTGCCGATACGCGAATAGATGTTGCCGAAGGCCTGAAGCCCGAAGAGGGAAGCGGCATGATCCACGTCGTCGAAGACGAAGGAGGTTGTCTGATAGATCGGCGTGGCCCGCGCGCCGGTGGCCGCATCGGGGGCCGCTCCGGCATGGATGGCAAGCGTATTGAAACCTGGCAGACGGTCAGTCATGGCAGCAGCCTTTTCCTCTCAAGGACGTCAGTTCGTTCTCTATAAAGAACGAAACGTTCTTTGGGTCAAGGAGGCCATTGAGGCTCAGTTTGTCCTCAACGGCCCTGTGCCGGTGATCCCGCCTCGGTGGCGCAACGCTCCCTTGGCGAGATGGCCGGGACAAGCCCGGCCAGGGCGGGGTACCGGTAACCCCATCAACGCCGATTGAGGCTGAGCTTCTGGAAGCCCTTGCCTGAGAGAACCGGCTTCTTCGAGCTGATCATCCGCGAGTTGACGCCCTGCCAGGAGATCTCGCCGGAGAGGCGCCCGAACTCGATCTTCGGACAGCGGTCCATGACCACATCCAGACCCTTCGCCTCGGCCCTGGCAGCCGCCTCGTCGTTGCGGACGGAGAGCTGCATCCAGAGAACCTTCGGCAAGGGGTCGAGCGACAGCGCCTCGTCCGTGATGGGACCGGCGGCCTCCGAGTTGCGGAACACCTCGACCATGTCGATCGGGACGGGCACGTCCCTCAGGGAGGCGTAGACCGTCTTTCCCAGAAGCTCGGTGCCGGCGAGCCCCGGATTGATCGGGATGACATCGTAGCCCCGCTCCAGCAGGTACTTGGTGACGATCCAGCTCGGGCGCGCCGGGTTCTGCGAGGCTCCCACCAGCGCGATGGTCTTCACGCTGTTGAGGATGCCGCGGATGTAATCGTTCGGATAATTGTCGTGATTCATGAACGGAACGTATGGGATAGGGCAGGGCAGTTCAATGAGCATCGCAGATTCATGGCATCGCATCATCCCATCATGACCCGAGACGAACTTGCGGCCTTTCTCGACCGCGAGTTCCCGCAGATCCATATAGGCGGCCAGACCTATTTCGTGGACGAGGTCGGCCCGCTCTCGGCGCGCATGCGATTGGCATACCACGAGCGTCATATCCGCCCCGGAGGAACGATCTCGGGACCGGCCATGATGGCCCTGGCGGATCTCGCCCTCTATGTTGCGATTCTGGCCCATATCGGCCCGGTGCCGCTCGCCGTCACCACGAGCCTCAACTTCAACTTCCTGCGCAAGCCCGAGCAGCGCGACCTCATCGCCGAGTGCCGCCTGCTGAAGCTCGGCAAGCGGCTGGCGGTGGGCGAGGTATCCATCTATTCGGAAGAAAGCTCGGACGTGGTCTGCCACGCGACCGGGACCTATTCGATCCCGGACCGGCGCTGATAACTGTCAACCGTGCTCAAGTCTTCGGCGGCAGGAGCGCGTCGTCAATCGAGCGCGCCTTGAGGGCAGCCGGACGACTGCCGATCCGGCTCCAATAGGCCTCGAAGGCGGGTCTCTTCTCGATTGTCCCGAACATCATGCCCCAGCCGATCTGGGAGCCGACATAGACATCGGCGGCGCTGAACCGGTCGCCGGCGATGTATTCGGACTGAGACACCGCATATTCCAGGGCACTCAGCACATCCTCTATAGAGCCGTAGCCGACCATGCCCTGACGATCGCACGGCACCTCGAAGCCGAGAGACTTGTTGCTGACGGCAGCCTCCACCGGGCCGGCGGCGAAGAACATCCAGCGGTAATAGGTGCCCCGGCGGGGATCTCCCGGAGGAGGCGCCAGCCTTGCATTGGGGAAAGCATCGGCCAGGTAGGCGCAGATCGCCGCCGCTTCGGTGACAACCGTCCCCTCGTGGAGGATGGCCGGCACCTTGCCCATCGGGTTGATGGCCCGGTAGCCGGAAGCCTTCATCTCCGGCCCGAACCCAAGAATCTCCGTCCGGTAGGTACAGCCTGTTTCCTCCAGCATCCAGCGCACGATGCGGCCCCTCGACATGGGATTCGTGAAGAAGATCAGGTCATCGGCCATTGAGAGCCCCTCATTATAATTATGGACTGATTGTGCCTCATACTTAAGGCCAAGCATAGTCCAGGCTGGCTTGAGGGGAAGCTTATGTGGTTCTATGATACCGCATATGTGGTGCCATATTACCTAATGTTTCTAAATTCATGATATGTCTATCTTTTCTTGATCAGGAGCGCTGCCTGTTTCCGGTTGACTTCCGGATGTGAAAACATTAAACAGCCCTCACTCGCCGCCGCACCTCGCGGCGGTTTGTCGTTTCTAGAACCTGAGCCTTATGGCTCTAACGGGATACAGCGCAATGAAGACTACAACTTCGCTGAAGCCCGCCGAGGTCGAGAAGAAGTGGGTTGTGATCGACGCTAAGGGCCTCGTTGTGGGCCGTCTCGCTTCGGTCGTTGCCATGCGCCTGCGTGGCAAGCACAAGGCTAACTACACGCCCCACGTCGACTGCGGCGACAACGTCATCGTCATCAACGCCGACAAGGTGGTGTTCACCGGCCGCAAGCGCGAGCAGAAGGTGTACTACCACCACACCGGTTATCCGGGCGGCATCAAGGAGCGCACCGCGCGCTTCATCCTCGACGGCCGCTTCCCCGAGCGCGTGGTCGAGAAGGCTGTGGAGCGCATGCTCCCCCGCGGCCCGCTTTTCCGTCAGATCATGGGCAACCTGCGCGTCTATGGCGGCACTGAGCATCCTCATACCGCTCAGCAGCCGGAAGTCCTGGACGTTGCGGCCCTCAACAGCAAGAACGTGAGGGCTTAAATCCATGGCGACCCTTCAGTCTCTCGCCGATCTGGGTGATAACGCCCAGACCACCGCTCCGGAAGCCCCGAAGCACGTCCAGAAGCTCGACTCGCTCGGCCGCGCTTATGCCACCGGCAAGCGCAAGGACGCGGTTGCCCGCGTGTGGATCAAGCCCGGCTCCGGCAAGATCGTGATCAATGGCCGTACGGCTGAAGTTTACTTCGCCCGTCCCGTGCTGCGCATGATTCTCGCTCAGCCGCTCCAGATCGCCCAGCGCGAAGGCCAGTACGACATCACCGTCAACGTTGACGGTGGCGGTCTCTCCGGCCAGGCCGGTGCGGTCCGTCACGGCCTCGCCAAGGCGCTGACCTACTACGAGCCGGAGCTTCGCGGCCCGCTCAAGAAGGAAGGCTTCCTGACCCGCGATCCGCGCGTCGTCGAGCGTAAGAAGTACGGCAGGAAGAAGGCCCGCCGCAGCTTCCAGTTCTCGAAGCGCTAAGGCTCCTTCAGCCGGAACATTCGAAAGGGCGGTCCTCGGGCCGCCCTTTCCATATTTACGACAGGGCGCGCTCCAGTTCGGCCTTGGTCATGCGCGAGCGGCCTGAGATGTTTTGCTTGCGGGCGCGTTCCATCAGCTGGGCCTTCGTGATGGACGCTCCGCTGCCGCTCCGGGTGGCGCTCTTGCGCGCAGCCGCGGCTTTCCTGGCGACATCGCGCGGCTGCTTCGAGAACTGGCGTCCCTTACGGGTGTCGGCCTTCTTCTTATCCGACGACCTCTTGTACTCGCTGTCCGTCAGCGCCTTTCGGCTCTTGGCCGGAAGGTAGCGCTCACCGGTGTCCTGGCTCTTTTTCCCCGACTTGGTGCCCCAATCCTCGTCCTGCCATTGCTGGAGATGGTTGTCCGAGGCCTTCTTGCCCTCGTAGCCGCCGCCCTCCTTCTTGTACTCGGCCACGGCCATCTGGGCCTTGCGGGCGGACCATTGGCCCGGCTTCCCGCCTTTGGCGCTCTTGGTGACCTTTGCCTTCACGGTCTCCCAGAGCTTGGGATTGGACTTCTTTGCCGTGCCTGTCATGCGGTCCGCCTGTCTTTCGTCGGGATTGCGAGGCAACCGCAAGGGATCGCAAGGGTTCCGAGGGCCTGAAGCGCTTGACAAGCCAAGCTTCCTCGCTCCATAGACCACCTCATGATCATCGTTTCAGACATCCGACGTAGCCTGTCCGCCGCGCCTGCGCGCCTGCGATGACGGCTGCTCGTCCGTTCGTCTGCCAGCCGCGCCCTCTGCGCGGCTTTTCTTTTTCCTGAAACCTTGTGGGGCTTGAGCGCTTCGCCCTATCTCAGCCTCGACGACAGATTGGATCGACCATGACCTCGACCCTCGACAGATCAACAGGCCTCAGCCAGCAGACCAAGACCGTCTTCATAGACGGGGAGGCTGGCACCACCGGCCTCGGCATCCGCGAACGCCTGAAGGACGTGCCCGGCGTGGGGATCCGCAGCATCGATCCGGAGCGGCGCAAGGACCCGGCCGCCAAGCGCGAGATCCTGGCCGAGGTCGATCTGGTGGTGCTCTGCCTCCATGACGATGCCGCCCGCGAGACAGTGAGTCTCGTCGACGGCCTGAGCGGCAAGAGGCCTCGCATTCTCGATGCCAGCACGGCCCACCGGGTGAGTCCCGGCTGGGTCTACGGCTTTGCCGAACTCGATCCTGCCCAGCGGCAGGCCGTTGCCGATGCCGACCGGGTCGCCAATCCGGGCTGCTATCCCACCGGCGCCATCGCGCTCATCCGGCCTCTCGTGGATGCAGGGCTCGTTCCGGCCGATTACCCGATCAGCGTCAATGCGGTGAGCGGCTACAGCGGTGGCGGGCGCTCAATGATCGAGGCCTACGAGGCCGGCACGGCTCCGGCCTTCGAGCTCTATGGCCTCGGCTTCGAGCACAAGCACGTGCCCGAGTTGCAGAAATATACCGGCCTGACCCGGCGCCCGATCTTCATTCCGTCGGTGGGCAATTTCCGCCAGGGCATGCTTGTGAGCGTACCGCTCCATCTCGACTTGCTGCCCGGCCGGCCGAAGGCTGCCGATCTCGAGGCGGCGCTCATGGGGCACTACCAGGGCGGCGGCCTTGTCAGCGTAGTCCCGACGATCCGGGACGGTAAGAAGATCGAGCGCCTCGAGCCTGAGGCCCTGAACGATACGGATCGTCTGGAGCTCTTCGTCTTCCAGCACGACAGCTACAATCACGCGCTCCTCGTCGCCCGCCTGGACAATCTCGGCAAGGGAGCCTCGGGCGCTGCGGTGCAGAACATCCAGCTCATGCTGGGGCTGATCTGAAAAGCAGTGCCGCGCTTGTTGTCATCACCAGCCTCGTGCCGGTGATCTCGATTCGAGAAGCAATGAGCCTCATGACAGCGAGATGGCCGTCCGCGGATCAAGTCCGGGGACGGCCATGACGGGAAAAACAAAGCGCTTCTCTCGTAGGCGCTAATGTCCCTTCCAGCTCTTGCTGGTGTCTATTGCATTCCCCTCGAAGGCGACGAAGCGTTGGCGCTGTTCGCCGAGCCCCTCGATTCCAAGCGACACCTCATCGCCTGGCTTAAGGAAGCGCGGGGGCTTCAGGGCCATGCCGACGCCGGGCGGGGTGCCGGTGGTGATCACGTCGCCGGGCTCCAGGATCATGAAGTGCGAGACGTAGGAAACGATCTGCGCCACGTTGAAGATCATGGTCTTGGTCGAGCCGTTCTGCATGCGCTCGCCGTTCACGTCGAGCCACATGGAGAGGTTCTGCGGGTCCGGGATCTCGTCCTTGGTTACCAGCCAGGGGCCGAGGGGGCCGAAGGTGGGGCAGCCCTTGCCCTTGGTCCAGGTGCCGCCGCGCTCCAGCTGATACTCGCGCTCGGAGACGTCGTTGCAGACGCAGTAGCCGGCGACGAAATCCAGCGACTCGTTGGCGCCGACATAGGAAGCCCGGTCGCCGATCACGATGGCCAGCTCGACTTCCCAGTCCGTCTTCTGGGACCCGCGCGGGATGATCACGTCGTCGTTGGGTCCGACGATGCAGGAGGGCGCCTTGTTGAAGACGATGGGCTCCGCCGGGATGGCCGCGCCCGTCTCGGCAGCATGGTCGGCATAGTTCAGCCCGATGGCGATGAAATTGCGCACCAGGCCCACGCAGGCTCCCAGACGCTGCCCCGATGGGGCGAGGGGGAGGGCGGAGTGATCGGCCTGACGGATCCGATTCATGGTCTCTGCTGACAGCGTCTCTCCACCAATGTCGGGAACGACACCCGACAGATCGCGGATCTGCCCCTGGGCATCGACCAGCCCGGGCTTTTCCCGTCCCGCTTCCCCAAATCTCACCAGCTTCATCAAACGCTCCTCTCTCTGCGTCACGTGCATACTTGGCGCGAAAGCGCTGCGCAACAATGCATGATCCGGATGCAAATCTGTTGCTGTTTTGTCACGAACTCCTACAAAGTGCGCGATATCCCTGTTCCCAGAGGTGGTAGAAAGCAGCCGTTGAACGAATGCAAATACGTTTGTTCAGATATGAACGTTTGTTCCATACTTTGATTTATTGCCAGCTTACGTAAGCAAAGATAAGTATTGTTCGGGTCCTATACATCCAGTTCGTGAATTATTAACAACTCGGGCCCGTCTCATAATCAGATTGCGGCCAAATTTAAGCATTGGCAGATTGTGCTCAAGGCGGGATTCGCCCGCACAAGAAGCAAATGGGCAGGAAAACTCCATGAGTCGTCTCTCTCGTTCTTTGACCCTGGCTGCAGTCTCTCTTGCAGCCCTCGTCGCCGCTCAGGGTGGTGCCCAGGCCGGTGGCTTCGCCATCCGTGAGCAGAGCGCCACGGCTCAGGGCTACTCCTTCGCCGGTGCCGCGTCCGGCTCGGGCTATCTGTCCTCCATGTTCTGGAACCCGGCCGTCATCACCATGATGCCGGGCTGGCAGAGCGAGACCCACCTGTCGGTCATCATTCCGCGTGTCGAGATCGATCCGACGACCGGTACTGCTCCGTTCCTGCTCCCGCTCGGCGGCTCCGGCGACATCGGCCAGGACGCGATCGTACCGACCGGCTACTCGTCGTACCAGATCAACGACATGCTGTGGGTCGGCGTTTCCAACACGGCTCCCTATGGCCTCGTCACCGATCCTCGGCAGAACTGGGCGGGGCAGGTCTACTCGCGTTCGTCCAAGATCTTCTCCATCAACGTGAACCCGGTCCTTGGCGTGAAGATCAACGACTGGTTCTCGGTCGCAGCCGGTCCGTCGCTGCAATATTTCGATATTCGCCTGAAGAACGGAATCTCCCCGGCGCCAGGCGCATCGAGCCTCATCCTGGAAGGTGACGATATCGGCTTCGGCTTCACGGCTGGCGTGACCATCACCCCGTTCGCCGGCACCTCCATCGGTATTGGCTACCGCTCTGCGATCGAGCACGAGCTCGATGGCACCCTGTCCGCTCCTGCCGGTACCAATCTTGGCGCCGGGCCCCTTCCGGTCGGTGTGCGGCTCCCCATCACGTCGAAGCTGAAGACGCCGGATCAGGTCACCATCGGCATCTCGCAGGCGATCTCTCCGGCCGTTACGGTCCATGCCGGCTTCGAGTGGACGAACTGGAGCGTTCTGAAGGAGCCGGTCATTGCCGGTCCTAGGGGCCCCCTCAGCCGTCTCGAGCTCAACTACGACGACGGCTACTTCTACTCGCTGGGCTTGGACTACAGGCTGAATAACCAGTGGACGCTGCGCGCTGGCGTGGCCTACGAGCAGTCGCCGATCGATACGGAGATCCGCTCCACCCGCCTGCCTGACAACGACCGCATCTGGGCGTCCGTCGGTGTCGGCTACCAGTGGAACGAGAAGCTGTCGCTCGACGTCTCGTACACCCACATCTTCACCAAGGAGACGGATGTCCGCATCACTCCTGGGCACCAGGACTACATCACTGGCCTGCCCTTTGTGGCCGATGTGGATGCCAGCACCGACATCGTCTCTGTGGCCTTGCGCTACCGCTGGGACGATCCGGCAGTCGCCATCCCGGCCGCGCCGATCGTTGCCAAGTACTGATCTCCTCAGTGAGCAAACAAAAAAGGCCGGCGAAAAGCCGGCCTTTCTTTTTGGCTGATGACGAAACTTCTCAGGACTTGGCCAGAACGTAGGTTCCCGGCGCATCGCAGAGAGGTTCCAACTTGCCGCCCCCGGGTTCGCGCGCCGGCACCATCTTGGGGCCTTGGGCTTTGATCCATTCGAACCAGTAGGGCCACCAGGAACCGGGCGTCTCGTTCGCCTGCTTCATCCATTCCTCCAGTTCGCCTTCGACGGGCCCGCCCGTCCAGAACTGATACTTCGGCTTGCCCGGAGGATTGACGACGCCGGCGATATGTCCCGATCCGGCGAGCACGTAGTGGACCGGTCCGCCGAAGGCTTTCGAGCCGACGAAGACGGACCGGGCAGGGGCGATGTGGTCTTCCTTGGTGGCAAGGTTGAAGATCGGCACCTTCACCTTCTTCAGATCGAGCTTCACGCCCGCAAGCTCCATCTCACCTTGAGCGAGCCTGTTCTCGAGATAGCAGTTGCGCAGATAGAAGGCGTGATTGGCCGCCGGCATGCGCGTGGAGTCGGCGTTCCAGTAGAGCAGGTCGAAGGGGAGCGGCGCCTTGCCCTTCATGTAGACGTTGACCACGTAAGGCCAGATCAGATCGGTGGGCCGCAGCATGTTGAACGCATTGGCCATGCGTGCGCCTTCGAGATAGCCTCGCTTCTTCATGGAGGCCTCGATGCTCTGGACCTCCTGCTCTCCGGCGAAGACCTTCAGATCGCCCGCATGGGTGAAGTCCACCTGCGCGGTGAACAGCGTCGCGCTGTCGATGCGCTTGTCGCGCTTGGCGGCCATGTAGGCCAGCGTCGTGGCGAGCAGGGTGCCGCCGACGCAGTAGCCGATCGCCGTCACCTTCTTCTCGCCCGTCGCCTGCTCGATGGCTTCCAGCGCCGCGAAGATGCCGTCGCGCATGTAGTGCTCGAAGCCCTTCTCCGCATGCTGCTCGGCCGGATTGACCCACGAGATGCAGAAGACGGTCAAACCCTGCGCGACCGCCCAGCGGATGAAGCTCTTCTCCGGGTTGAGATCGAGAATGTAGTACTTGTTGATCCAAGGCGGCACGATCAGCAGCGGCCGCTTGAGCACCTTCTCGGTGGTCGGCGAATATTGGATCAGCTCGATGAGATCGTTGCGGAAGATCACCTTGCCGGGGGTATTGGCGATGTTGGCGCCGATCCTGAAGTTGCTCGGGTCGGACTGCCGGATCTTCAGCTCGCCACCGCCGGCTTCGAGGTCCTCCGCCAGCATGGTGATGCCGCGCACGAGGTTGGCACCGTTCTCGCGCATGGTCTCGCGGATGAGCTCGGGGTTGGTCAGGAGGAAGTTGGAGGGCGAGAGCGCGCTGGAGAGCTGCTTGAGATAGAACTGGGCCTTGTGCCGGGTGCGCTCGTCGAGGCCGTCCGCATTCTCCACAAGGTCCTCCGCCCAGCGGGAGGAGATGAGATAGGCCTGCTTCAGGAAGTCGAAGATCGGGTTCTCGGACCATTCGGGATCCTTGAAGCGGTTGTCCTTGGGCTCGGGCTCAGCGACCGGCTCCGCCGGCTCACCCTGAGCACGCTTCAGGGTCGAGGCCCACAGGCTCAGGAACTGGGTGCCGAGGCGGGTCTGGGCCTCCAGACTCCTCTGCGGGTCGGTCATCCAGGCCTCGGCCACGCGGCTCAGGGACTTGATGGCTTCCGAGGCATTTCCCGGAGGTTCCGACAGGGTCTTGCCTTCCTGGACGGGCTTGAGGTAGGCGGCGGCGGCCTTGCCGGCGCCCTCGATGAAGCGCGCAACGTTTTGGGAGAGTTCCTCAAAGTCCGGGGTTTGGGCTTGGGTCTTCTCTTCACCATATGGCTTGTCCATAAGGCGATCTCCCTCTATCGCAGCAGCATTGCCCTCAGGCTGCACTTCCGACATCTTAGCGTTCGAAGCGCTGGGTTTGCCAGAGTCATGTTGCCATCCTTAGGTATCAGAAATGCGTACGAAGCCCTTTTCGATCCCTCCCTCAGCGGCATTTGCGCTAATCTTGTTTTCGGCTGTCGGCGTGAGCGGCTGCAACAGCAATCCCGTGAGGGATGTGGCCACTTCTCTCGGAGCAGGCCCCCAGATGGCGCCGACACCTGACTTCGTGCAACGCTCGCGGCCGGCCGATCTCCAGTACATGCCGATCGGGGCGGCCGTTCCCGAGCGCCCGACACCTGCACGCACGGCGGATCAGATAAAGGCGGCAGAAGCGGAGCTCGATGCCCTGCGGGCCCGGAACGAGGCTGCCGGCGCTGCGGCTGCCGAACAGGGAAAGACTCCGCCGCCTCAGCCTGTCAGGCTTCCGGCCAACACGTCGCAGCAGACAGGCCAGAAGACGAATTCCAACAGAAGGCCTTAGTGCCTATACGGAATGATGTGATTCCGCTCGGGGACGAGAACCATGTCTGATTTCTACCGGATCAAGCGCCTTCCGCCTTACGTCTTCGAGCAGGTCAACCGCATCAAGGCCGCCGCCCGTGCCAATGGGGCGGACATCATCGATCTCGGCATGGGCAATCCGGACCTCCAGGCTCCCCAGCACGTCATCGACAAGCTCGTCGAGACCGTGGGCAAGCCCAGGACCGATCGATATTCGGCCTCTAAGGGGATCGGCGGCCTGCGCCGCGCCCAGGCCGGCTACTATGAGCGCCGATTCGGAGTGAAGCTCAACCCGGACACCCAGGTGGTGGCGACGCTTGGCTCCAAGGAGGGCTTCGCCAACATGGCCCAGGCGATCACGGAGCCGGGCGATGTGATCCTCGTGCCTAATCCGAGCTATCCGATCCACGCCTTCGGCTTCCTCATGGCCGGCGGAGTCATCCGTTCCGTCCCGGCCGAGCCGACGCCCGAATTCTTCCTCGCCGCCGAGCGGGCCGTGGCTCACTCGATCCCGAAGCCGGTTGCTCTCGTCGTGTGCTACCCGTCGAACCCGACGGCCTATGTGGCCTCCCTCGACTTCTACCGGGACCTTGTGGCGTTCGCGAAGAAGCACGAGCTGATTCTACTATCGGACCTCGCCTATTCCGAAGTTTATTTCGACGAGACGAACCCGCCGCCCTCGATCCTACAGGTGCCCGGCGCCATCGACGTGGCCGTGGAGTTCACCTCCATGTCCAAGACTTTCTCCATGGCCGGCTGGCGCATCGGCTTCGCGGTCGGCAACGAGCGGCTTCTGGCGGCTCTCGCCCGGGTGAAATCCTATCTGGATTACGGCGCTTTCACCCCCGTGCAGGTCGCCGCCACCGCCGCGCTGAACGGGCCGGACGACTGCATCCGCGAGATGCGCGCCACCTACAAGCGACGCCGGGACGTGATGGTCGATTCCTTCGCGAAGGCCGGCTGGACCGTGCCCGTTCCCACCGCCTCCATGTTCGCCTGGGTGCAGATCCCCGAGAAATTCCGGTCTATGGGAAGCCTCGAATTCTCCAAGCTCCTGGTTGAGAAGGCGGACGTGGCGGTCGCGCCCGGCATCGGCTTCGGGGAGCACGGCGACGATTACGTGCGCATCGCTCTTGTGGAAAACGAGCAGCGCATCCGCCAGGCCGCCCGCAACATCCGCAAGTTCTTCGATCAAGCGGACCAGACGCTTCATAACGTGGTGCCGATGGTTCGGCGGGTCTAGCCTCTGCAGGAATTCATGCCGATGCCTGTGACCGGGGTTCTCGTCCGCATGGACATGGAACCCCGGCAGTCGTAAAAGCAGCCCGAGAATTTCAAGGAGCTGCTGTTCGTGACACGTCCCCTTCGGGTCGGTATTGCCGGCCTCGGCACCGTCGGCGCCTCGGTCATCCGCATCCTCGACCGTCAGAACGAGGCCATCGCCCAGCGGGGCGGAAAGCCCGTTCAGGTCACGGCCATCTCGGCCCGTGACAGGTCCAAGGACCGTGGCTTCGACCTCTCGCGCTTCACGTGGTTCGACAATCCCGTGGACCTTGCCGGCGCAACTGACGTGGATTGTGTCGTCGAACTCGTTGGCGGCGCGGACGGGGCGGCGCTGGAGACGGTGCGCACGGCGCTCTCCCAGGGCAAGCACGTGGTCACGGCCAACAAGGCTTTGCTCGCCAAGCACGGTCTCGAGCTGGCCAGGCTCGCCGAAGAGAGGGGCGTGTCGCTCGCCTTCGAGGCTTCAGTGGCCGGCGGCATCCCGATCATCAAGACCCTGCGCGAGGCCCTGCCAGCCAACAGAATCTCGCGCCTCTACGGCATCCTCAACGGGACCTGCAACTATATCCTCTCGCGGATGGAGCTGGAAGGCTTGACCTTCCTGGAATGCCTGAAGGACGCCCAGCGCCTCGGCTATGCGGAAGCCGATCCGACCTTCGACGTCGAGGGCTTCGATACGGCCCACAAGCTCGCCATCCTCACCAGCCTTGCCTTCGGTACGCAGATCGACGCGGAGGCGATCTACGTGGAGGGCATATCCTCCATCGCGCCGCTCGATCTCGCCATGGCGAAGGAGCTGGGCTTCCGCATCAAGCTTCTGGGCGTTGCCGAGCGGACCAAGACCGGCATCGAGCAGCGCGTCCACCCGACCATGGTGCCCCGCACGTCCTCCATCGCCCAGGTCATGGGCGTGACGAATGCGGTGACCATCGATGCCGACGCGGTCCGCGAGCTGACCCTGATCGGTCCGGGGGCAGGGGGCGATGCCACCGCGTCCGCAGTCGTTGCGGACATCGCCGACGTCGCAACCGGCAAAGTACAGCCGCTCTTCGGCGCTCCCATCGACCAGCTGGATAAGGCGGCCCGGGCCCCCATGCAGCGCCACGAGGGCGGCTACTACATCCGCCTGACAGTCCATGACCGCCCCGGCGTCGCCGCCGGCGTGGCGACACGGATGGCCGAAGGCGACATCTCCCTCGAGAGCATTCTGCAGAAGCGCTCTGAAACCGCCGCCACCAAAGACCCGCATGGTCGCTCGGGCGCCCCGGTTCCGCTGGTGCTCATCACCTATGCGGCCACCGAGGCTTCGATCCGCTCGGCCCTGGAAAAAATTTCGGGGGATGGTCTTATTGCCGAGCCGCCCCAAGTCATTCGCATCGAACGCGAGTAACCTGACGCCGGGCCCGATAGCCCGGCGACGACCACAAAAAGGGAGACGACACGTCCATGTCGCAAGGCATTACCGTCCAACCGGGCCAAATCATCGAGCGCATCCTGACCCTGGAACTCGTCCGCGTCACGGAGCGCGCGGCGGTGGCCTCCGCCAGGCTGCGCGGCCGCGGCAACGAGAAGGCCGCCGACCAGGCGGCTGTGGATGCCATGCGCCGTGAGCTGAACAAGCTGCCCATCGACGGCACCGTGGTGATCGGCGAGGGCGAGCGCGACGAGGCTCCGATGCTCTTCATCGGCGAGCGGGTCGGCAACAAGCAGGGCCCGAAGGTCGACATCGCGGTCGATCCCCTCGAGGGCACGACCCTTTGCGCCAAGGACATGCCCGGCTCCATCGCGGTCATGGCCATGGCCGAATCCGGCACGCTGCTCGCCGCACCCGACGTCTACATGCACAAGATTGCCGTCGGCCCGGGATATCCCGCCGGCGTCGTCGACCTGGATGCCAGCCCGGAGGAAAACCTCCACAACCTCGCCAAGGCGAAGGGGGTGAAGGTGAACGAGCTCACCGCCCTCGTACTCGACCGTCCACGCCATGCCGATCTCATCGCCGCGATCCGCAAGACCGGCGCCGGCATCCGGCTGATCTCCGACGGCGACGTGGCCGGCGTGATCTTCACCACGAAGCCGGAAGAGACAGGCATCGACATCTATCTCGGCATCGGCGCCGCCCCTGAGGGCGTGCTGGCGGCCGGGGCGCTGCGCTGCATCGGCGGCCAGATGCAGGCCCGCCTGATCCTCGACACCGAGGAAAAGCGCTCCCGCGCACTCCAGATGGGCGTGACCGATCCCAACCGGAAATACGACATGACCGATCTTGCCCGCGGCGACGTGATTGTGGCGGCCACCGGCGTGACCGATGGCGCCCTGATCAAGGGCGTTCATTTCGGCAGGGACGTGATCACCACGGAAACCGTTGTGTATCGCTCCGCTACGGGCACCGTGCGCCGCATCTACGGCGAGCACCGGGAGCTGTCGAAGTTCCACCTGGATTAAATTTCGCCATACTGCAGATATTGCCTTCGTCATGGCCGGGCCCGTCCCGGCCATCCACGTTTTTGAGGCTAAAGGCGTGTATCCCCGGAACAAGTCCGGGGATGACGATGGAGCAGACCAGGAGAGCCAGATGATCCAGATTCGCCCCTTCCGCCCCGAGGACCGCCAGGCCTGGGAGCCTCTCTGGCAGAGCTATCTCACCTTCTACAAATCCTCCTTAGCCGCAGAGGTCACGGAGGAGACGTGGCGGCGACTTAACGATCCGGCCGAGTCCATGCATGGCCTCGCGGCCGTTCTCGACGGCAAAATCGTCGGCATCGTGCATTACATCTATCACCGCTCCACCTGGACCTCAGGCGACTATTGCTACCTGCAGGACCTGTTCACGGCCGAGGAGGCACGGGGACGCGGCGCAGGCCGGTTGCTGATCGAGGCGGTCTATGAAAAGGCGAGGGTGGCTGGCGCGAGCCGGGTCTATTGGCTGACGCACGAGACCAATACGGCAGCCCAGGCCCTCTACGAGAAGGTCGCCTCCCGAAGCGGCTTCATCCAGTATCGGCATATGCTCGGTTGATGCTCATCTCACCTCTGGGGGAGATAGCAGGGCCAGGAGTGACGATGTGGGGAAGGTGCTTTGACCACAATTCGCGGGTAAGACTCGCCATGTGACCGAATCATCTCCTCTTCTTGTGCCAAAGCCCTTCCTGGGCGTCGCCAATTCCGCCCTTGGGCGCACCTGGGTCGAGCGCTGCGATGCCGCCCAGAGCACCATCGCGCTTGCCATCGCTCAGACCCACGGCCTGCCCGATGTCCTCGCCCGCGTCCTCGCCGGTCGTGGCGTGAGCATCCATGACACCGAAGGCTTCCTGAACCCGCGTCTGCGGGATCTCATGCCGGACCCGCACAAGCTCACCGACATGGAGGCGGCAGCCTCCCGCCTCGCCGACGCGGTGACGGGGGCTGAGAAGGTGGCAATCTTCGGCGATTATGACGTGGACGGCGCCTGCAGCGCAGCGCTGCTTGCCGAGTACCTGCGTGCCTGCGGGGTGGAATACGCGATCCACATCCCCGACCGGATCACGGAGGGCTATGGTCCGAACGTGGATGCGATACGGGCTCTCAAGGTGCAAGGCGCCGACATCCTCGTCACGGTCGATTGCGGCACCGCCAGCATCGAGCCCCTGGCTGAGGCGAGGCGCCTGGGCCTCGATCCCCTCGTCATCGACCATCACCAAGCCCCGGAGCAGTTGCCGGAGGCGCTCGCCATCGTGAATCCGAACCGGCAGGACGACCTGTCGGGCCTCGGCCACCTCTGTGCGGCGGGCGTGGTGTTCCTGTTCCTGGTTGCGCTCAACCGCACCCTGCGCTCGCGCGGATTCTTCGATGGCCGGTCCGAGCCCGACCTGATGGGGAGCCTCGACCTTGTGGCCCTGGCGACCGTGGCCGACGTGGTGCCGCTCCTCGGCCTCAATCGCGCCTTCGTGCGCCAGGGGCTTGCCATCATGAGAAGCCGCCGCCGGGTGGGGCTGGCGGCACTCCTCGACACCGCCGGGCTCGCAGGAGCGCCGGAAAGCTGGCATCTCGGCTATCTCGTCGGGCCTCGCATCAACGCCGGCGGGCGCATCGGCGATGCCGCCTTGGGCTCGAAGCTTCTTCTGACCGAGGATCCGGTCCAGGCCGGAAGGCTGGCCGCCGAGCTGGACCGGCTCAATCGCGAGCGCCAGGCCATCGAAGTCGTGGCCGTCGCGGAGGCGGAGGCCCAGGTCATGATGGTTCTGGAACGCATGCCGGACCTGCCCGTCCTCGTGACCGCCTCGGCCGAGTGGCACCCGGGCATCGTCGGCCTCATCTCGGCCCGCACCAAGGAGCGGTTCCGCCGCCCGGCGTTCGCGTTCACGCTCAACCAGGACGGGACGGCCACCGGTTCCGGCCGCTCCGTGCCTGGCGTGGATCTGGGCTACGCGGTGCGGGCAGCCGTGGATGCCGGGCTTGCCATCAAAGGCGGCGGCCACACCATGGCGGCCGGCGTGACGATCCGGGCCGCAGACCTCCAGCTTTTCCTCGATTTCATCACAGAGAGGCTCTCCGAGCCGGTGAGCGTCATGCGGCTGCGGGACAGTTTCGCCATCGACGCAACTCTGACGGCAGCCGGCGCCCAGCCTGGTGTGGTCACGGCCCTCGAAAGAGCAGGACCCTTCGGTCAGGGCCAGCCCGAACCCGTCTTCGTCTTCCCGCAGCATCGGGTGATCGAGGCGCGGGAGGTCGGCAGCGGCGGGCATTTGCGGGTGAAGCTTCGCGGCGGCGACGGCAGCCTCATTGGCGGAATTGCCTTCCGGGCCGCCGGCCAGCCTCTCGGCGCCGTCCTGTCCCAGGCCATCGGCAACCCGCTCCATGTGGCGGGAACGCTCTCGATCGATCGCTGGGGCGGAGGCGAAAAAGCCGAGCTTCGCATCATGGATGCCGCACAGCCTGAATAATTGGAATCGGGTGCTTGCGATGCGTCACGAACCCATCTATAGGTTCGCCCACTTCGGCGGCACCGCCCCGAATGACCTGCGCCCTTCGTCTATCGGTTAGGACGCCAGCCTTTCACGCTGGAGAGAGGGGTTCGACTCCCCTAGGGCGCGCCATCTCCTCCCACCCCAATAATCCATGATTTCTAAGCTCTGATCGTGGCTGGGCTCGTACCTTCCGCGGCAACAGCCGAGCCGACGGCCTCGCGGGTTCGACGGGCCGTCGCAAAGGCCCTCCTAGACCAACGTCATTTGCGGCAGGCCGCCCAGCACGGCTCCATAGGCCGCTTGGCCAAGCAGGGTCGTCAATGGCGTCCGGGGACCATAGTTGAGGCCCATGAAGCCGGGAGGCTCAAGCTGCCGGATTGCCGATGCACCGTCGTATTCGGACGCCATCCTGGGATGGAGGTAGGGCAGGAGGGGCAGGCCGCAGACGAGCAGGAACAATCCATGTAGCAGGCCCACCAAGGTGCCGAGCCACCAGGTGTAGAGTCCAAGGCTTGCGAACAGGACGAAGTACAAGAACGCGAACAGCCATCCTCCAATGACATAGACGACGAACCCCACGATGACGGCCCATCGCCTGTCGCCGGAGAAGAACGTGCCGGCGAGAAATGGCAGACTGAGGCGTGAGAGGCCAAGACCCTGCGCTCCCTGGAGAACCGTGGTCATGGCAACGGTCGCCACAAGGCCCCAGATCATCATGCTCCCGAATGACGGCAGGCCAGCAGCGATCATCGGCACGATTCTTTCTGCGCCTCGGCGAGCGCCATGGCGGCGTTGATGAGGCCGACATGGGTGAAAGCCTGAGGGAAATTGCCGAGTGCCGCTCCCGTCGCGACATCGATTTCTTCCGCGTAGAGCCCGACATCGTTGGCAAACGACAGCATGCGTTCGAAGGCATCGATGGCATCGGTCAGGTCTCCGCGCTTGGCCAGATTGTCGACGGCCAGGAAGCTGCAGATGCCGAAGGCACCCTCCCTCGATTCCAGACCATCGAACCCATGCTCATAGCGGTAGATGAGGCCGCGGCATCCAAGGCGCTGCATGATCCTGTCGAACGTGGCCCGCATGCGGGGATCGCTTGGTTCTTTGTAATCGAGGCAGCCCATCAGAAGCAGCGCGGCATCCAGGGCATCCCCTTCGAACTCGCTCGTGTAGCTGCCAAGGGATTCGTTGAAGCCGCGGGTCTCGATCGCTCGGGCGATGGTAGCGCGCTCTTGGCGATAGCGGTCCGCATCTATCTGGATGCTGCCCTGCTCGTGCAGCTTGATCAGGCTGTCGAGCGCCGCCCAGCACATGACCTTCGAGAAAGTATATTGGCGCTTGGACCCTCGGATCTCCCAGATGCCATGATCGCCATCTTGCCAGTGTCTGCAGACCGTCTCCCCGAAGCCCGCAAGTAGCTTGGCCTCATCGTCCTGCAGTTGTCCGCCGCCCCTGACAAAATAATACGCCGCGGATACGACCTCGCCATAAACATCCAACTGGACTTGCTTGTGGGCTTCGTTGCCGATGCGGACAGGTCGGGATCCGCGGTAGCCGGACAGGTGGCCGAGGGTTTCTTCCTTGAGATTGGTTCGCCCGTACACATCGTACATGACCTGCAGCTTGGGCCAGGTCAGGCGCGTGGCATGCAGGAGCCATTGCAGGAAGGACGCTGCCTCGTCGTGAAAGCCCAAGCCGGTGAAGGCCCTCATGGTGAGGGCCGCATCGCGCAGCCAGCAGTAGCGATAATCCCAGTTGCGGTCTGCTCCGATGGCTTCAGGAAGAGATGTCGTCGGGGCCGCCACCACGGCGCCTGAAAGAGCGAAGGTCATCAATTTGAGCGTGATGGCGCTGCGCTGAACCTCATCCCTGTACGGCCCCTCATAGGTGCAGCGATCGATCCAGCCCTGCCACCATTCTGCCGTGCGGTAGAGCCGATCCTGCGCGAGCTCTCCTAAGGGAGCAATGACGCCGATGGCGCCCTTGGTATAGGCGACCGAGAAGCACAGCCTCTCGCCTGCCTTGAGGCGGATCCGCCCGGCCACGGCGGTTCCATCCGGCGACGCCTCCAGGCGGGCCTCCGACGACAGAAGGCAGAGTTCGTCCCCCCAGGAGCAGGACCAGCCGAGGGCACCGCGGGATCGGATGCGTATTCTCTCTCGTGCATAGTTCGGCCGTGGCTCGAACCGGACGTTCAGGATCACCTCACCCTCGATGCCTTCCACGATCCGCAGCACCTCCCGCATGGGTGCGAGGCGGCCCGAATGTTCCTCGATGGGCATCAAGTCGATCAGATGCGCAGCGCCGGAGCCCGTGCGGAAGGTGGTTTCCAGAACCGGCGTCCCCGGCAGGTAGCGCCGCGATGATTCGAATTCGTGCGCAGGTTGGATGGCAAAGTGCCCGCCGCGCTCCTGATCGAGAAGCGCGGAGAAGAGGCTCGGCCCGGAGAAGTGTGGCAGGCAGAGCCAATCGAGGGATCCCGTCCGCGAGATGAGGGCTGCCGTACGGCAGTCGCCGATGATCGCATAGTCGCCGATCTCAGGATCCGGTTTTTGACCCGAGGGGGCGTCTTGCCGGACGGCGACTTGGAGCATCCGTATCAGGTTCCCTGGTCAGAGACAGCGACCCGGTGGCGGTAGACCATCTCCCAGCCGCGCCATCCGGTGTAAAGCAGGAGGAGAACGACGACGAGCGAGATGATGAGGCCAGTCGGCAGAACGGCGGCGTCTCCTACCTCGTAGCGGCGATACCAGTTCCACAATGAGAGCAGGACGACGACGACGTTTCCGAACATGTGGTGCCAGGCCGCTGACAGATTGCGGATGCGCCGGTCTCCCATGAAGTCGGTAAGACCTGCCACAGCCGCAAGAGCTGCCATGACGAGCGCAGCACCTAGAAGATAAAGCGAGGCCGTGCTCCAGGCGCTGTTGCCCGTGTTCCAGAAGAGCAGGTCGCAGACGAGGGTTGCCACAAGGAAGGCGACCGGGAAGGGGATCAGCATGGGATGCAGGGGATGCCCGGCGATCTGAGCGGTGCTTTGCGGATTGCGATCTCGGACGGTATTGTCGGCTCTCATGGCGTTTTCCTCCTTCTCTGCGGAATGGTTCAAGGCGATGTCGTTCACCACGGTTCGGGTCGCGTCATGCTCATTCCTCCGGCGTCGCCCCCAGACCGAGCTGCTCCAGCACGGTTTTCGTGATCCGGCTGCAGCGGGTTCCCGCGCAAGGGAAGACCTCGCTCAGCTCCGACGAGAGTGTTTTGTCGAGGGACTGGCGTAGAAGGCGTCTTGCGCGATGGAGCCGCGTCTTTACCGTTTCGGGCCGCAGACCCAGCTGAGTGGCCGTCTCCTCGATGCTCATCTCTTCGATGTCACGGAGAACGAACACCATTCGGAAAGAAGCCGGCAGCTGATCGACCGCGCGTTCGAGCAGACGCCGAACCTCGGCCCGAGCGGCTGCGGTTTCCGGGTCGCTGTCCTGGCGGGCCGACGGCAGATAGATCACGCGGGCCTCCCCTTGATCGTTGATGGCATCGATATCCTTCAAGGCGACCGTGGTACGACGCCGTCGCAGCCGTCCCAGCGCCTCGTTCAGCGCAATCTTCGTCAGCCAGGTCGAGAGCTGTGCTTCGCCACGAAAACCGTCGAGATGGGTGAAGGCGCGCACGTACGCCTCCTGGACAACGTCCTCCGCCTCGGCATCATCGTCGAGGACGCTGCGAGCGACCCGGTAGAGGCGTCGATTGTGTCTTTGCATGATCAGCCGGACTGCAGCACCGTCCCGGTTTCGGGCGCGTTCCACCAGCGCCCCGTCATCGAGTGCCTCCAACGATGCTGCCGCGACCTTTGCCGTCTGCATGGCCAAGCCCCTGTCATCGCCTATTAGATGGAGCATCGGGGCAAAGGTTCCCATCCTGCCTGTGGTGCCCCTGAGGCTTATGATGCCCGCAGCCACTGACGCGGGTTGCTTCGCTCCGTCGGCTCGCCGGACAAGGCACGACAGAGCTCTCCCATCGACGCCAGATTGTGGATGGGCCTGAATTCGTCGACATAGGGCAGCATCGCGCGGATGCCTGAGGCGCGGGCCTCGAAGGCGTCGAAGCGCAGGAGCGGATTCAGCCATATCAGGCGGCGGCATGAACGCTTGAGCCGGTCCATTTCGAAGGTCAGCTCCCGCGTCACCTCGCGTTCAAGCCCGTCGGTGAAGAGCAGCACGATGGCGCCCTGGCCGAGCACCCGGCGCGACCAGTGGCGGTTGAAGTCGTGGATCGCATGAGCAATCCGGGTCCCGCCCTCCCAGTCCTGCACGCGCTTCGAGGCGCGGGCGAGCGCCTCGTCAGGGTCGCGGCTCGTCAGTTCCCGGCTGATATTCGTCAGACGCGTCGCGAAAACGAAGGAGTGGACGCGCCGTCTCTTCTCGGAGATTGCGTGAAGAAAGTGCAGAAAGAGCCGGGAATAGTCCGCCATTGAGCCTGAGATGTCCATGAGCGCCACCACGGGCGCATGGCGCACGGCAGGCGAGCGATAGGCCAGGTCGATCGCAGCACCGCCTCCGCGCAGCGATCGACGGAAAGTCCTGCGCGGATCGATCCGGCGGCCTCTAGGATCCGACAGGAAGCGGCGCGTGGTCACTTCGTCGTCCGGCAGGGACATCTCGGCGATCAGCCGCTTGGCCACGGCGATCTCGGCGGCCGACATCTGGGAGAAGTCCTTGGCCTTCAGAACTTCCCGGTCCGAGACGGTGAGGCGGGCGGAGAATTCGGTTTTCTCAACCGGTTCCGGCTTCTCCTGCCGGGGTGCAGCCAGGGCTTCGGCCACGCGCAGGGCCCCAGCCTGCGGTTTCTTCTCCTCCTTGGCCCCGCCGGGAGAGATCGGTGACATCTGGGCGATGAGCTTCTCGATCAGGGCACGTCGTCGCCAGAAGATGCGGAAGGCCTGGTCGAACAGGGTGCTGTGCTCGTGCCGCTTTACGAACACGGCGTGGAGGGTCCAGTAGAAGTCCTCACGCGCGCCGATCCGCGCCGCCTCGACGGCCGCGATGGCATCGAGAACCGCTCCGGGGCCGACCGGCAGACCTGCGGCCCGCAAGGCGCGGGCGAAATAGGCGATGTTGTCCGGAAGCCGGCCTTCGCCCGTGCGGGTCTGCGCATCGGTCACCCAGATGTCCTCAGGGCATCTTGCACGCGGTCGAGCATGTCCTTCGCCCGGCTGCCCTGCATCTTCTGAATGTCGTCCTGATATTTCAGGAGAACGCCGAGAGTGTCCGAGACCAGCGCCGGATCGAGTGCAACCGCATCGAGTTCCACGAGAGCGGAAGCCCAGTCGAGGGTTTCAGCCACGCCCGGCGCCTTGAACAGATCCTCCTTCCGGATTGCCTGAACGAAGGCGACGATTTCCTGCGACAGGCGCTCGGAGGATTGCGGAACTCGGCTCGAGAGAATGGCGAGTTCCCGCTCCGCATCCGGATAATCGACCCAGTGATAGAGGCAGCGGCGCTTGAGCGCGTCGTGGATCTCGCGGGTGCGGTTCGACGTGATGATGACGATGGGCGGGTGCTCCGCCTTGACGGTGCCGAGTTCCGGTATGGTGACCTGGAAGTCCGAGAGCACCTCCAGAAGAAACGCCTCGAAGGCCTCGTCCGTGCGGTCGAGTTCGTCGATGAGGAGAACCGGGGCGCCAGAGGTGTCGGGCTCGAGCGCCTGCAGGAGCGGCCGCTTCACCAGGTATCGTTCCGAGAACAGGTCGTTTTCCAACGTGTCGCGATCCACTGCTCCGCCGGCCTCGGCCAACCGGATGGCCATCATCTGACCGGCATAGTTCCACTCGTAGACCGCAGAGGCGACGTCAAGGCCCTCGTAGCATTGCAGGCGGATCAGACGGCGCCCGAGCGCCGACGAGAGCACCTTCGCAATCTCCGTCTTGCCGACGCCTGCTTCTCCCTCGAGAAAGAGCGGACGTCCGAGCTTCAGTGCAAGGAAGAGCACCGTCGCGAGCGAGCGGTCGGCCACATAGCCGGCGCTCTTCAGAAGATCAAATGTGCTGTCGATGGAACCGGGTTGGTCGGCCACGGGCTGTGCTGCTCCAAAGGGCGTGATGCCCGGGAGGACCCGGGCATTGCGTCAATGTCGTTTCAGGTGCGACTGTTCAGCCCCGAGCGGCAGCCGCCTGTACGGCCCTGCGAGCCATGACGCCGACGAGATGAGCCCGGTATGCTGCATCCGCATGGATGTCGCTGTTCATCTCGCTCTCCGCAACAGTGACGCCGTCGAGGGCTTCCGGAGCGAAGTTCGTGCTCAGGGCCTGTTCCATGTCGGCGGCCCGGAACACGCCGTTCGAGCCGGCTCCCGTCACGGCGACTCGGACGCCGTCCGTGTGCTTGGCCACGAACACGCCGACGAGAGCGTAGCGTGAGGCCGGATTGCGGAACTTGACGTAGGCTGCCTGCGTGGGGATCTGGAACGACACCTGGGTGATGATCTCGCCTTCCTCCAGAGCAGTCGTGAAGATGCCCTGGAAGAAATCATCCGCCGCGATCTTCCGCTGGTTGGTGATGATCGTCGCTTGGAGGGCAAGACAAGCGGCTGGGTAATCCGCCGATGGATCGTTGTTGGCGACAGAGCCGCCGATGGTGCCGCGATTGCGCACATGCGGATCGCCGATGAGTTCGGCCATCTCGGCCAGGGCCGGAAGCGCCTCCTTCACCTCGGCGGAATGGGCAACTTCCGCATGCTTCATCATGGCCCCGACGGTGATTGCGTCACCGGATCGATCGATGCCGCTAAGCTCAGCGATCTGACCGAGATCGATCAGGTTTGCGGGGCCGGCGAGCCGCAGCTTCATGGTCGGCAGCAGGGTGTGCCCGCCAGCGAGGAACTTGGTGTCCTCGGCCTGACCGGCCAATCCCGCGGCTTCCTTGACGCTCGTGGGGCGGTGGTATTCGAAAGCGTACATTGCCGTCCTCCCTTATTCAGCCGCCATGGGCATGCGTGCCTTCTGGGCCGCCCGCCACACCGCCTGGGGCGTTGCCGGCATGGCGATGTCCTCATGGCCGAGGGCATCGGTGATCGCGTTGATGACCGCCGGGGGGGCCGCGATGGCTCCAGCCTCGCCGCAGCCCTTGATCCCGAGCGGGTTCGAAGGGCAGGGGGTCACCGTCATGCCGACCTGGAAGGACGGCAGGTCGATGGCGCGCGGCATGCAGTAATCGTTGAAGCTGGCCGTGATGAGCTGCCCGCTCTCGTCGTAGACGGCACCTTCGAGGAGCGCCTGACCGACGCCCTGAGCGATGCCGCCATGAACCTGGCCCTCGACGATCATCGGGTTGATGATCACCCCGAAATCGTCCACTGCCGTCCAGCGCTCGATCTTGGTCACGCCGGTGTCGGGATCGATCTCCACCTCGCAGATGTGGACGCCGGCCGGGAAGGTGAAGTTGGTTGGATCGTAGAACGCTCCCTCCTTCAAGCCGGGCTCAAGATCCTGGCCCGAGAACTTGTGCGCGATGTAGGCCTGGAGGGCGATTTCACCGAAAGCCATCGAACGGTCGGTTCCGGCCACGCCGAACCTGCCGTCCTTGAACTCGATATCGCCCTCGGACGCTTCGAGCACATGGGCCGCTACCTTCCTGCCCTTCGCGATCACCTTGTCGATGGCCTTGGCGATAGCCGACATGCCGACCGCACCGGAACGCGAGCCATAGGTGCCCATGCCGAACTGCACCTTGTCGGTGTCGCCGTGAACGATGCTGACCTGATCGATGGAAATTCCGAGCCGGTCGGACACGAGCTGCGCGAAGGTGGTCTCATGGCCCTGGCCGTGGCTATGCGAGCCGGTCAGCACCTCGACGGAACCGGTCGGATTGACACGCACTTCGGCGGATTCCCACAGGCCCACGCCGGCCCCGAGGGAGCCGACCGCCTGCGAGGGAGCGATGCCGCAGGCCTCGATATAGCTGGAGAAGCCGATGCCCCGCAGCTTGCCGCGGCGTGCGCTTTCCTGCTTGCGTTGCTGGAAGTTCCTGTAGTCGGCAATTTCCAGAGCCTTGTCGAGCGAAGCGGCATAGTCGCCCGTGTCGTAGGTCATGATGACCGGCGTCGTATGGGGGAACTGCGTGATGTAGTTCTTGCGGCGGAACTCGGCCGGGTCCTGGCCCAGTTCGCGGGCAGTCTTCTCGACGAGCCGCTCGACCACGAAGGTGGCCTCGGGCCGTCCCGCGCCTCGATAGGCATCGACGGGCGCCGTGTTCGTATAAACTCCGTCCACCTCGCAGTAGATGGCCGGAATGTCGTACTGGCCTGAGAGGAGCGGTGCGTAGAGGTAGGTCGGCACGGACGAGGAGAAGGTGGACAGATAGGCGCCCAGATTGGCGGTGGTGTGAACCCGCAAGGCAATGATCTTCCCGTTCTCGTCAGTGGCCATTTCCGCGTGGGTGACGTGATCGCGGCCATGGGCGTCGGACAGGAAGGCTTCCGAGCGATCCGAGGTCCACTTCACCGGCCGCTTCACCTTCTTCGCCGCCCAGACGCAGACCGTCTCCTCCGCGTAGATGAAGATCTTGGAGCCGAACCCGCCGCCCACATCCGGCGCGATGACACGCAGCTTGTGCTCGGGTGCCACGCCGATGAAAGCCGAGAGGACGAGGCGGGCCACGTGCGGGTTCTGGCTTGTAGTGTAGAGTGTGTAGTTGTCGGTCCCGAAATCGTATTCGCCCACCGCCGCGCGGGGCTCGATGGGGTTCGGCACCAGACGGTTGTTGATGAGGTCGATCTTCGTCACGTGCTTCGCCCGGGCGAAAGCCGCTTCCGTCTCATCCTTGTTGCCGAGATGCCAGTTGAATACGGTGTTGTCGGGCGAGACGTCATGCACCTGAACGGACGCCTTCGTCGCTTGGGCCGTATCAACCACGGCCGGGAGAACGTCGTAATCGACAACGATGGCTTCGGCCGCGTCTTTCGCCTGAGCGAGCGTCTCGGCGATCACCACCGCCACATGGTCGCCTACATAGCGCACCTTGCCCTGAGCCAGGGCCGGGTGAGGTCCCGCCTTCATCGGACTGCCGTCTTTGGAGTGAATCATCCAGCCGCAGATGAGACCGCCGATCTTGTCGGCCGCGAGGTCGTCGCCCGTGAAGACGGCGATCACGCCCGGCATGATCATGGCCGGTCCCGTGTCGATGGACCGGATGGCTGCATGGGCGTGGGGAGAGCGAAGGAAATACGCGTGGGCTTGGCCAGGCCGGTTGAAGTCGTCGACGTAGCGCCCCTGGCCGGTGACGAAACGCTGATCCTCTTTCCGGCGGACGGGTGCGCCGATCCCTGTAGCGTTCATGAATTCCTCCCTTGGCTTTGTTGTCCCTCACCGGGCGGAAGCGAAGCGGAGTCTTCGAACAAGGCTCTGGAGAGATGGCGCCTTCCTCGAGACCCGCCTGCAGCTTGCACCTGCCCGGCAGGGCGTCGTGCGTTGGACGGGGGCGTGGCGGACCTTACTCGGCCGCCTGCGGCAGAGGCTCCTGAGCCATCGCTTGAGCTCCAGCGGCAACGGCCTTGACGATGTTGTGATAGCCCGTGCAGCGGCAAAGATTGCCTTCGAGTTCGGCCCGGATGGTCTGCTCGTCGAGGGCGTTCCCCTTGCGGTTCACGATATCGATGGCGGACATGATCATGCCGGGCGTGCAGTATCCGCATTGCAGGCCGTGATGCTCACGAAAGGCCGCTTGCATTGGATGCAGCTCGCCGCCCTGGGCAATGCCCTCGATGGTCGTCACGACACTGGCATCGGCCTGAACGGCAAGGGTGGTGCAGGATTTCACGGCCTGCCCGTTCAGGTGAACGACGCAGGCTCCGCATTGGCTGGTGTCGCAACCCACATGGGTTCCGGTCAGTCTCAGGTTGTCGCGAAGGAATTGAACGAGCAGGGTGCGGGGATCGACGTCTGCGGTGACGGATTGACCGTTCACCGTCAGGGAGACGGTGGTCATGCGTGATATCCTCCTCAGTCGCCAGCAACCCGGCCAACCTTCAGGTGGTCTCAGGCACCGGCAGGTATTTTTTATTGGACGATCGCACGAAGGCGATCCATCGAAGCCGAGTGTGGCCCGCCAGGTGTGGGCGGTCAAGCATTGGAATGATTCAAAGGATGGCCGGTGCGGACATCATCATGCGGCCGACTCTGCGGGGGAGAGGATCCTGGCGAAATTCGCAAAGAACTCGTCGGCATATTTCTTGGCCACACCATTGATGAGGCGCCCGCCGAGCTGGGCAATCTTGCCGCCAACATTCGCCTCGACGTCGTAGATCAGCTTGGTGCCACCCTCCATCTCTTCGAGGCGCACTTTCGCGCCCCCTTTGGCCCAACCTGCGACGCCGCCCTGTCCCTCGCCGCCGATCGTGTAGCCGTTGGGCGGGTCGAGGTCGGTGAGGGTGACGCCGCCCTTGAAGGTCGCCTTCACGGGTCCGACCGACACTTTGGCAACCGCCTGGAATTCCGTGTCGCTGATCTTCTCCAGGTCCTGACATCCGGGAATCGCCGCTTTCAGGACCTCCGGATCGTTGAGGGCTGCCCATACCGTGGCCCGATCGGCCGGAAGAGCGACCTCACCCTGCATCGTCATTGCCATGCTGCGTTCTCCTGCTGTGACGGCCCGCCAGCAGAGTAAGTGCAAATCAGGCGGCACGTCACCTGCCAAGCGTTGCTGCACCGCACGCCCGCCGTATCTCAGATGCTGGGGACTGCTCGTCCCTTCTCGGCCGCCTCAGCCTTGGCCAGCGCATCGACCACCGCGTCAAGGGTGAGGAGGATAGAGGCATGACGGGCTTTCAGATCCCGCGCCGGTTCAAGGAGCGCCAGGTCGGCCCATTTGCCCGAAGGAGGATCTCCACCGGTCTTCAGCATGCGATGCATGTCCTCCCGGAGCGCCCGAAGCTCCTCGGCGGTCGAGCCGATCACATGCCGTCCCACGATCGACGAGGAGGCCTGACCCAGGGCGCAGGCCTTTACCTCGTGGGCGAAGGCACTCACGACGTTGCCGTCGAGTTTCAGATATACCGTGACCGTTGACCCGCAAAGTTTCGAATGGGCCTTCGCGCTCCCATGCGCATCCGGCAGGGTCCCTTGAAGAGGGATGTCGGCCGCAAGCTCCAGGATGCGGCGGCTGTAGATATCGTTCAGCATCCTGCGGGCAGCCCATCCGACGGAGGTGCTTGTTCGGGAGGGATCTGACGCCGCAAAGCCCGGCCTGTCAATGCTCCGGAATGACCGTCCTGACGAGGCGCGCATCCCGGTTGCAGTTCAAGGGACGGTGGTGGCAGTATCATCCTTCGAGCGGTCGCCATGCCTGCTCCTTTTCCTGGGAACTCTCATGCTTTCAACCGAGACGGATATCCTGAAGACGGCAGAAGCCTGGAGGCGCGAGGGCAGGGGTGTCGCGATCGCGACCGTGGTCGAGACCTGGGGATCTGCCCCCCGGCCGGTGGGCAGCCATCTGGTGATCGACGGGGACACGAACTTTCTCGGCTCCGTGTCCGGAGGATGCGTCGAAGGGGCGGTCATCACGGAGGCCCTGGATGTGATCGTCGATGGAAAGCCCCGCATGATCGAATTCGGAGTGGCCGACGAGACCGCCTGGCAGGTTGGATTGTCCTGCGGCGGGAGGATCAGGATCTACCTTGAGCGAGTGGATTAGACGGAATGCGCCTGAGCCTCCTGTCGGGTCTCAACGCCGAGCGCGCCGCCCGGCGTGCCGCCGTCCTCGTGACGGACGTCGCTTCGGGCGAGCAGCGTCTTGTCAGGGAGGCTGAAATCGGAGACGACCCGCTGACCCAGGAACTGCAGGACAGTCTGCGAAGGGGCAAGAGCGGACTTGTGGAGCGGGATGCCCGCCAGTTCTTCCTGAGCGTGCTGACGCCGCCAGTCAGGCTTGTCGTCATCGGGGCCGTTCATATCAGCCAGGCCCTTGCGCCCATGGCTCAGGGCCTCGACCTCGACGTTACGATCATCGACCCCCGTACGGCTTTCGCGACCCCGGAGCGATTCCCGGGCGTGTCAGTGCTGGCCGAGTGGCCCGATGCCGTTTTGCCGGAGATCAGGATCGACCGGTATACGGCGGTCGTGGCGCTCACCCACGACCCGAAGATCGACGATCCTGCGCTCACAGGCGCCATGCAGTCGGAGTGCTTCTATATCGGCGCGCTCGGCTCGCGCAAAACCCATGACCGCCGCGTTCAGCGCCTCACGGCCTCCGGCTTCACCGAAGCGGATCTCGCTCGAATTCATGCTCCCATCGGTCTTGATATCGGGGCTGTTTCGCCTGCGGAGATCGCCGTCTCCATACTGGCTGAGATCGTTGCGAGCCTGCGCAAGGAGCGGAGGCGCTCGGCGTGAGGTTCGGGCAGGTTCCAGTCGAGGAGGCGATCGGGGCCCTGGCCGCTCACAGCGTCCGAGCTGGCAGTATGGTCGTGAAGAAAGGAACCCTCGTCACGGAGGACATCGCCGCACGCCTGAAACAGGTCGGCGTCGAGACCCTCATCGCAGCCCGCTTCGAGCCCGGCGACATCGCCGAAGACGAGGCGGCCTCCCGGCTGGCACATGCGCTCGCGGGCAGCAACGTGTCCGTCGAAGCGCCCTTTACCGGGCGATCCAATCTCTACGCCGAAACCCCTGGCGTTCTCATCATTGATGTCGATGCGATACACGGGCTCAACGGGGTCGACGAGGCCATGACGGCCGCCACCCTGCCGGCCTACAAGCCCGTCGTCGCAGGGGAAATGATCGGCACCGTCAAGATTATTCCCTATGCCCTTCCTGAGGCCCTGCTGCAGAAGGGGGTCGACAGGATCGGCAGGGGCGCCTTGCGGGTGGCTCCCTACACGCGTCGATCGGTTGCCGTCGTCTCCACCATACTTCCAGGCCTCAAGCCAAGCGTGATCGACAAGACGCTTGCGGTGTTCAGCGACCGGCTGGAGCCGGCAGGCGCTCAGATCCTGCAGGACCGCCGTGTGCCTCACGAAGCAGCCGCCCTCGCCGAAGAACTGGCTTCACAGGCGGTTGGCGACGCGGAGCTGATCATCGTCTTCGGAGCCTCGGCCATTGCGGACCGGCGCGACGTCATTCCGTCCGCCATCGAGATGGCCGGCGGGCAGGTCGAGCATTTCGGTATGCCTGTCGACCCAGGAAACCTGCTTCTTGTGGGCTCCATCGCCGGAAAGCCCGTGATCGGCGCTCCGGGCTGCGCCCGCTCTCCGAAGGAAAATGGCTTCGACTGGATCCTGCACCGCCTTCTGGCAAACGTGCCCGTGACACGGGCGGACATCATGTCCCTCGGTGTCGGTGGGCTGCTCATGGAGATCGTCTCCCGGCCGCAGCCGCGGGAGGGCGGCGTAAGCGAGGGCGAGGAGTGAGCAAGGTGGCGGCCATTCTCCTGGCGGCCGGGCGCGGTACCCGCTTCGGCGAGGAGCCGAAGCTGCTGGCCCGGCTCGGCGGCAAGGCACTTGTTCGCCACGCGGCTGAGGCTGCCGTCCACTCTTCGGCTGATCCGGTCCTTGTGGTGACGGGCCATCGCTCAGACGCTGTCCAGGCGGAGCTCAAGGGGCTCCCGGTGCGGATCGTTCACAATCCGGACTTCGCCGATGGTCTCTCGACATCGCTGAAGGCTGGATTCCTCGCATTGCCGCCCGACGCAAGAGCCGCGGTCATCCTCCTGGGTGACATGCCGCTCGTGAGCGCCAGCCTGATCGATGAACTTGTGGCCGGTTGGAGCGAAAGCGGACAACCGCCAGCCCTTGTGCCCACTCTGAACGGCCGGCGCGGGAATCCTGTCGTGATCTCGCGTGCGCTCCAGGGTGCAATCAAAGGGCTCACCGGTGACGTCGGCGCAGGACCCGTTCTTCGCAATAGGCCCGATGTTGTCGAATGGCCGACGGCGGACGATGCCGTGGTCCAGGACATCGACACCCAAGAGGAGTTCGGCAAGCTCAAGCTTTAAAGCCTCAGACCCTCAGGGCGGCAATCCATCAGACAGGGTTACCCTTAACCTTGGTCACCATCTCCCAGTTATCGCCAGCGGCGATCATGCAGGCTTTCCCATCCGGCATGGTCATGACCATCGTCCAGGAGCCGTTCGAGGATGCGAAGACCTCCAGAACCTGTCCGGGCTGGGACAGGCCTATGCCGACCGGGTCTTCCTTGTATTGATCTGCCAGCAATCTGACGAGCTGTTCGCGGGGGCCGCAGGCCGACTGGGCGCTGGCCGGAGAGGCGCCGATGGCCGCGAGGGCGGCCAATGCCGCGAGCGGGGCAAGGGAGGAGCGGACCATGGTATTTCCCTATACGGTTGACCCGCACTGACCCTTGGCGTGCTGATCAACGCAGCATGACGAAAAAAGCTCCACTGTTCGGATGTGTACTGTCGTCCGGGACAGGAATGTGTATAGGAAGCACGAGGCTGTCGGTTGAACCTGCCGCCGGCAAAGGCGTTTCTCCCGCCACACATCAGAATGAAGCTGGAACCATGCCCCGCTATTTCTTCAACATCCGGGACGGATACGAGGTTGATGAGGACGAGGAGGGCATCGAGCTTCCCGACCTCGAAGCCGCCAAGGCCGAAGCTCTTGCGACGGTGGAGGAGCTTCGCGACGAACTGGCAGACGCAGGCAATATCGAGCTCGAAATCACGGACGAGACCGGGCAGCGCCTTCTGACGGTTCCATTCTTTCGGAGCGGGCGCCGCCGATAAGGAAAAGGCCCGGCGTGAGATGCCGGGCCCTTCTTGGGAAAGCGCGAGAGCGGTTTAGCACTCGACCTTCTTCTTGGTGGTCGTATCGCCGAACTCGTCGGTCTTCTGCTTGGTCTCGGAGGTGCAGCCGACGCTGCCGGTGGTAGAAGTCGTCACCGAGGTCGAGGACGTCGTGCTGGGCTCCGTGCTGCGCTCGATGGTGGTCTTGCTGCCCAGGAGGCCCTCTTCCTTCTTGATCGTCGTGGTGGTGTCCTGAGCGAACGAAGCCGTGCTCAGAAGCGTAGCCGCTAAGATCAGTGCCGTTTTCTTCATCGTCAAACTCCAACAAAGGGGTGTCTCTTCCTGAGAACGGCTTTCGCTCTCGGGGGTTCCTGCCCGATGTTTCAGAATGACGTTGGCGGAAGGCTCAGGCGGGGTTGAGAGAATGCCATGCGGCAGCAAAGTCGCGGGCATTTCTGCCGATCTCCTCGACCGACATGGTCGGCGTGAACAGGGCCGAGCCGAGCCCGAACCCGTTGGCGCCGGCGTCAACATAAGGCTTCATATTGTCGGGCTTGATGCCGCCGACCGGCACGACGATGGCATCCTTCGGCAGCACGGCCCGCCATGCTTTCACGACGGAGGGGGGTATGGCTTCCGCCGGAAAGATCTTGATGGCGTCGGCTCCGGCCTTCAGCGCCGCGAAGGCCTCGGTCGGTGTCGCCACGCCGGGGGTGCAGATGAGATCCTGCTCCTTGGCCCGCTTAATGACTTCGAGATCCGCATGTGGCATGACGATCAGCCTGCCGCCTACGTCGCGGATACCGTTTACCTGCTCAGGATCGAGAACTGTTCCGGCGCCGACGAGAACATCTCCCGGCATGGTTTTGGCGAGGCGCTCGATGCTGCGGAACGGCTCGGGAGAATTGAGCGGAACTTCGATGATGCGGAAGCCTGCCTCAACCAGAACATGACCAACGGCTTCGGCGTTTTCGGGTTTCAGGCCCCGCAGGATCGCCACGAGAGGAAGCCCAGCTAGATAATCGCGCAGCACAACTCGCCTCCCAAAGGTGAGACCGGATCACAGGCCGACGCCATCGGCCGGCCGCTACTAGTTGGACCGGCACAGGACGGGTTTCAACCTCTCAGGACTTCGAGGCGAGAAATCGCCCAATGTAGGCGATGGTGCTGCCGAGGGTTGTTCCGCCATGCTGGCTATCCAGCAAGCAGCCTGCACAGCAACGACCATCGTTTATGATGGCGGGCTCTGGCGCAGGCATTGCTGCGCGGCCCGCGAAATGCGTGTCTGGTCCTCGGCCGTCGTGGTGTTGCTGAGCACCTTCTGCCAGAGCTCGCTCTGGCGCAGGGTTGCCACCGTGCAGGAGCAGAGGCCCCGGCAGATCTGAGGCTGTGCGTTCTGCAGGCATGACGCCTCGCACTGGATCATAAAGGGCCGTGCCTCGGCCATAGGGTTGGGGCCGACGATTTGCAGCACTCCGTAGAGAATTCCCAGCAGCACGACCTGGTGGATCAGGTAGATCGGAAGGCTTTTGCGTCCCACCCAGATCAGGAGGGCAGAGAGCCAGCCCCTTGAACGCCAATGGGCAAGGCTCGTGGTCTCCTGCCGTGCCAGCAGAACCCGGCCTGCGGCCACACCGATCAGCACGAGGCCAAACCAGGGAAAGATCGGCACGTAATCGTTGGTGGCCGGCTCGGTCGATCCGAGGCCGAGCCAGTCGAACCAAGGGGCGTCGAGGGCAAGGCTCGTAAAGATCTGCGGCGCCGCGATGCATAGGACTGCGATGGCAAGGGTTATGATCGGGTGCATTCTGAGAAACGGCAGCGCCAGCACGCCTGAGACCGCGATGCAGTGAAGAATACCGAAGAAGATGTAGCTCTCGGGAAAGGCAAAATACGTCGCCAAGGTCACCGCGAGCGCGGCGCCGCCTACCTTCACCAGGCGTCTCAGATAAGGTCGGCGATGGAACCCTTTTGCGTGGGCCAGGACGAGGCCAAGGCCCGAAAGCATGAGAAACGATCCTGCGATGACCCGTGCGAACCAGCGCCAGGCCGGAACCTCGAGGATGTTCGTCTCGATGAGTTGCAGGAAGCTCAGGTCCCAGCTGAAATGGTAGACGACCATCGCCATGATCGCGAGACCGCGGGCGACGTCGATGCCGTCCCATCGGGGAGCAGAAACCGATCGCAGCGGGAGTGGGCTCGCCTTCACTTCCGAATGACTCATGGGCAGGGGCGTTCCTTCCTGGCCTTCCAGCCATAGATGATAAAGGCATGACTGAAAGCCTCACTGCTTCAATCGCCACATTGCAGGGCATGATTCAAGATGCCCGGACGGTGGCGGGGTTCACGGGTGCCGGAATCTCGACGGAGAGCGGCATTCCAGACTTCCGTTCGCCAGACAGCCCGTGGATGCGCAACAGGCCGATTCCCTTCGAGCTCTTCCTTCGAAGCCCGGAAGCACGCAGGGAGGCGTGGCGGCGCAAGTTCACCATGGACGACCTCTACCGCGGGGCCCGTCCGAGCGCCGGGCATATGGCGTTCGCATCTCTCGTCTCCACCGGCAGGATGCCTGCGGTCATCACCCAGAACATCGACGGGCTCCACCAGGCAGCGGGCTTGGGCGAGGAACAAGTCATCGAGCTGCATGGCAACGGCACCTATGCCAAGTGCCTATCCTGCGGGCGGCGGCATGAACTCGACAGGGTGAGGTACCATTTCGAGAGAATCGGGGACGCGCCGGAATGCATGATTTGCGGGGGCATTCTCAAATCGGCCACCCGCTCGTTCGGACAGGCCATGCCTGAAGAACCCATGAGGCGGGCCCAGCGGCTCACGGCGAGCTGCGACCTCTTCCTTGTGGCAGGCTCCTCGCTGGTGGTCTTCCCCGCAGCCGCGTTTCCGGCCTTCGCCAAGGAGAACGGAGCACGCCTGGTCATCGTCAATCGGGAGCAGACGCCCCTCGATCCGGCTGCCGATCTGGTGATCCATGCGGAAATCGGTGAGGTTTTTGCGAAATTTATTTCGTAACTTCAAGAAGATGCGACCTGCCGAACATTTCATTGCCCATCGAGGCGCGTTTCTGGCTTCCCCTGATTCAGGACGATGTTATCCTCTTTTTAAGAATCGGGTTCATGATTCGAGTTTGGGTTTTTTCATGACTGGCGATTACAGCTCCAATTCTTTCAGTCTCCGTGAGGAGAGTCCTTCCTTAGACCAAGGGCGCCGCGAGGTTCCTCATCCGGACTCGGAGGAGGGCGCTCTCGAGCTCGTCCAGGTCAGCGGTCGTATCAAGTGGTTCGACGTAGCCAAGGGTTTCGGCTTCATCGTTCCCGACAACGGCATGCCCGATGTTCTGCTGCATGTGACGTGCCTGCGCCGCGATGGCTATCAGGCCGCTAATGAAGGCGCGAGGATTGTGGTCGAGGCCGTTCAGCGCCCGCGCGGGCTGCAGGCCTTCCGCATAGTCTCCCTCGACGAGTCCACGGCGCTGCATCCGTCCGAGCTTCCGCTGCCCCGCACCCATGTCCAGGTGGTGCCGACCAGCGGCTTGGAGCCTGCGGTCGTGAAGTGGTTCAACCGCCTGCGCGGCTTCGGCTTCCTGACGCAAGGCGAAGGCAAGCCGGACATTTTCGTCCACATGGAGACGCTGCGCCGCTACGGTATTGCCGAGCTGAAGCCCGGCGAGCGGGTTTTCGTGCGGTTCGGCGACGGCTCCAAGGGCCTGATGGCTGCCGAGGTCCGTCTGGCCGACATGGCCCTGCCGCACTCCCATTGATGAGACGATCCGTGCTGCAGCGGTTCCGGCCGGTTCTTCCGGCGCTCGGCTTTATCGTCCTCCTGGCCGGTGCGGTTTACGCGCAAGCCCTTGAGACCCTGTCCATCGGCACCCAGGGGGGGCAAAAGCAGTCCTTCCGGGTCGAGGTGGCCCGCAATGACGCAGATCGGGCGCAGGGATTGATGTTCCGGCGCTCCATGCCGGCGGATCAGGGAATGCTATTCGATTTTGGGCGCGTCGAACCGATATCCATGTGGATGCAGAATACCTACCTGCCGCTCGATATGCTGTTCATCCGACCGGATGGAACGATCGCCCGCATCGCAGCGAACACAGAGCCTCTGTCCACCCGCACGATCCCATCCGGTGAGCCGGTGCTGGCGGTTCTCGAACTGAATGCTGGAACCGCAGCCAGGCTCGGGATCAAGCCGGGCGACCGGGTGGAGCACACCATCTTCAAACGCTGAGACAGGTGCGGGCAGGGATGTCCGGAAGGTTCATGAGAATGGTCGCTGTCGTGACCGGCCTGCTGCTGACGAACGCAGCGGCGGCGCAAGTCGGACCCCATGCGGTGATCAACGTGTCACAGGAGCTCCTAAGCATCTACAATGCGAGGGACGCCGCAGCGCTTCGTGAACTTCTGGCCCCGTCCCTGCAGGCGAAATACGCCTTGGAGGACCTGCGCCTGATCCTGGCGCACTGCCATGGCCTGACCCATGGGATCGGCCGCTTCAGCCTCCCCTCCTGGGGTGCGCGCCGCTACGGCTTCTTCGGGGTCTATGCGGAAAACACGGTCCTCGAAATGGTGCTCGAGATCGACGAGGACGAGAAGATCGTCCATTGGGTGATCACGGACGACGTGACGGCCAAGGATCAGCAATGCGCGCTCAGCAACTCGCCCTAGCATCCCACGAGGAACAGAGCGAGTTGTTGCATCCACCCGCCGATTCGCCTGTTGCAGCCATCTGACCTGGGACATTCCTTCTTGTTCCGCGTTGGCAGGGCGGACCATGAACGAGCCGGAGGAAACCATGAACCGCCGAGATCGCAACAATGCCCTCATGGTTGCGGGCTTCGCTGGGGGCGTCGTCGCCCTGGGTGCCCTGATCACGATCATGCTGGCGTTGGGGTGATCCAGAATCCAAAAAAAGCGCCCATGGCTACGCATGGACGCTTCAGTTTCCGACCCGTAGGGGCAAAGAAGGCCGGTCCCTCATATAGCAGATGGCATCGTGTCTTCATTGTGGCAATCTGGCAAACAATCAGTCAAGTTTGAATGTTGATGCGATATCATTTCGTAAACAAACGTTTATCTATAAACAGATTCGGGTTGATCAGACGTAAACATTGTCTTACGGAAGATTCTCCCGTAGGGGCATTACGGGCCGGAGGGGCCGCGAAGACTGGCAAATAATGCCAGGTCGCGGCCCTTTTCTTTAAATTTCGATTGAATACTTTCTTACATAGAGGAAAGTGTCCGTGAAGCTTTCTGGAGTCGGGCCTAACATTTTCTTAGTTTGGGTAAATTTTCTTCTCAGAAAGCTCTGGAGGAAACAAGCCCTAGGGTGGTATCTCCAGTCCTTGGCCTCCTGGGTGAGAGTTTGCTGAGGAACTGCAGGGCTTGCACAGGGGTTCTGAAATCGATAGAGAAACCAAGCTGTTGAAGATATCGGGGTGTAGCGCAGTCTGGTAGCGCATCTGCTTTGGGAGCAGAGGGTCGCGGGTTCAAATCCTGCCGCCCCGACCATCATCACCAGCTGAGTCTCGGAGAGAGTCAAAAACCGATGCCTGCACGGATCTACAAGCCTGCCAAGTCTGCACCCCAGTCCGGGATGGCCCGGACGAAGCAGTGGCTTCTCGTCTTCGAGCAGGACAGGCCCCGCGAGATCGAGCCCCTGATGGGTTGGACAAGTTCGGGCGATACCCGTCAGCAGCTCCGCCTGTGGTTCGACTCAAAGGAAGAGGCCATGGCCTACGCTGAGCGCGAGGGCATCGCCTACCGGGTCGAGGAGCCGCACGAGATCAAGCGCCGGACGATCTCCTACTCCGACAATTTCAAGTTCAACCGCGTCGGCCCCTGGACCCACTGAGGTCAAGGCTAGCTGCCGGACGGCTCCGTAGCTCAGCTGGATAGAGCAGCCGCCTTCTAAGCGGCAGGTCGTAGGTTCGAGCCCTACCGGAGTCGCCATTCCTCTTAACGGTCAGGCTGGCATGTGTCGGCAGCTATGAGCCTGATGCCCCGGAACGGCAGCGAGCATCAGGCGTTTGGCTTCGGCCAACCGAGAAGCCTCATCCTTGCCAATTGCCTCCGATAACCGAAAGTTCATCTGGCTCGCCGCCGCATCAGTGATCGGCTTCGTCGCCCTCATTGCCGCCTGGTTCCTGCTGCCCATGGATGCGTGGCTCCAGGCGTTCAGTCGTTGGGCGCAAGGTCTCGGTACAATGGGCGTCGTGCTGGTCAGCGTTGCCTACGTGCTCTGCACGATCCTGCTCGTTCCCGGCGTGGCGCTGACGCTTGCTGTCGCCGTCGCCTATGGCTGGTGGGCGCTTGCGATCTGCTTTTTCGGCGGCATGACAGCGGCCCTGATCTCGTTTCTCATCAGTCGCTATGTCGCCCGCGAGCGCGTCAAACGGTTTCTAGACAGACATCCGACCATGAAGGCCGTCGATGCGGTGGCCCACGAGGAATCGTTCAAGACCATCGTGCTGGCTCGGCTGACCCCCGTCACGCCCTTTGCCGTCGAGAACTACGCCTTCGGCGTCACTGGCGTGCGGCTCGGCTCGTTTCTGGCAGCGACTGCCATCGGGATCGTTCCCGGAACGATCCAGAACGTATGGATCGGCGTCATCGGGCGCACGGCCGCGGGAGGGAGTGCGAGCGTGCTCAACTGGATTCTGCTGAGCATCGGTCTCCTTGCGATGATCGTCCTTACCTTATGGATGACCCGTCAGACGAAGATGCGCATGAAGCAGCAGGCTCGGCCTGCCTAAAGCATAGGACCCAAAAGCGGACTCCACGTTTGGGATCCATCCGATGCCCAATCGTTCAAGCAGCGCATCGTTCGGCGCGGCCATTCGGGTCGCGCAAGCGAATAACCGGTTCCACTTTTCCGCACGATGCGCCAGCTGGTCTGATCATACGGTCCGTGCACCCCCGCCGTCCTTCTGATGCTCGTGAATGTACTTCAGGAGAGACGTCCCGGCGCCTTCTATATGGATTTTCAGCAGCTTGCAGGCCTCGTTGATCTGGCCTTCAAGGCAGAGGCGGAGCAGCTCGTCGTGTTCGGCCTCTGCCCGTGCCCGCCCATCGGTCAGGGCGAGCTGTAGCCGGGTGTGCCGGTCGCATTCCTGCAGAAGATTCGCCACGATGGCGAGGGAGCGGGGATGACCGGCATGCTGGTACAGGACCAGATGGAACTCCCGATTGAGCTCACCCCAGCGGCTGACATGCATGGCGTGAAGCTCTGAGCTGTATTCCTGCAAAATGCCTTTCAGCCGCTGGTAGTCGGCTTCCGTCAGATGCGGCGCCGAGGCTTTGAGGAGCCGCGGTTCGAGCAGGGCCCGGAGGTCGAACAACTCCTCGACCTCTTCCGGTGGGAGCGCCGAGACGATGGCGCCTCGATGGGGGTGGATCTTCACGAGTCCCTCGGCCTCGAGCTGCATCAAAGCCTCACGGACCGGAATCCGACTCACGCCGAACTCCACGGCCAGTGCCTCCTGGCGGAGCTGGAAGCCGGCTTGGAACTCGCCGTCCACGATGCGCCGGCGCAACTCCTCTGCCACCGAGGCGGAGATCGTCCGGTGCTGGAGGGGCTTGTGAACAGGCTTCGGCGAAGGTGCGGCTCGGTTCGTCATCAAACTCATGAAGCAGGAGGGCAGGGTTCTCTTGACAGCGTAGATTTTATACAATATACAATCATCAACTTCAATGCATCATCGGGAGCAGGACCACAATGGCGAATAAAATCGGTTGGGAAGGCGTGTTTCCCGCGGTCACCACCCAGTTCAAGTCGAACTACGATCTCGACCTGGATGCAACGGCCAAGGTGATGGGCGGACTGGTCCGGGATGGCGTCTCGGGCCTTATCGTCTGCGGCACCGTCGGCGAGAACACCTCCCTAAGCCGTTCCGAAAAGGTGGCCGTCATGGAGATTGCCAGGAGCGTGTCCAGCGGCCGGGTGCCGGTGATCGCCGGCATCGCCGAGTTCACCACGCAGTTCGCCTCCGAGGTCGCCAGGGAGGCCGCGCGGGTCGGCGTCGATGGCGTGATGGTCATGCCCGCCCTGGTTTATTCCTCGAAGCCGCATGAGACCGCCGCCCACTTCCGCGGTGTCGCCAAGGCCACCGACCTCCCAGTGATGGTCTACAACAACCCGCCGATCTACAAGAACGACGTGACGCCCGACATCCTGGCATCGCTCGCCGACTGCGAGACCATTGTGTGCTTCAAGGATTCGTCCGGCGACACGCGCCGCTTCATCGACACCAAGAACATGGTCGGCGATCGCTTCGTCCTGTTCGCAGGCCTCGACGACGTGGTGGTCGAGAGCGTGATGCTGGGAGCGGAAGGCTGGATCTCCGGCATGTCAAATGCCTTCCCGCAGGAGGGCGAGACCCTGTTCCGTCTGGCGAAGGCCGGCCGCTACGAGGAGGCGAGGGCGCTGTACGAGTGGTTCATGCCGCTCCTGCATCTCGATGCCCGCCCGGATCTCGTGCAGTGCATCAAGCTGTGCGAGGAGATCATGGGCCGTGGCTCCGCGCTCACCCGTCCGCCGCGCCTGCCTCTCGAAGGGGCGGAGAAGGGCGAAGTCGAGTCCGTCATGGCCAAGGCTCTCAAGAACCGTCCGAAGCTGCCGGATGTGGGCCTGAAGCCCGCGGCCTGATACAACCGAGGCGGGGCTCTCGAGCACCCCGCCTTTCCTCTGCGATCGATACCCTTGTGAACAGCGAGTGAGGCCATGGCGCGCCACACCTTCTTCTGCATCGACGGCCATACCTGCGGCAACCCGGTCCGGGT
>NZ_JBWBEW010000032.1:0-60647 GCF_056148915.1 Microvirga sp. jy35 | reverse complement strand
AAGCGGCCAAGCGGCTCCAGATTTCAGAACAGGAACTTGCGACAATCACCGGCGGATCCGATCTGAACAACGACGACCCTCCTCTGAAGGGCTCTCCGAATGTCTCTGAAAAGGCGGCTCTCTTTCTCCAGATACATCACTTGCTTGATAGGGTGGCTGGTGGTGATGCAGCCACGACGATTTCTTGGCTGAGAAGCTACAATACAGCTCTGACCGGCTGTCCCATCGAACTGATGCGGTCGAGTGCAGGCCTCAGAGACGTTCTGCGCTATCTAGAAGCCTGCCTTTCCGGTGAACAAAATTTGAAATGATCTACGATAGGGCATCATCAGGATAGAGCAGCTGGCATCCCGTGAACAGGCGGGGACCATGGGGAGCAGGTGATGAAAATGGCTCGGTCATGAAGGAGTAGGAGATGAACGTGCAGACCCGCTTGGAAGCCAATGCGATCCTCGATCGCCTTGTCACCGATGGCTCAACCTTCCCCCGGAAGGACGCCCGTCGCTTGATCGAGCTGATCCCTATTACCCCGCCCTCCCGCTTTGCCTTCAAAGGCATCTTCAATGGGCCTTACTCCAGCATTCGGGGGCACAGTCCTGGCCTCGGTAACGTCGAACTCAAGGAAGAGGCCAAGGAGAAGAAGATCGCACTCAACGTACCGGCCTCGCACAGGATCGGCGGCTATGTGGTGACGCACACGCCCGGTTCGATCAACATCGAGTGATGTGGGCTGAAACCAAGACAGATCAGACGGGATTGAGCTGTCTGCTCGTGTACGACGGCCCGACGAAGGAACCTGAAGAACTGCGCATTGCCGCGCAGAAGTCGCTGTCCCTGCTCTTCCTCACCCTCAACTACGTTTCGTACATCCCCTGGAAGCAGCCTGCGCCGGCGTAGTGGCTTTCACAGAGTGGACTACCCTACTTTCTATGGAGAACTTTGCTTGAGCGACATTTCAGAGCAGATAGGAAAATTGGCTGAGAGCGATCATGAGAACAGCGAGCTGTTCCGTCACGTCATGGGTCGTCTCAATGAGCTTGAAGTCACGAAGGCGACCCTGAAACGGTGGCGCACCCGCTTCGAGTGGTCCAGCTTCCGGCAAGGGCAAGGCAGTGGCTACATGTCCTCAGGTGGCGACGGCCCCCTTCTCCCAGCTTGCCCGCTCTGCGGTCACCTTAAGCCGGGCGCTGGAGCTGAAAGCCACTTCATTGCAGAAGTCATAGGCCACAAACCCGATTGTGAGTTCCGGCAGAAGAGATAGTAGATCTGTTGTAGTTCCCGACTTGGGCCGGAGGAATGAGGCTATTCCACGCTGACTGTTGTGCGACTGGGATCCGCCGTAGGAGGGCAAGGGCGCTCCTTGGGAACGCTCGGTTGGCTTCTGACTGGTCACATGCAGCGGTTGAAAACAGCAGGTTTGTCGTTCGGGACGGCACCGACGGCGGAGCGATCCACCAAACGCCCCTTCAGCACCTGGAATCTGACCCGAGCCGGCGCCGACGCTGATCCTCGAGTACACACGCCACTGGCTGTCCAGCCTTGCTCCGAACGTTGAAGCGGCGGATCCAGCGCGCAGGATCCCAGACCGGCGGTCACAGCCTTGGCGGCGATCACGAGCCGTTGGGGGTTGTTTGGGTCACCGCATGCCGTTCCGGGCTGAACCCACTCACCAAAGGGAGTTTCCGAGACTGGGATCGCTTGAGACCGTTGCACGGCCTGTTCGACGCTCCTGTCCCAAATGTCATCCGGCGGAAGATTGTTGGCGACTTTGAAGTCGGTCAGGGCAGAGCGGGAGGCCAAGCCCCAAACCCCATCGCCTGTTTTGCGATAGTACCCGAGCTCAAAGAGCCGGGCCTGGATCTGCAAGGAGTCCCCTGGATTGAGCGGGTGAAGCGAGGCTCCATTGCCGGCGGCAAGGGGGATGAAGAGCCCAGCCTCATCCTGCTCGGGATCGGCCGGTACGTACGCTGCAGGGGCTGTCGGGTAGCGGTCGTCAAAGACCGCCAGCTGCGTCCTCAGATCCCATCGGTCATCCGCGCCGAGCCCGTTGCGGATCTTGAAATCCCGGAGGGCAATCCGCGACCGCTTTCCCCACACCCCATCGACGAGCCCATGGAAGAAGGCCCGCTCCTGAAGGCGGCGCTGAACCTGTGAGGCGGCGTCCAGGTCGGTCAGGTCAAGGACCTGGGGCCTCATCTCCGGCTCAGTGGGTCGCCATACCGGCGGAAGCCCGGCAATTCTGGTTTCCACAGGCTGCGTGGGACCGGCTGTCGCTGGCTCCGGCGCCCGTGCACTGGGATCGTAGTAACAGGCATCCGGCTCTGCAGATACCCACGGCTTTGACAGCTCTGGCTCGGCCTTCGTTGCGGCCTGCTGGGGCTCGGGTCCCGCGCCAAACTGCTTCACAGCGATGCTAAGGGCTTCAGCCTTCTGGAAGCTCAGGAACTCTGCCTCACCCGGGGCCGCGCTGGTGATAAATACGATGGCCTCGTCCGTCAGGCCAAGGGTGTTCAGGTACGCGCCGACGAGGGCATTTCCGGAACCCGTCTCTTGCTTCATGCCGTTTCTGAACATCCAGGCAGCGTGGACGGCATTCTTTGCCCGGGGTCCTGCCCACCGTGTTTTGCCCCCCAGCCATGCCAGCGCACAGGCAGAGGCACACAGCCTGTTGTCTAGCACAAGCGTGCCAAACCCCTTCCGTCGGATAGCCTTGCCGATTTCAATCCCGGCAACCAGGTTGCCACCGACACTGTCGAACACCACTACAGCGTCCTTCAGGCGTAGCACCTTATCGGTGAAGGCCTCCTCGTCCCGGAAATTGAGTTCGCCCGCGACTGAAACAATCGTGAGCTCCTTTTCCGAGATGACCTTAATGTCAGCGGCTTGGGCGGATGCACAGGCCACCAGGATCACGCCCGCAATGGTACTGCCCCTCAGCCCCTTCATCGTTCCAGTCCCACAACACGCCGCTACCAAATGTATCGCGAATTGCAATGAGAGGTCATTCCACAATAGGTAGGCTCGCGCTGGGCTTCCAGGCTACTCCACCCAGCTGTTTTGGTCAGAGCCCAAAGGTTAGGGCGTAGGAGAACGAGCGACGGGAGGGTATTGCGACCTCTTCAAGAGAATGCCGATTCGCGATCAGGCCGGGCTGATCGATTAGACGCCCTGCACTGGGTTCGGAGGCTCCCCTGATACCCGGCCTTGCGTACACATCTGCCTGACTGAGTGAGCCTCTCTCGGCTTCCCGGCTCAGAAACGTATGCCCGGAGCTCGCCATGACATCACCGCTCCAGGCGTACTTCCCGCCCCTGTGGTACGCCAGCGCCGCAACAGCCTGTGGGGACCACGTGCGCCACCATCGGCAAGTTGTCCGAGTCAGTGCTTCGCCTTGCCTCGACAAGGGCGGTCACGCCTCTTTCTGGAGCAAGAGCTGGTCGAGTTGATCGTTGCGAGCGCACCGGCCGATCTCGATCCGATCGAATGAACCGAAATTTTTCAAAGCCAGACTGGATCAAAGGGAGGTTGCCTATTTAGACTCGATGCCAAGCGCTTTGATTATCTTGCCCCATCGTTGGTTTTCACTGGTGACAAACGCTTGAAGCTCCTCAGAAGTGGATGAGACCGGAGTGTTGCCCAGCTGGATCATGCGTTCCTGGTAGGCTCCAGATGCAACTGCTTTCACCATCGCCCTGTTCAAGGTTCGAATGATTTCGTCGGCGGTTCCGGCTGGAGCGAAGGCTGCGAACCAGCTATCGCCGACAAGGTCTTTATAGCCGAGTTCCACGAATGTCGGGATATCGGGAAGTTGCTGAGGGCGCTCGGCGCTGAGAGACGCCAAGACACGGTAGCGTCCCTCCTTGTGGTTTGGCGTGGCGTCGGCAACGGAGGCGATATAGCTATCGAGGTTCCCTCCCAGGATATCGGACAGGATCGGGGCCGCTCCGCCATAGGGGATGGGTGTCAACTTGATCCCGAGCGCAGCATCCATCATTCCGCCGATAATGTGCGGAACGGTACCTGCGCCCAGCGTTCCCAAGTCCACGCCATCAGGGCTAGCATTCGCATAGGTAATGAATTCCTTCACGTCCTTTGCCGGGAAATCATTCTTTACGACAAATACGAAGGGTACCCGAGCCAACAATGAAATCGGCGCGAAGTCTTCGAGTTTGTAGCGGATGTTCTTGATTGTATGGGGGTTGGTTGAGAAGGTTGTTGCCGCCGTCACGAGGAGCGTATGTCCATCCTTCTGCGCCCTGGCGACAGCCTCCGTTCCGACGACCGTGCCGGCGCCGGGACGATTCTCCACCACGACATTCTGACCCAAGTCTTTGGACATCTGGTCTGCAATGATCCGTGCGGCTACGTCCGTCGGACCGCCCGCTGCATACGGAACGACAATGGTGATGACTCGATCCGGGTATGCACCTGCCGATCCTGCGGCTGCTGAAGCAAGAGCCAGGATGGCACTGGTGATGAACGCGAGTGCTTTACCCTTATGCATGATTGGACCTCCCTTTGCGAAGCGCAAGGTATCGTTTCCTCCAAGCTAGCATCCCAGCCAGTATGTGGAAAGATGTCTCGTTGGATAAAGCTCACACATTGGGAAAGAACGAGAATGATGGTTTAAATGGCGAGGAAGACATATAAAACCCTGGAACGTGACCTGATATTCTTACCGAGCTCTACAACCGATCAACCGCCACATACCGAAAGGTACGCGGTCCGGGCGCGCGCCCTGCGCCTTGAGAAACTTCGCACGCCTTGCACCTGCCATGGCGCCTCCTGACTGGCCAATGCGAGCGCATAGACACCAACCGCTGAACGAAAGGACGATGCGCAGATTGGCTCGTGCGATACCGGGCCAAGGGTGAGGGAAACTGATTCAGCTTGATTTAATCGAAGATACTGATCAGTATGTCATCCACCCCGCTACCGATAGTGATGCGGGAGCTTAGTAATTCTTTCCGCAGCCTTGAGTGATTTGGCTGGCTAAGGCAGGTCCAGAACTCTGCATACGGGAGCGGGGCAACCGAGCGGGCAATCCATCCTGCAAGGAGCACGGAGGGGCGATCGGACGATGGCTCTAAGAAAAGCCAGCGACTTCTTTTCAGGGATATGCTTCTTTTTAACGGGTATTGGAGCCGTCCTCTTATCGAAGGACTATCCTTTCGGCACACTCCGGTCGCTCGGGCCAGGCTTCTTTCCTCTCGCGCTCGGCTGCTTGCTGGCGTTCATCGGAGCGATCCTGACGATCCGGTCCTTTTTCGGCGAGATCGTATCCATGACGATCCCGCGAATTAGAGTAGCGGCGATGATCCTGGGCGGCTCGCTGCTGTTCGGCCTATTGATCCGCCCCGCTGGACTGGTCATTTCCATAGTCGCCATGGTTCTTGCTGGCGCTGCGGCGAGCACAGAGCTCAGTGTTGCGAAGGCTATAATCACCGCCCTCATCTTGGCGGCAGGCAGTGCGGTCATCTTTGTCTACGCGCTCGGCTTGTCGCTTCCGATTGTTGGCGCCTTGTACTCGGGCCGGTAGGAAATGGATCTCTTCACGAACCTACAAACCGGCTTCGGGGTAGCTGCATCGCCGAGCAACTTGCTCTACTGCTTCATCGGCTGTGTACTGGGGACCTTCATCGGGGTCCTGCCGGGTCTCGGCCCATCGGCGACGATCGCTATGCTGCTGCCGATTACCTTCAGCATGGATCCAACGGCATCGCTCATTATGTTGGCCGGCATCTACTATGGCGCCCAGTACGGCGGATCGACTACCGCCATCCTCGTCAATCTGCCGGGAGAAGCCTCATCCGTCGTGACGGCGCTGGACGGCCACCAGATGGCCCGCAAGGGACAGGCGGGATTGGCGCTCAGCACCGCTGCTATCGGATCGTTCGTCGCGGGAACGATCGCGACGATGGTGATTGCTCTGTTTGCGCCAGCTCTTGCAAGTATTGCGCTGAAATTTGGAGCAGCGGACTACTTTTCCGTCATGATCCTCGGTTTGCTTGCATCTATTGTGCTCGCGCAAGGATCGTTGCTGAAGGCTCTTGCAATGATCGTCCTTGGCCTCCTGGCGGGATTAGTCGGAACCGACATCAACTCGGGCGTCAACCGGTTCACGTTCGATCTGCTGGAGTTGTCCGATGGGATCGACATCGTCGCCGCAGCCATGGGGGTTTTCGGACTGGCAGAAATCATCGACAATCTCAGCAATCCCGAGAAGAGATCGACCTATACCGGAGCTATCACCAATCTCCTGCCGACAAGGTCGCAGCTTGTGCGAATTATCGGGCCGGTTCTTCGAGGTACAGGAATCGGTGCCGCACTGGGGGTGCTGCCCGGCGGAGGCGCGCTCCTCTCGTCGTTTGCGTCTTATGCAGTCGAAAAGCGCATCTCCAAGGAACCGGAGCGCTTCGGTACGGGAGCAATCGAGGGAATTGCAGGTCCCGAGTCAGCGAACAATGCGGGCTCACAGACATCCTTCATCCCCATGCTAACGCTCGGCATTCCATCGAACGTCGTCATGGCTCTCATGATAGGTGCGATGATCATCCACGGCGTTCAGCCCGGCCCGGCAGTCATTCGCGAGCAGCCCAACCTATTCTGGGGGCTAATCGCGTCGATGTGGCTTGGCAATCTCATGCTGCTCGTGCTCAACCTTCCATTGGTGGGCGTGTGGGTCAGGCTGCTGAGCATACCCTACAAGCTGCTATTTCCAGCCATCATGGTTTTCACCGCCATTGGCGTTTTCAGCCTCAACAACAGCAATTTCGATATCTACGTCATGGTTTTCTTCGGGCTGTTGGGATATTTCCTGCGCGTTTTAGATTGCGAGCCGGCCCCGTTCTTCCTGGCGCTCGTTCTCAGTCCTATGATCGAGCAGTATTTTAGCCGGGCTCTCATGATGTCTCGGGGCGATCTCATGACTTTTGTTGAACGTCCCATCAGCGGAACGTTGCTGGCATCTGCAGCGATTTTGCTGATCCTAGCAGCCCTGCCTTCAATTCGCAGGAAACGGGATGAAGCCCTCAAGGAGTGAGGCCAGCCGACATGGAGATAAACCGCGGTCGTTCCTGCCATGCCTCATTGGTGAACATCCCCGTGGCCGTATCTATTGTGGACTTCGACAGCAGCTCGGTATTCGTGGGAAAGCAGAAGGAAGCGTTCCATGGAAGACGTAAGAAGCCCACCTGAAGCCTATCTCGACCCCGAGATGAAACTGTTTCTTCAGGAATCATCCCAAGCTGCAGCACGTTATGTCAACACGTTCGATGCCCCGATCATGGAAGCGCGCGAAGCCATTGAACTAGCGCAACGGCCGTTTGCGGCAGGCGGCCCACAGATGGCGTCCATCGATGAGCGATGGATACAGATCGGCGGACGACGTATTCTTGCTCGCCATTATCGCCCGACGGCCGAGCCTAATCTGCCGGTCATCGTCTTCTTTCACGGCGGAGGCTGGACTTGGAACAGCATAGATACGCATGACCGGGTCGCGCGCGAATATGCAGCTCGCACAGGGTTCTCGGTGGTCGCTCCGGATTACGCAATGGCTCCGGAGTACCCATTCCCGACGCCCCTCAACGAGTGTGTTCAGGTCATTCAATGGCTGAGTTCGCGTGGACACGAGTGGGGCGTCGACGGAGCTCGGCTGGCAGTGTCGGGAGACTCTGCGGGTGCTAACCTCGCCCTTGCGGCCTGCATGATGCTGCGCAATACCGATTCGATGCCGCGTGCAGCCCTGTTGAACTACGGTGCCTATGACCAATCCTACGATCGGCAGTCATACGTCTGGATCGGAGACAGCTCGCTCTCGCCACAAACATGGAAAATAAAATGGTTCTGGCGCAACTATTTGCAATCGGACTCGTCGGAGGATTGGCGCGCCGTTCCCCTAAAAGGCTCATTCGAGAATTTGCCTCCGCTCAGGCTCCAGGTAGGTCAGCTCGACGTGTTGCGGGATGAGAACCTTGAACTTGCCCGTGCTGCTAAGGAGCAGGGTGTTGACGCTGAATGTATCGTGTACCCCGGAGTGACACATGGCTTCCTGCGCGCGGCCGGACGTGTGTCAACCGCGGACCGCGCGCTGCAGGAGGGCTCCGAGTGGCTGTATGCCAAATTAAATTGAGATCCTCGCCGGTCTTGCAAACGCGTTCGTAGCCCAGCGCCTTGTGCAGAGTAGAAGCCTGCAACGGTATCGTTAAGGCGCCCCAAAGTCGGCGACAACCCCGATAGCTCACGGAGCAGCCAATGGGTGACTTGCGTTGCCACTACAGAAGCACCGCCAGCGCGTACGAGCCATGTCAAAACGGATGCGGCTGAGAGCCCTCCTTTCTCTCGAAACCGTTTGAAGCTATTTGCGTTGTTCAAGATCCACGACGATCTTCTGGTCTTGAACGGAGAAGGTATAGATCCGGGAGTTCAGCTGGCCATTCGGCTCGAATGTTGCATTGCCAAAGATCGTGCCCTTGAAGCTTCCTCCACGGATCCGCTTAGCAAGTGGCTCCTTGTCGAGGGTCTTCAACTCGTTCGCTGCCATGGCCCAAACTTCCAACGCAAAGGCTCCCACCGCCATGAACTTGTCGGGAGTATAGTTGAACATTTCTTTCGTCTTCGCCACGAACTTCCTGTTCACTTCATTCGAGGCGAAAGGCTCCACGTCAGGAAAGTAGATATCCGTTCCCATCAGGCCGTTGGCAGCATCGCCGGCAACGGAGATTACGCTTGGCGCAACAGTGCCCAACGCCGCGAGAAGCTGACCCGGCAGTCGGATCTGGCGTGATTGACGGATAAGAGCCGGCATCCCCAGACCTTCATTGGCATTGATCGCAACAGTCACGTCCGGATTGGCGGCTTTAACGTTGGTCAGAGCCACCCGGAAGTCTGCCTGCGCGAAGGGAAACTTCTCCTCTGCCACCTTTTCGTATGCGTATCCAAGTCGCTTCAACTCAGCTTCGATGGAGGCCTGAGTACCATTCCCGTACGCGTCGTTCTGCGTCAGAAATGCGACTCGTTTCGCCTTCAGCTTGTCGGCAATGACGGCGGCAACGGCAGCTCCACCTTGGGAGTTCGACGCGTTGAGCCGAACCGCGAGAGGATTCCCTTCACCAGAGAGAATGGCATCGGCGCTGGCGAACGCCGTAATATCGAGGATTCCTGCCCGGCTGATAACCGGCTGCATGGCCAGCGCGACAGGGCTGTTCCACCCTTCGATGATCACCGAAACCCCCTGAGTGAGCAGTTCATTCGCTCGGGAGACGCCAATGGCCGGAGTTGACTCGTCGTCTCGGCTCAGGATTTCGATGGGTCTGCCCATGACGCCACCGGCGTCGTTGATGATAGCCGCCATGGCCTGAATTGCTTGTGTCACATGCTGACCTTGAGGGCCTGCTCCGCCGCTCAGCGGCAGGATTACCCCTACCTTGACCGGGTCTTGTTGAGCATGGGCGCCAACTCCAGCCAGTGAGCTGAACGCAAGCAACGCAAGTGCCTTCAGAGTTGTCTTCATCACTTCCTCCCTGGAATTCCGTTGCTGGACCAACTCAGTCTTTCGAGAGCACCTTCCATAGCCCTTGCAGGGACGCGACAGCGCGGTCGCCGACGGCCAGTGTCCCGCGCATGAACAGGATCGAGCGCGTGCGTCGAACGACCTCGGCTTTAACGGTGATGAATTCACCTGCAGTGGCTGGAGCGATGAAGTGGGTATCGAGCTGGATCGTCGCCTGCGGTAAGCCGCCTGTGACCTCACGGGCCGTCAGTCCGAGCGCCTGATCGGCAAAGGCCATCAGCATGCCACCATGCACCACGCCTCGTCTGTTGAGATGCCTGTCCTCTGCAAGGAAGCCGAAAGTGAGGCTCTCTCCCTCACCCTGCTGCCACAGCGGGCCAACCACCACCATGAAGCCTGGCTCGTCATCTCGGGGGACCCAACCCTCCCGAACAGGATCGAAGACACCAGGCGGCACGGGCGCAGGAGGTTTGGAAGGCATGCTGTTCATCCGTCGCTCCTAGTGTAATGCCCCAGATCCTGTCGACTGCCGTCACGAATCCGAAGACGGAACCTTGATCCGCCTGATGTCCTCTTCACTCATTCCGAGTTCCCGCGCGAGAACATCGCTGGTGTGCTCGCCAAGCCGCGGAGGGGCTTTCGGCGGCCGCACAGGCGTACCCGAGAGACGCAGAGGCGAGGCAGTCAACCGCACGGTTCCATGCCGTTCATCCGGCACTTCAACGACGATCTCACGCTCCGCCACTTCCGGACTGGAGAAGACCTCGGAGACCTTTCGGACTTGACCCGCGGGGACCCCGGCGAATTTCAGAAGTACAATCCATTCCGCCGTGCCGCGTGTGAGGAATACCTCTGCAAGGGCCGGGATGAGAGTTCCCCGGTTCAGAGCGCGGTCGCGGTTCCTCTGGTATCGCTCGTCGGCCCAGAGCTCCGGGCGTTCGAGGACTTGAAGGCACATATTCCTGAATTGAAGGTCGTTGCCGACCGCAAGCGCCAGGACTCCGTCGGCCGTATCAAAGAGCTGGTACGGCACGACGGTCGCGTGGGCGTTGCCGTAGCGCTTGGGCTCGCTGCCTGTCGCTAGATATCCGGTGCCGACATTCGCCAGGAGCGCGACAGCGGAATCGAACAGCGATACGTCGATGAGCTGCCCCTGTCCGGTCTTCGCGCGCGCAAGAAGCGCGGCTAGGATTGCCTGCGTGGCATTCATACCGGTAATGATGTCGGTAATCGCTATACCATGCTTCATCGGTGAGCCGTCGGGTTCGCCGGTGATCGCCATGAGGCCGCTCTCGGCTTGGATTGCGAAATCATAACCGGCTTCGTCAGCGCGAGAGCCGGTGCGGCCATACCCGGAAATAGAACAGTAGATCAGGCGCGGGTTGATGGCGGAGAGCTGCTCGTATCCTAAACCGAAGCGCTCGAGCGTCCCTTTTCGGAAGTTTTCCACCAGCACATCTGCTTTCTCCGCAAGACGACGCACGATAGCTTGGCCCTCGGGACCTTTCATGTCGATCGCGACGGACTGCTTTGAGCGATTGCAACATAGGAAGTAGGTGGACTCACCGTCGATCTCGGGCGGCATCCAGCCTCGCGTGTCGTCTCCTTTGGTGGGCTCCTCGATCTTCCACACATCGGCGCCGAGGTCGGCGAGCGTTTGTGTGCACCATGGACCCGCAAGCACCCGTGACAGATCCAGAACCTTCACTCCCTGCAGGGCAAGCATACGACGCTCCTACTCGGCGGCAATCATATGAAGGCCGGGCCCGAGATGGGCGGCGCCGTCAATCTGGATGAGCTGGCCTGTCATGAGGCGCCCTGCCGGGCTGGCTAGGTAGGCGACGAGCTCCGCCACCTCCTCCACCGAGGTGGGAATGCCCATGGGCGTTGCCTCCACGAGCCGTTCGAGCATGGGACGCGCGGCCTCCCCGGCGAGCCCTTCGGTTACGACTGTACCGGGCGCGATACAGTTGAGCCTGATCCCGTCCTTTGCCCACTCCAATGCGAGAGAACGCGTCATGCCGAGCACCCCAGCGCGGGCCGCAATGGAGTGGGCAAGTCCCATGGAGCCACGATCGACTCCCGAGAGTGAAATGCTCGCTACACTGCCACGGCTGGCTTTGAGGTAAGGATAGGCAGCCTTTGTGACCGTGAAGACTGCGTTCAAGTTGAGATCGATGACGGCATCCCAGCCCTTGCGGCTGATTTCCGCAGCCGGGGCGAAGAATTGTCCGCCCGCATTGTTCACGAGAAGATCGATGCCCCGGCTCTCGCCTGCCTCGCGGACAAGAGCCTCGACAGCGTCCGTCTCCCGCACATTGCAAGGCTTGTAGGTGAACGCGCCCGCCATGCCGTTCGCAAGAGTCGCGGTCTCCTCGAGCATCTCTGCGCGACGGCCCGTTCCGAATACATGCATGCCGAGTTGCACGAGCCGCAGCACAATGGCACGGCCGATGCCTGAGCCCGCGCCGGACACGAAGGCGGAGCGGTTCGCGAAAAGCCCCTCGCGGAGCACGGAGGCATAATAAGGATCGTTGAAGGAGGCTGAGGACATGGTGATGCTCCGGGTCAATCGGCTCGGCGGCTGCCGCCGAGCGTTGGGGCTGGCGAACGGTTGATACGTTCGCCGTCGAACAGGGCAGGAAAGCTGGGAACGTGCTCGCCGCTGGCAAGCCGTCCGCTTACTGCGCCTTCGCGCAGGTTGCGGATCATCTCCACCGCATTCATGGGATCGCGCACGGAACCTGCCGGAATGGCGAGTTCGTTCATGACGGAGAGCACGGCCTCGCGGCTGTGCTGCGAGGTCCAGGCGCTCACCTGCCGGTCGAACTCCTCCGCCCGGGCGAGACGCTCACCTGCGGGCGCATCGCTTCCCCCCACGACAGCTTTCAGTTTCGCCCAATAGGGGTCGAGGCCGCCATAGATGTAGACGTAGCCGTCCTGGCACGGATAGATCCCCGAGGGAGCCGAGGCGCGGTCGCGGTTGCCGGTGCCGGGTGCAGGCGTGCCGCCCTCGGACACCAGAAGGGCTGCGGGCCCGACCAGCATGGCGGCCGCGATTTCCATCATGGAGATGTCGATGATGCAGCCCTCCGTACGGTTCGTCTCCACCAGGGCCATGGCGGTGGAAAGAGCAGCGTAGAGGCCTGAGAAAAAATCGGCGGGCCAGCTCGTGGAGATGCGCGGACTTCCATCCTCGGCGCCGTTGAGCCACGCGAAGCCGCTCTCGCATTGAGCAATGGTGTCCATGCACGTCCGGTCGTCCTGCTGGCCGTAGCCGGACACGAGAGTGGCAATCAGGCGCGGAAACCGGCGGCGAATGGAGGCCGCATCCAACTCGAGCCGCCTCAAGGCTCCCGGCGCGAGGTTGCAGACGAGCGCATCTGCATCGCTCAGAAGATGGAACAGCTTGGCCCGATCCGCCTCCTGGCGTGTGTCGATGACGAGGCTTTCCTTCGACGTGTTGAAGCTGCGTGTGTAGACGCTGCCGAACGCGGTCCCTGGAAGCCCGCGCGAGCCGTCGCCAGCAGGGGCTTCGATCTTGATGACCTCGGCGCCGAAGTCCGCCAGGAGCTGCGCCGCGGTTGGTCCAGCGATGAACTGCGACAACTCGATGACGCGTTTACCTTGAAGCGGACGCGGCGCTGCCATGATGTCTACTCCGTAATCACGCGTTTGGCCTTGTGAACGGTGCGCGGCAGAGAACCCGCCGGCAGCACCTCGACCACGAAGCGGACTTGCAGGCGCTCGCGCAGCCGATAAGAAAGCTTCTCGCCCAAATCCGCGGGCGCGTCGTCCGTGCGCTCGACGCGCAGCTTCACGCCGGTGAGAAAACCAGTCTTCGGATCCTTCACGGAATCGTCGATGACGAGAACGTATTCGTTGGTCGTGCCCGGAAAGGCGCGCACGATATCCTCGACGGCGCTCGGAAACAGGTTGACGCCCCGAACGATCAGCATGTCGTCCGCACGGCCCAGAACGCCGCCTTTCAGCGTCGCGTGGGTGCGTCCGTCCGGTGTCGGCGTGCGGTCACGGACGACCACGTCGCCGGTCCACCAGCGCACGAGCGGGCAGGCTTCCTTGTCGAGGTGAGTGAGCACGAGCACGCCGCGCTGGCCGTCCTCGACCGGTTCCAGAGTATCGGGATCGAGGATCTCCACATAGATGAAGTCCTCGGCGATCTGCGGTCCGAGTTGCAGGGCCGTGTCCCAGCCGATGGGCTGGCATTCCAGCGCGCCATAGCAGTCGAACATCTTCGCGCCCCAAAGGCGCTCCAGGCGCTCGCGGGTGCCTGGGATGCTCGCACCGGGCTCGCCGCCCACGCACACCATACTGACCGTGGAAGCCGCGAGATCGACGCCCATCTCTTCGGCCGCTTCCGCCACATGGGCCATGAACGAAGGCGTGCCGATGACGCACTTCGTGCCGTATTCCTTGATGGTTTCGATCTGCCGCTTGGTATCCACCGAGCCGCCGGGGATCACGAGCGCCCCGACATGCTGCGCGGCGAGCGTCGCGCCTAAACCGCCGACGAACCAGGAATAGTTGAACATGCACTGGAATACGTCGCCAGCGCGCAGCCCCTGGGCGTAGAGATAGCGGGCATAGAGATCGGCCCAGCGCTCGATATCCCGCTTCGACCACAGCACCGGCGATGGGCGGCCGGTCGTGCCGGACGAGAAATGCACGCGCACCGCCTCGTTCAGTTCTACAGCGCGCATGGTCCCAAAGGGCGGGTCCTCCTGAAGGCCTGCCACGTATTCGGCCTTGCGGGTGATTGGCAGGCGGCGCAGATCCTCGAAGCTCTTAAAATCCCCCGCCGAGAATCCAGCCTGCTTGAAAGCCTTCTGGTAATAAGCGCTTTTAGCCTCGACCCGGGCAAGCTGCTTCTTCAGGGCGCCGAGCTGGAATTCCTCGATCTGGTCCCGGGACCATGCCTCGACGGGATCCCAGATATTATTGGAATAAGGTCGGGTCATTTGAGCATTCACGGCTGGGCTCCTTTGAGAATTCCGCGCATGGCGCATCCAGTCAGGGTGCGGGCAATCTCGGCAATGTCCTCTGCCGTCTGTAAGCGGCGTGGCACATACCAAACGGTGAGCCAGTTCAGGGCTCCAAAGAACGGTTTCGTCGCGAGACGCGGTGGAAGATCTATGAAAAGACCAGCGCGGATGCCGTCGTCGATGACCTCGGCGAAGATCTGCTCGTAGTCGTCGCGCAGACGGATGATTGAGCGGAGGGTCTTGGCGTGCCGAGCAGCAGCTGCACCCAGAAGCTCCCGCTCCAGGCCGCGGACAGCAACCTTCTGCATCGACAGGTCTTCCATGAGGATCGTTGCATGACGCAACGCCATGGCTTCCAGCCGCTCGGCGGGGTTGCCCACACCCTTGGCGATGGGCTCAATCTGGCGAGCCAGCTTCTCCATGGCGGCGATCTGCACGTCGAAGTACAGCTCCGCCTTGCTGCGGTAGTAGTGATAGATCCGTCCCTTGGTGGCCCCTAGCCGCTCGGCCACAGCATCGATGGAGGTCGCTGCAAAGCCGAATTCCATGAAAACTTCGGCTGCCGCACGGACAATCTCATCCCGCGCCTCATTTCCGGTCAGTGATATCAGGGATGAAGTGTCGGCATCCATCAGGCGCTCCGTGTTTCCAAGGCTTCGCCCTGCCCCGCGGCAGCAGCGTCCTCGACTTCTTTGCGCACGGCGCGGGACAAGACAAGGCGCTGAACCTCGGATGTTCCCTCATAGATCTCCAGCACGCGCTGGTCGCGATAGAGGCGCTCGGCGACGTTCGGCTTGCAATAGCCGAATCCGCCCCAAATCTGCACGGCGGCGTCCGCCGCCCGGTGGGCGACCTCAGACGCATAGAGCTTTGCCATGGCACCGAGATTGGCCACATCCCGCCCCTCATCATAGGCCTTGGCAGCCTCGTAGAGCATCATGCGAGCCGCGGAAATCTCCATGGCCATGTCGGCGAGCTTGAAGCCGATGCCCTGATTGTCGATGATCGCCTGTCCGAATGCCTTGCGCTCGACAGCACGCCGCGAGGCTTCACGATAAGCGGCAAGTGCCAGACCGAGGGATTGGGCCGCGACCATCACGCGGCCCACGTTGAGGGTCTGAAATGCCAAACGCAGGGCTCGATTGACCTCTCCGATCCGCGCCTCGTCCGGCACAACGATATCGAGCCTCAGATTCGATGTCTGGGTGCCGCGAATACCCATCTTGTCAGAGAGTTCGTCGACAACTGCGCCTTCCTGCTCCTTGTCGACCATGAAGGCCGAGATGCCGCGACCACCGGCCGACGGGTCGGTCTTGGCGAAAACCACGTAGTACCGGGATGCCCCGCCATTGCCGATCCAGTACTTTTCGCCCCTGATCCGCCAGCCATCGCCCTCGCGCACGGCGGTGGCCGTGACGGCGGCGGCATCCGAGCCCGCCTCCCGCTCCGACAGAGCGAAACTTGTTGCGACTCCCCGGGTCATCTCGCCGAGATAAAGCTGCTTCTGATCCTCACGTCCCGCGAGCAGGACCGGGAAGGCTCCAAGCTGATAAGCGCAGAGAATGGCTGCGGTGGAGGAGCAGCCCGAGCCGACCCGCTCGACCACTGCGACAGTCGACGTCAGGCTCGCGCCCTCGCCGCCGTAATCCTTCGGGATGAAGAGGCCTGCCAGCTTGTTGTCCACAAGCCGGCGTACATTCTCCCACGGATAGCGCTGCTCCCGGTCGAGTTCCTCAGTCAGGGGAGCGAAATGCTCGTCGGACAACTGCGCGGCCAGAGATTGCCAGCGCTGCGCTTCAGCGTCCAGGGCAGGCTGCCAGATAACCGTCATGACTTAACTCCTCTCAGGAATGGATTTGCCGACTGGCGTCACGCGTCGGATGAATATATTTCGCAACGGCGCAACAACTCCGAATAGGCCGTTGGGTAGGAAGGCGAGCGTGAGGATGAGGACACTGCCGAGGATGATCTTGTCCACATAGCCGCCAAGGGAGAAAAACTTCTCCTGGATCTGGATCAACGCAACCCCGAGCAGAGGGCCGAGCAGAAGACGGCGGCCCATCACCACGACGGCGGTGAGCATCAGGATGAGGAAGTAGGTCTCCAGCACGTCCGCACTGATGTAGGCCCGCTGGTACGCATAGAGCCATCCAGCCGATGCCGTAATCGGGGCGGAGACCATGAAGACCTGGAGCCTGATGCGTTGCGGGTCGACGCCGGATGTGACTGCGAGGCGCTGGTTGAGGTGCACCATCATGGCCGCCTGCCCCAGCTTCGCGCGGCGGAAGGCGGACACGAGATAGATCGCCACCAGCAGCAGCAGATAAGCAACGGGCCAGAGTTCCTGATCATTGCGGGCCGTGAAGCCCAGCCACGACAACTCGAAGGCCGGAATGCCCCGGAGGCCGTCGGAGCCGCCGAGGAAATCCCAGTTCTGGGCAACGGTCGCTGCCACCACCGCAACCGCATAGGTCACCAGGGAAAATACGAACTCACGCAGTTGCAGGGTCACAAGGCCAAGCGCCGCTGCAACCAGCAGCACCATGATAATCGCGCCCGCGAGCGAGAGGATGGGGCCGAGCCCTGCACTGGCCGAAAGCAATGCAGTCGTATAGGCCCCAACCGCGAAGAAGACGGTGTGTGCGAGGCTGACCTCACCAAGGTCCGACACCACGATGTCGAGCCCATAGGACATGACCGCAAAGATGGCGATCAGCACGCAGGCCGCATAGACCGCACCCGAGCCGCCGAGCAGCGTCGGGACGAAGAAGCCGATGACGGCAAGCGCGGCGAGCAGGATGGTCTTGATCCCGGTCTTCATGCTCATCGTCCTCCTGGGCTGACGGCGAGGCCGCCGGGGCGGATCACCAGAACCGCGATCAGAACCGCGAAAGCGGCGGCCGTGGCATAGGCGGGTGAAACGAAGGCCCCGAAGAAGGCCGTGAAGAGACCAAGCGCTAGGCCGGCCACATAGCTGCCCGTGACGCTGCCGATGCCGCCAAGAACCACGACCACGAAGGTGATGATCACCTCATCGAACCCCATCGACGTGAGGATGGGCGTGCGGGGAGCCACGAGAGCGGCCGCCAGAGCCACCGCCGCGCCCTCGAAGGCAAAGACGCCCAGATACACCCGACGCACATTAACGCCTGCGAGTTGCGCCAGTTGCGGGTCCTCCGCCACCATGCGGGCAAGCCTGCCGACCCGTGTCCGGTCGATCACATATTTCAATGCCGCAAAGAACAGGATTGCCGCGATGACGATTGCAATATCCTGATACGTAAACCAGAGATCGCCCCAATAGATGTCCTTGGTCGAGAACGGCGTCTCGAGGATCTGGCCCGTAGAACCGAAGAACAGCGCCGCCGCGCCATGGAGCACGTAGCCGAACCCGAGGGTGACGATCATGATCGACACCAAATCCTGCTTCAGAGTGAGCTGGAGCATAACCCGCTGCATGACGTAGCCAACTGCGACGCCAGCCATCATGGCGAGGGGAATAGCCACGAAGTACGGGAGCCCCAGGCGGGAGACCCCGTACCACGTCACGAAGGCTCCCAGCATGTACATCTGGCCATGGCCGAAATTGACCAGCCGGGCGACGCCCAGGAGCACAGTCCAGCCGATGGCGATGAGCGCATAGGCATGGCCAAGAACAATGCCGTTGACGAGTTGCTGCGTGAAATTCATGCCACATGCGCTCCGAGATAGGCTTCAGCGATCCGGGGATCGTCCCGCATCTCCGATGCCGGGCCTTCGGCGATGATTCGCCCGCGCTCGATCAGAACAAGACGATCGACCACCTCGATGGCGGCCCTCACGTTCTGCTCCACGAGGAGTACGGTGAGGCCGGAATCCACCAGGGACCGCACGGTTTCGAGAACCGTGGAGACGAGGCGCGGCGCGAGGCCGATGGAGGGCTCATCCAACAGCAGCGCCCTCGGACTAAGCCGCAGGGCGCGGGCAATGCCCAGCATCTGCCGCTCTCCGCCGGAGAGTTGCGAGCCGAGATGGTGCCTGCGCTCGTAGAGACGTGGAAAGAGAGCATAAATCTCGTCGATGGAGTATTGCCTCCGCCGTTGGCGATCGGTGGGCACATCCACGCTCGCCGCGAGGTTTTCCTCCACGCTCATCTGGGCAAAGACGAGTTTTCCCTCGGGGATAAGAAGCAGGCCCGAGCGCACCCGCTCATGAGGCGGAAGATTGGATATATCCCGACCGTCCAGCATGATCTTGCCGGAGACCTTCGGGGATCCGCGCGACCATCCGAGAAGGCCGTTCACGAGAGTGGACTTCCCCGCCCCGTTCGCGCCGACGACGCCGACGAGCTCCCGCTCGCGTACCGCGATGCGCGGTACATCCAGGGCGACGTTGCCGCCATAGGCGATCTTGAGATCGGTGGCTTCCAGAACCGGACGAGTGTTCATTGCGCGCGCCCCAAATAGGCCTCGAGGACCCGCGGATCGGACTGGATCTGATGCGGAGTTCCGGTGGCGAGCAGCCTGCCCTGCTCCAGCACCACGATTTGGTCCGCCACCGACATGATCAGATCCATGTGATGTTCGATAACAACCACGGCCAAACCTTCTTTCTTGAGCGAGATTAGAAGATTGATCAGGTGGGTCATGTCCGCGCCGCCGAGGCCGGCGGCAGGCTCGTCGAGCATGAGGGCCTTGGCCCCGCTCCCATAGGCCAGCGCGATGGAGAGCATGCGCTGGATGCCATAGGGAATATTGGTCGGCTTGAGATCGTGATATGCCTCCGGAATACCGAAGCGGACAAGGCGCTGCTTGGCGTCCTCCACCGCATCTGCTCTGCGGCGCACCTGCGTGAAGGGCAGCAGGGCCGTGGCCAGTAAGCCCGTTCCGTAACGGTCTTGGAGCACCGTCACCATGTTCTCCAGAACCGTCAACTCGTGGAAGAACGCATTCTGCTGGAAGGCCCTCTTCAGGCCCCGCTCAGCCAGGAGATGAGGCGCGATGTCCGTCACCTCCTGGCCATTCAGGAAAACCCGCCCCCGCCTCGTCACAAGGTGGGTGACGGCATCGTAGCATGAGCTCTTTCCGGCGCCGTTGGGGCCAATGATCCCAAGGATCTCGCCTGCGCCGACACTCCAGGTCACCTCGTCGAGGGCAACCAGAGCGCCATAAGTGACGCCAAGGCCCTCGACGCGAAGCACTGGTCCCAACCCACCGGACATCTCACCACCCTCAGTTTGAGGCCGAGCGGACGACGATCTTCTGATTCTCGATCGTAAAGAGCTTGTGGTTCGACTCGAGCTGCCCATTCGCCGCGAAGGACACATCCCCGAATATGGTGCCCTTGAAGCTGCCGCCGCGAATGCGCTTGGCAACAGGCTCCTTGTCGAGGCTCTTCACCTCGTTGGCCGCCATGGCCCAGACCTGAAGGGACGTCGCGCCGAGGGCCATGTACTTATCGGGCGTGTACTTGAACATCTCCTGCGTCTTGGCGACGAATTTCTTGTTCGCCTCATTCGACGCGAAGGGCTCCACATCGGGGAAGTAGATGTCTGCGCCTATCACCCCATTGGCAGCCTCGCCGGCCACCGAGATCACGCTCGGCGCCACAGTGCCAACGGCGGTCACGAGCTGCCCTGGAAGGCGGCTCTGTTTCGCTTGACGAATGAGCGCCGGCATCCCGAGGCCTTCATTGGCGTTGATGGCGATCGTCATCTCGGGATTAGCTGCGCGCACATTGGTCAGCGCCACGCGAAAGTCGGCCTGATTGAATGGGAATTTTTCTTCAGCCACCTTCTCATAGGTGTAGTTGAGCTTCTTAAGCTCGGCTTCGATCGATTCCTGCGCGCCATTTCCGTAGGCGTCGTTCTCGGTCATGAAGGCAATGCGCTTCGCCTTTGTATCGGTGATATACTTGGCGATCACCGCTCCGTCTTGCGAGTTCGAGCTGTTGAGGCGCACCGCCAGCGGATTGCCTTCGCCCGAAAGGATCGGATCGGCCTTCGAGATCGCCGTGATATCGAGGATGTTGGCGCGGTTAATCACCGGCTGCATGGCAAGTGTCACCGGACTGTTCCACCCCTCGATGATGACCGAGACACCCGCGGAAATGAGATCGTTGGCGCGCGACACGCCGACGGCGGGCGTTGACTCGTCGTCCCGAGACAAGATCTCGATCTGGCGGCCCATGACACCGCCCGATTCGTTGATGATCGCCGCCATGGCCTGGATAGCCTGGGTGACGTGCTGCCCCTGTGGGCCCGCACCTCCGCTGAGAGGAAAGATCACGCCGACCTTGATGGGCTGCTGCGCCTGGGCATGCGCCGGACCGGCAAGAGCGAGCGCGCCGAACGACGCGATAGCGAGAGTCTTAAGGGCCTGTGTAGCTTTCATGAACCTTCCTCCTGTTTGTGCGCCGTTATCGGTCTTTTTGTTATGGCGAGTACGATACCGAGGAGTATGTGCGGATGTCAATCAAGTAATCGTGTTTCTAATTTGCGAGAACAAGATCCCATCTTGAACGATCTTGAAGGCAAAATTTAAGAGATACTTGCCAACATACTCATCAGTATGTAATCTTCGCTCGACAATCGGGAGCTGCCATGACAGTCGACGGAGACTCATTCGTGAGGGGAGAACGCAGGGGCGCGGTCCTGCTCCTCGTCATTGATCGTCCAGCCGCACGCAACGCACTCAACCCGACCGTTCTCACCAAGCTCGCGGAGGAGCTAACAGCGGCCGACCGGGATCCGGCAATTCACGCAGTGGCCCTCACCGGCGGGCCCAAAAACTTCTCGGCGGGCGCGGATATCGACACGCTTGCGGGCCATTCCCCTGCAAGCTACCTCGCCTCTCCGACGCGCCGTGCCTTCGAAACCATCTTCCGTGCCGAGAAGCCCATCGTGGCCGGCGTAACCGGCTTCTGCCTCGGTGGCGGATGCGAGGTCGCCCTTTCGTGCGACCTGATCGTTGCCGGCGACAACGCGCTTTTCGGACAGCCGGAGATCAATCTCGGCATTATCCCGGGCGCTGGGGGCACGCAGCTCTGGCGGGAGCGCACAGGTGCTGGCCCGCAGGTGGAGGCCGCCCTACTCGGCCATCTCGTCGATGCATGGACCGCCCGACGCATCGGCCTCGTCGATGAAGTCGTCCCTGCGGAGCGGATCGTGGAGGCCACGGTCGATAAGGCTTTGGTTGTAGCATCGAAAGCGCCGCTGGCCAGCCGTACGGCGAAGGCTGCTCTTAGGGGCGCAGGGGCCATGAATTTGCACGCGGCGCTCACCCATGAGATCGGCCTCATGGCGGGGCTTCTCGGAACCGAGGATGCGCAGGAGGGCACGCGGGCCTTCCTCGAAAAGCGCCGCCCTCTATATCAGGGGCGTTAGATGAGCGTAGCCCTGCACCGGCTACAACTGCCGGACCAAGCAGCCGACTTGGAAATTCTCGCTCAGGTGAAGCGAAGCCTGCGCGAGGCGGAACATGCAATAGCGCTCGTCATCTCGGGTTCGTTCGCCGGAGAGGTCATGGACGCCAAGGCCCATGGTGACCTGATCGGCCTCCTGCTCGACGCTCCGCTCCCGGTCTTTGCGCTGCCCTCCAGCCCTATCGGACAACGCGGCCTCGCGATCCTTTTGACCGCGGACCATATCGTCCTCGGGCCAGAGGTGATGATGAACGGTGAGTGGCGCACGAGCCCGGGTCTTGCCCCCCTGCTCCATTATAAGCTCGGCGCCCCGCTCACACGCGCGATCGTCTTCAATCCATCAGCTGACCTTTTCGCAAAGCTTGTGGAGCATGGGCTCGCAATCCGTGCGAGCGATCCCGATTCTTGCCTTAAGCAGATTGCTGGCGTCCTGGGAGGCGGCATCGGACGCCGCCTCAAGCGCACCCTCAAAGCCTCAGGCGAGTTGCCCCTGAAAGAGGCCCTCGGCTTCGACCTCTGGTTTGCCAAGCCCCAACCCGTGAGCGCCCCATGAGCACCGATCCACGCTTCGACGGTCCCGGGCCGGATGAGACCTGGCGCTCCGCGTTGGCGGAAGGCCGTTTCCTGCTGCAGCAATGCCGCGGATGCAGTACATGCCGCTTCCCTCCCGCTCTCGTCTGCCGTCACTGCGGCTCGCCGGATCTCGCCTGGAAGGAGGCATCTGGACGAGGTTCCGTTTATTCCTCGACAACCGTGCGCGACCGTGAAGGCAACTACAACGTCTCCCTTGTCGATCTCGCAGAAGGGGCGCGCATGATGAGCCGTGTGGAGAGTGCCAATGCCGATTCGGTTCACATCGGCATGAAGGTCGATGCGCGCATTGTCCGGGAGCCGGAGCCCATGGTCGTGTTCGTCCCGGCCGAGGGAGATGCCTCATGAGCCGTTCTCTTCGTGGCAGCGCCGCTGTTGTGGGCATCGGCAACACCAAGCGCTGGAACGCACCCGGTCGCTCCCCTTTCGATCAGTTGCAGGAAGCAGCGATCCTCGCGCTGGAGGATTGCGGCCTCGGCCTCAAGGACGTGGATGGCCTCTTCTGCGCAATATCATCGTCAGGCCTGCCCGTTCTCAACGTCGCGGAGCGTCTAGGACTTTCCGTGCGCCATGCGGATGGCACGATGGTGGGTGGGGCCTCGTTCCTTTTTCATCTCCAGAGCGCCGTTGCGGCCCTCGAACACGGCCTTTGTGACGTGGCGCTGATCTGCTACGGCTCCAACCAGCTCAGCGCGGGCGGGCGGCTCGTCTCCATGCCCGACCCGCAGCCTTACGAGGCTACCTACAAGCCTCGTTTTCCGATTTCGAGCTATGCCCTCGCTGCCGCCCGGCACATGCATGAATTTGGCACCACCCGCGAGGACCTCGCCGACGTGGCCCTCGCGGCCCGGGCCTGGGCGAACCTCAATCCGGACGCTTTCGCCCGGGGACCCTTGACCCGCGAGGAAGTACTATCCTCGCGCATGATGAGCGACCCGATTACCCGGGCGGATTGCTGCCTCATCACCGATGGCGGCGCTGCCCTTGTGGTGACTCGCGCCGACCGGGCGCGCGACCTTGCCAAGCCACCCGCCTATGTTCTGGGCACAGGCGTCGCCGTCAGCCATCGGCAGATCGCCGCCATGCCTGACCTCACTACCACCGCAGCCGTTGAATCGGGCCGCAGGGCCTACGCAATGGCCGGTATTGGGCCAGCCGAGGTTGATCATGTGATGGTCTATGACGCCTTTACGATCACGACGCTTCTGTTTCTCGAAGACCTAGGTTTCTGCCCGAAAGGCGAAGGGGGAGCCTTCATCTCGAGCGGAGCCATCGCGCCGCGCGGTACGCTGCCGGTGAACACGAATGGCGGCGGCCTTTCCTGCAATCATCCGGGAATGTACGGCCTTTTTACCATCATCGAAGCCGTGGAGCAGCTCCGCGGCGCCTGCGGCGAACGGCAAATTCAAGGGGCTGAGGTCGCTCTCGCCCACGCCAATGGAGGCGTTCTCTCCAGTCAGGCGACGGCGATATTCGGCTCGGCAGCAACACTTTAATACCAGAGGAGAAAGCCACCATGCCGGGAATGCTGGAAGGCAAGGTTGCCATTATTACGGGCGCAGGCCAAGGCGTCGGGCGCGCGATTGCAGAAGGTCTCGCCAAAGCAGGCGCGAGCGTGGTCATCAACGATGTGGGCGTCACTCTCACCGGGGAAGCGGAGAATGCCTCCGCGGCTGAAGAGGCGGCTGCCGCCATCCGTGGAGCGGGAGGCCAAGCCGCCGCCAACCGCGACTCGGTTGCCGATTGGACGAGCGCCCAGCGCATCGTGCAGACGGCCCTCGATGCATTTGGACGCGTCGACATCGTCGTGAACAATGCCGGAATTCTGCGTGATGCGATCTTCCACCGCATGGATCCGGATGAATGGCGTGCCGTCATTGACGTGCATCTGCACGGGAGCTTCAACATCAGCCGTGCCGCCGCCACGCATTTCCGGCAGCAGCAATCCGGCTCCTACATCCACATGACCTCGACGGCCGGCCTCATCGGCAATTTCGGGCAGGCGAACTACATGGCCGCCAAGCTGGGGATTGTCGGCTTGTCGCGCGCCATTGCCATGGATATGCAGCGCTTCAACGTGCGGTCCAACTGCATCGCGCCCTTCGCCTGGAGCAGGATGGTGAGCTCCATTCCGACCGAGACCGAGGCCGATCAGGTGCGCGTCGCGAAGCTCAAGCAGATGACGCCCGATAAGATCGCCCCGATGGTAGCCTTCCTCGGCTCGGACGCAGCCAAGACCGTCTCCGGACAGGTCTTCGCCGTGCGCAATAATGAGATCTTTCTAATGAGCCAGCCGCGCCCCCTGCGTTCCCTGCACCGGGGGGAAGGCTGGACGCCGGAGGCTATTGCCGAGCAACTTCCTGGTGCCTTCGGCCCCTCACTCGTCCCGCTCGAGCGCTCCGCAGATGTCTTCTCCTGGGACCCGGTCTGAGTCATGGCAATCGATCCTGAAAAACTCTTCGCTCTTCGGTTCCCCGAGATCCGCCACGCTTACACTTGGCGTGACAGTATCCTCTATGCCCTTGGCACCGGTTACGGCATCGACCACATGGACGAGCGGCAGTTGCGGTTCGTCGACGAGACGAAGCTGCAGGCCGTGCCGACCATGGCGAACGTGCTGGCCTATCCAGGCTTCTGGATGCGCGATCTCGATACCGGCATCGACTGGGTGAAGGTGGTGCATGGCGAGCACGCCATGCGCCTGCACCGTCCGCTGGCACCGGAGGGCGAGGTGGTGGGGCGCACACGTATTGTCGACATTGTCGACAAAGGGCCTGGCAAAGGTGCGCTGGTCTATGCCGAGCGTGAGATCTCAGATGGGGCGACCGGCGAGAGGATAGCGACCCTGCTCCAGACTGTGTTCTGCAGGGGTGATGGCGGCTTCGGAGGCAAAAGCGAGGCTCCCCGGACGCTTCATCCCATTCCGGAGCGGGCACCCGACCACACTATCGACATGCCGACTCAACCCCAGATGGCGCTTATTTACCGGCTCTCCGGGGATTTCAACCTCCTCCACTCCGATCCGGCAATAGCGCGAAAGGCCGGATACGAGCGCCCGATTCTGCATGGCCTCGCCACTTATGGAGTCATCGGGCACGGTCTCATGGCAGCGCTGTGCGATTACGCGCCGGAGCGCGTGGTAGCGCTCGAAGGACGCTTCTCCGCCCCTGTTTTCCCGGGCGAGACCATCAGCATCGACATCTGGCGTGAGAAATCGGGGCAGGCGCTGTTTCGCTCCCGCATCGCAGCCCGCAACGCCGTCGTGTTCAACAACGGTTCTTTCGAATACGCGGCTTAAGGAGAGACGAGTCATGGATTTCCGCCTTACGGAGGATCAACGCGCCCTTCAGGATAGCGCCCGACGCTTTGCACAGAACGAGTTGCCCAAGCTAGCGGCCGAGATCGAGGAGACGTCGCATCCAGTGCCGCATGGCTGGCTGAAGCGCTATGCAGAAATGGGCTTTCTCGGGGTCAACGCCGACTTAGACCTCGGCGGCCTCGGCCTCACCCACCTCGACGCGTTCCTAGTGATGGAGGAATTCGCAAAAGTTTCAGTCGGCGTCGCATTCCCGGTCTTTGAATGCTGCGCAGGCCCTGTCCGAATCGTCGAGCGCCTTGGCCATCCGTCGCTGCGCGAGCGCATCGTCCCCAAGGTCGTGGCAGGCGACATGCTGGTAGCCATTTCCATGTCAGAACCCGATGCCGGAACCGCGCTCACGGATCTCCGCACTCGCGCGCGCATCGAAGGGGACACGATCGTGATCGACGGATCCAAGCGTTGGTGTTCCGGCGCGGGGCACTCGGAAGGCTATGTGGTATTCTGTCGCTTCGACGGCACGCAGGGCGCGAAAGGCATTGGGGCCGTGTTCGTGGACAAGGACACGCCCGGCCTCACCTTTGGGCCGCAGGAGCAACTCATGGGCTTCCGCGGAGTTCCCTCCGCCGATATGACCTTCGAGGATGTACGGGTTCCGCGCGAGCATCTGCTCGTTGGCCCAGGCGGCTTTGCGAGCCTGATGGGCCTCTTCAACATCGAGAGGCTCGGCAACGCCACCATGGCCCTTGGCGTCGCAGCAGGCGCCCTGGAATACGTGACCGGTTATGTTCAGGAGCGCGAGCAGTTCGGCAAGCCTATCGTGGATTTCCAGGCTGTGCAGATCCGCTTGGCCGAGATGGCAATAAAGGTTGAAGCCTCCCGCCTGCTGATCCATCGCGCGGCCTCGAACGTGGATGAGGGCCTGCCCAACGCACGCGAGGCCTCCATCGCCAAATGTTACGCCAATGAAATCACCCGGGAAGTCACCGCAACCGCGCTCCAGCTCATGGGCGGCTATGGCTATGCCAAGGAATACGGCATGGAGCGGCGGCTGCGCGACTCCTTCGGATGGGGCATTGCGGGCGGAGCCATCGACATCCAGAAGGTAAACATCGCGGCCGAACTCGTCGGTCGGCGCTTCGATCAGAGACGGTGAGGCGCATGATGGCCTCACGGACTGTTCTGATCGCCGGCGCCTCGGGCGTGGTGGGGCACGCCGCCGTGGAGCACTTCACCCAGCTCGAGGGCTGGACCACTATCGCCCTCTCCCGCCGCCCCGAGATCTCTCCGGATCGAACCTATCAGCATATCCCGCTTGATCTGCAGGATGCCGAGGCGTGCCGCGCCGCCGTTGCGGCAATGCCAGCGGTCACTCATCTCATTTACACGGCCTTGTATGAAAAGCCAGGTCTGGTGGAAGGTTGGCGCGACCCGGAACAGATGGCCACCAACCTCGCCATGCTGCGCAATCTTCTCGAGCCACTCATGGAGAAGTCGGGCGGCCTGCAGCATGTCAGCCTTCTGCAAGGCACGAAGGCATACGGCATTCACATTCATCGCATCGCCGTCCCGGCTCGCGAGCGCTGGCCGCGCGACCCTCACGACAATTTCTACTGGCTGCAGGAGGATTACCTGCGCGAGGCTTCTTCCAAGCGGGGCTTCGGCATCACAATCTTCCGCCCGCAGGTGGTGTTCGGCGACGTGGTCGGGGTTGCGATGAACCTCACCCCGGTCATCGGAGCCTATGCGGCGATCTGCAGGGAAGAAGGCCTGCCCTTCTCGTTCCCAGGGGGGCCGGCTTATGTGCTTGAGGCCGTAGACGCCCGTCTCATGGCAAAAGCCCTAGCCTGGGCGGCCGAGGCTCCGACGGCACGCGGCGAAACCTTCAACATCACAAATGGCGACGTGTTCGTCTGGCAGAACGTATGGCCCGCCATCGCACGCGCGCTTAGCGTCGAGCCGGGGCCCGATAGGCCCATATCTATGGCGGAGTTCCTGCCCACGAAGGCGGATGTCTGGGATAAGATCGTCGCAAAGTTCGGCCTGAATCCTATCCCGCTCCCGGCCCTGCTCGGGGAGTCCCACCACTATGCCGACTTCACCTTTGCGTATGGGGCACAGCACAGGCCGCCCCCTGCCCTCGTGAGCACCATCAAGATCCGCCAAGCGGGCTTTGCCGAGTGCATCGACACCGAGGTCATGTTCCGCGACCTGTTCGGAAGCCTCGCGGCCAGGCGCATCCTGCCGCCCATACGCGGCGTGCAGGCAGATTCCGCTCAACAGTAGAGCAATGGATCACAGGGAGGACACCATGACCGAAAAGCGCTGGGTTCGGCGACCGGAAGGCTCCAACTGGGGTGATTTTGGGCCCGACGATCAAGTCGGACGCATGAACCTCCTGACCCCCGAGCGGCGCCTTCGAGCGATCCGGGAGATCACCCATGGCGAGACGTTCTCGTTGAGCCTGCCGCTCGATCATCCAGGTGGCAACACCCTTTTCGAGTATCGCAAGGAGCCCCGCTTCTTCTACGAGAAGCGCGGTCCGGCTCATAACTACAATTTCCGGCTCAGCAATGTCTGCGGTTGCTTCTCCGATGTCATATCGGACGACGCGGTGCTGCTCTACACGCAGTATTCGACACAGTGGGACGGCTTGAGCCATGTCGGGCAGCTGTTCGATGCGGACGGCGACGGTATGGTCGAAAAGGTCTATTACAACGGCTATCGTGGTGGCATCGACATCGTGGGGCCGGACGACGCTTCCGAAGGCCAGGGAGCCAAGGCCCTCGGCATCGAGAACCTCGCCATGAGCGGCGTCCAGGGCCGCGGCGTGCTCGTCGACCTGGAGGCCCGCTACGGACGGGAGCGTGCCATCGTCGGGTACGAGGATCTCATGCGGATCCTTGAAGAGCAGCGCTCCAGTGTCGAGACAGGGGACTTCCTCTGCCTCTATACCGGATTCGCCGACCTGATCCTGGAAATGGGCAAGAAGCCCGATAAGGAGGTGCTGTCATCGTCATGCGCCGTTCTCGACGGACGTGACGAGCGCCTTCTCAACTGGATCACGAATTCAGGGGTGGCAGCCATCTGCGCAGACAATTTCGCAGTTGAAGCCTATCCGGCCAAGCCCGGGCCCGGCGACACATACCCTGGGCTGCCGCTGCACAATCATTGCTTGTTCAAGCTTGGAGTTCACCTCGGCGAGCTCTGGTACTTCGCGGAACTGGCCCGGTGGCTGCGCGGCCACGACCGCTGGACTTTCCTCTTGACGGCTCCGCCGCTGAGACTGCCAGGTGCGGTTGGCTCACCCGCGACACCGATTGCGACTGTCTAGACACTAAGACGCTCAGTCACACCCCCCTTGCACACCTCACCGAGACCGCGCGGGATCAATTAGTTCCACCATGGTCACGCCACAAGATGTAGCAACGATAGAGCCTTGAGACGTCTCAGGTAGAAGAATTGGAGGAAGAGGAAGATGCACCGCCAACACCTTTGCGCGACGTTGCTCGGCCTGGCAGCGCTCCTTGGAGCGGGCACTACTCTGAAGCACGTCGAAACCTTCGAGCAGGCGCTTCGCGGCATAGCCGCCGAGCTTGTGCACCCCTGGCCGTCACCTGATCGAGGGTTGAATTCGGGCGGAGGCGGAGGGTTGGCACAGGCGGAACCGGGCCCGAGCACCGATCAGGCCGCCCGGAACAGTTCCGTCTGACGCCATGAGGCGGACGACCGCCGCTCTCGAGGCCTTGCCAGCGCGACCCGCTCCTCGAAGCGCATTTGCGCCTCCTGAAGCAAGCGCCGTTTCCGCGCGTATGGCTGCGTCGCTGCCGTCGCGTCCTGCACGATGGCAGCCGCGGCAGCGTAAAGATCGGCTGTTGCGGCATCCAGACCCGGATCGCGTTCAAACAAGGCAAGCAGGCTTGCCAAGTTCTTTCTCAGCAGAGTCTGCAGATCACCGAGATAGGCCTGCTCTCCGCCGCTTTGAATGGCTTTCAGAATCGGAGCAATCAGGTTGAGCTTCTCGCGGATGGCTTCGTCGAGGGTCTTCTCCGTCATGGATATTCATCTCCGAATAAGGGCCCACCCAGTCCCTGATTCACGCGCAGACAGCGTGCTCTTGCGAGGTTAACCGATCGTTGCCGTGGCGCGCCGCCCAAGATCGAAGGCTCCCTCTGCTCGGTGGCATGAACGGCCCTCGGGCATATTCGCCTGACGACCCAGCCACTGCTGCATTCCTGACCTGTGAGCCACCTTCAAGCTTCCGGCATTTCAACTCCTGTCGTTAACCCAACGGCGATAGGTCCTGCCCTACCGTTCGCAGCTTCCATCACAGCCGCCCGAGACTGCCGCAGGAGTGGGACCGAATGCAGGGACAGGACGATCTCCATGGCCTCCTGTAGCTGACTGTTGCATTCGGATCTTGCATCCTGCTCACCGCTGCCCCATGTCAGCGTAGCCTCTGGGTCCGGGTCCCTCCGGCGAGCGGGTCGCCGCTCGCGATGTCGGACTTCTTCTCTTGCTCCTGCGCCCGCGAGTGCGACCGCAATTGGAGGATCCCACCATGGATTCCGCTGCTTCTCGGACCACCACGACTTCACCTCCTTCAGGCCGGCTCCTTGCCACTGTGATCAGATTGCTGGTCCTCACCGCAGCAGGGGTCGCCTTGCTGGCTGTGATGCTCATCGGGTTCTTCGTTGTGCTCCCTCTGGTGCTGGCCGGCGGCGCAGCGTCGTACTTCTATCTTCGACGTCGCTTGCCTCAGGCACAGCATCGCTCCCGGGACAGCGTGATCGACGCGGAGTACACGGTGATTGATCGCCGGTAGAGTGCGATGGGCTCCTGGCGATATGCGATCTGCCACGGGCCTCGAGGGAGGCTTGTAGCCAACCATGTCTGAATGCCGAGCGCACGATGGACCTGAAGAAGACGCCGCCTGAACCCATCCGAAGATGTGTCAGCCGGGACCTCGCAAACTGACGACCTCGGCTTCGCCTGGATGGCCGGCCAGCGGCTCCAGTGATCAGAATTGTCTGTCCGCTGAATTGTTCTGTGTTTCAGTGCCCGAGGTATGTCCGACGGACGCTGTCGTCGCGCCGCAGCTGATCGGACGCACCCTGCAGGGCCATCTCGCCGTTCTCGAGGATGTAGGCGTAGCTCGATGTGGACAGTGCCACGGCAGCGTTCTGCTCTACGAGAAGGATTGTAAGGCCATCCTTGTTCAGGCGGCCGATGATGCCGAAGATCTGCTGCACGAGTACCGGCGAGAGGCCGAGCGACGGCTCATCCAGAAGAAGCAGCCTCGGGCTTGCCATCAGTGCCCGGCCGATGAGGAGCATCTGCTGCTCGCCACCTGAGAGCGTGCCTGCCCGCTGCTGAAGACGGTCCCTCAGCTTGGGAAAATAGTCGAGGACACGGTCGAAATCGGCACGGACTGTGCTCGCATCCTTGCGCCGATAGGCGCCCATTTCCAGGTTCTCGCGCACGCTCATGTCGCGGAAAACCTCACGACCTTCGGGGACCTGCACCACACCACCTTCGACAACCTTATGAGAGGCCATGCTTTCGATGGGTTTGCCGTCGAAGCGAATGCTGCCGGACTGCACGGGAACGAGGCGGGATATCGTGTTGAGGGTCGTTGTCTTACCGGCGCCGTTGCTGCCGAGGAGCGCGACGATGCTTCCCTCTGGAACGCTCAGCGAAACACCGGATAGGGCTTGGATACGGCCATAGGATGCGGACACGCCGGTGAGCTCGAGCAGATCAGGCATGCGCCATCTCCTGTCCCAGGTAGGCTTCGATGACGGAAGGATCGTTGCGCACCTCGTCGGGCGTCCCCTCCGAGATCTTGGTTCCGAAATTGAGAACTGTAACGCGATCTGAGATCGCCATCACGAGCTGCATGACGTGCTCCACCAGCAGAATTGTAATTCCCTCCCGTCGGCACAGATCCGTGAGCAGCGCATCCAGCGCGGCGATCTCCCGATTCCGGAGACCGGCTGCAGGTTCGTCGAGTAGGAGAAGGCGCGGTCGAATGGCGAGAGCACGCGCCAGTTCGAGAAGCTTCTGATGGCCGAAATCCAGATTGCGAGCGACCGTGTTGCGGTAAGCGGTCAGGCCGGTACGTTCCAGCAGGTGCTCGACATGCTCTACCACGCCGGACGGGCGTGCTGACAAAGCCTCGACCCAGGATTTGCCCGCATGGACGTGAGCGCCAATCATCACATTCTCGAAGACGGTCAGCTCCCCAAACAGCTCCAAGTTCTGGAAAGTTCGGGCAACACCAAGGCCTGCCATTGCGCTTGCAGGTATCTTCGTCACGTCGATACCGTCCAGGATAATACGTCCGGTGGTGGGCTGATAGAAGCGTGAGATGCAGTTGAAGGTGGTCGATTTTCCCGCCCCGTTCGGTCCAATCAGCGCATGAATGGTGCCACGTTTCACGGCAATGTCGAACTTATTTACAGCGGTGAGGCCGCCGAACTTGACTGTCAGGTCGGTGACCTCAAGCAGGTGCTCAGCCACGGCTCATCCTCCCCACCTGATCGCGAATGAAAGCAAAGAGGCCGCGAGGCGCATACATCATGAAGACGATCAGGATTAGACCGTAGATGATCTCCTGATACGAGGGTGTCTGACGCAGGAACTCGGAGATCAAACCGAAAACGATCGCGCCACCCACCGCGCCAACGATGGAGCCAAGGCCGCCAACCACAACCATGGTCAGCACCAGGATCGTGGTTTGAAACCCGAGGCTGTCCGGGTGAATGTAAGTGGAGAAGGTTGCAAACATGCTGCCCGCTATCCCCGCGTAGAAAGCAGACAGGCCGAAAGCAGTAATCTTAGCCCGGCGCACCGGAATGCCCATGGCCATCGCGGCCATATCGGACTCACGCGCTGCTCGGAACGAGCGTCCGACGCGTGAACGCGAGATCACGATGGTCAAGCCAATCATCAGCAGGGCCACGATCACCACGACGGGATACGCCTGCCTATCGGTGAGAATTTCGAGACTGCCGAGGCGGGCTGGGCTGATGCGCAATCCGTTTGGCCCTCCGGTCACCTGATCCCAGTTCAGGAAAACCCATTGCATGGCCTCGCCGAAGGCGAAGGTAGCGAGCGCGAGATAGATGTCCCGCATGCGCAGAGCAACGGTTCCGATCACCAGCCCGACTGCTCCCGCAACCAGACCCGCCAGCAGCATGGACAACGGAAACGGCCAGCCGTAGGCGTTGCCGGCCAACCCGCTCGTATAGATGCCGATGCCGTAGAAGGCGGCATGGGCTAGGGCGAATTGCCCGGTTTCTCCGATCACTAGGTGGAGACCGAGACAGAGCACGATAAAGACCAGGAGAAGATTGGCAATGTAGAGAACATAGCCGGTCACCATGAAGGGGAGGACGACCAGGGCAGCGGCCGCCAAAGCCAGCAGGGCGATCTGCGTGACTGGCATCCTCTCCGGCGTGGCCACGCGCGCCCTTTCTGTGTTGGGTCCCGGGACCGTGATGACTGTCTTATCCGACATGGTCTCAGACCTTCTTGATTTCCACTCGCCCGCCGAACAGCCCCTGAGGACGGATCACGAGCACGAGCATGATCGCGACGAAGGGCGCGAGCACGATGGCACGGGAGGAGATGAATAGGCCGACGAGGTTTTCGATAATGCCGATGAGGAAGCCCCCCACCACGGCGCCGGGCAGGCTCGTGAATCCACCCACGATCGCAGCTGCGAAGCCCAGAGTCACGATTGAGCCCATGTCAGCTGTCATCAGCACCTTGGGCGAAATCAGAAGAGCAGCGATGGCCGAGATGGCACCTGACAGCCCCCAGACGATCATGTGAATACGGGTCAGGTCGACGCCGACGAGTTGCGCCGCCTTTGGATTCATGCCTACGGCGCGCATAGCTCGGCCGATTTTGGTATACTTGAACATCCAGAAGAAGGCCGCCATGACGATAACGGCCGTGGCCAAGATCACGAGATCCAGGGTCGTCACGGCTGCCTGCCCTATCATGATCGATTGCGGCTCGACCACCGGCGGAAAAGATCGTGGCGTGTCACCGAAGCCGGTTTGCCGCACGAATCCTCTGAGCACATAGGAGAGACCGAGCGTCGCGATGACAAGGTTCACCGGACTGCCATTGGCCCGCGCTACCTGGTTCAGCACCAGACGCCGAAACAGAGCCGCTGCAGCATAGGCCGCGAGAATTGTCGCCGGCATGACGATCCAAAGGGGCATGCTCCTGAACACTAGAAGGTAAAGAGCGATATATCCGGCAGCCATGACCATCTCACCCTGCGAGAAGTTCGGCACTTCGGACGTCTTAAAGATGACGACAATGGCGAGGGCGAGCAGCGCATACACGCTGCCAATGACAAGTCCGGAGGCGACACCCTGCTGCAAAAAGAGGAAGACTACGTCGAGCGTCATATTGCCCTCGTTGGCGTGAAAAGACCGCGGGAACGATCACGCTCCCGCGGCAGTGCGGGAGGAGCCTATCCCTTATATTTCCAGCGGCTCTGGAAGGAGCCGGGAATGAGGGTCTGTTGGGCTCCGTCGAACTTCAGGTAGATCGTCGATTCCTGAGCCGCGCGGTCGTTCGGCCCGAACTCGATTGGGCCAGCCATGACACCGGAATCGAACTTCTGGTTTCTCAGGTTGCCAGCCACCTTCTCGCGAGTCGGGTTAGGACCTGCATCCTGCAGGGCTTTAACGACGGACATCGCGGGCGCAATGCCATAAGGCATGTAGGCCTGCGGGTGATCCGGCTTCGCGTCGAGATCGGGGTAGTTCTCCTTGTACATGTCATAGACCCACTTGATCTTGGGGCCACCGGGCACATCCGCGAGAACGTCCTGGACGTAGAAGTTCTTGAGCGCATCCTTATTGCCCACGTTCTCCACAAGCTGAGACATGTTGGCGGTGCCGGTCACCGTTAGAACGATAGGCTTGGTAATACCGAGTTCATGCGCTTTCTTGATAATCAGAGCCGCAGGCTTGGCGTAGGTCGTGATCGCGATCATGTCCGGATTGGCAGCCCGCAGCTTCACCAGAGGAGCGGTCACATCCGTAATGTTCGGATTGATCGACTCTACCGCGAGTTCAACGCCAACCTCCTTGGCGGTCACCTGAGCCGCTTCAAGGTTCCAAGCGCCGTAGGCGTCATCATGATTAATGTAGCCGATTTTCTTGGCCTTCAGGTGCTGCTGGCCAAAATCCACAACGGAGCCGCCCACTGCATATTGAGTGATTGAGAAGGCGCCAAATATATAATCGGTAGGCGGATAGAGAGCGCCGTCCGCGGAAGCGTTCAGCATCACCCACGGAACCTTGCTCCGAACCACGTAATCCTTGGCCGCCACCGCTGCGGCGGAGCATGAGCCGCCGTTGAGCATAAATACTTGATCCTGCTCTACGAGTTTCTTGACCGCCGAGACGAGATCGTTGGCGTTGCAGCGGTCATCTTCGATGACCAGCTCGATCTGACGGCCGTGGACGCCGCCTTCCTTGTTGACCTTGCTGTAATACATCTTCGCCGCGTTGATCACGTCGAAGCCATAGGCCATGTTCGCTCCAGAAAGCGGTGAGAACACGCCGATCTTAATTGTTTTCTCGGTTAGGCCTGGCTCCTGCGCAGCGGCTCCTTCGGAGTGAATGAGGCCGGCCGCGAGCAGCGCCGCTCCAAGCCACACACAAGTTGTCCTGTCTTTCATTTTTTCCTCCCTTTTTAGATTTCACAATGGTTGCATTTGATCGCCACCATTCGCATCGGTGGGAACGCTCGTGATGTACGAAGCCGCCGGATGCATCGGAAAGCATACGGCAGCCAAGTCGCCGTATGGATAAAGACGACCAAGCGGAACGTCTGACGACGCTTTTTCAGCGTCGGCGGAATCACTAGAAAAGCGAGGTTTGGGTACGTCGATCAGGCCCGGGTTGATCGTGTTGACCTTGATGTACTTGGTGGCCACCGTGCGGGCGAGCGCTTGCGCTATCGCATTGCTGTAATCTGCTAGCGTTCGGCAACCCGCAGCATTAATGCGTTTGGCGCTACCAGTCACCGGCACAAATCCCCGGGTCTCAAACGTCACCGTTTCCTCCAAAGGCGATCAGGTGCCGCCATTGGATACAATCGAGCAGGTCCGGCACGACTTTGTCAATAATTCTTAAGCGGATGCAGAAGAATCTTATCCACTCCCGTCCCAGCTGTTTCTGCTCCCTACCCGGCCATGACAGCAGTTCTACAGAAATCAACTTTTCCCTTGGCCAATTCTCTTGTGAGAGACCCGGTTTAGTAAGCGAAGCCATATCCCGCTGAAGAATCCGTATCACGATGCCGCGTGCCGTCCGATGACATAGCCGAACGTCAGCGCTGGCCCGAGAGTGATGCCAGCACCGGGATACGACCCGCTCATGATCGAGTTGATGTCGTTGCCGCAAGCATAGAGGCCTTCAATTATCTGGCCACGGGTGTCACGCACTTGGCCGTCGGCGTTGACGTCCAGCCCCATTGTTGTGCCGATATCGCCGGGGAATATCTCGACCGCGTAAAGCATACCTTCAAGCGGCTTCAGGCACTGGTTCGGCTTATGATCCGGATCCCCGAGAGCGGTCTGGTAGGGAGTCGATCCCTTGCCGAAGTCGGGATCAGTCCCTTGAGCTGCAAACCCGTTATACCGATTGATCGTCCTTTTTAGTGATCCGGCGTCGATACCGCATGTCTCAGCCAATTCCCCTACACTCCGGCCGCGCTTGAGATAGCCAGACTTCAGATAGGGGCGGATCCGGCCTGGGAAACAGGGAACCGCCCCCAATCCATAGCGGCGTAGGGAAGCGTGATCGCAGATCAGGAAGGCCGACCTCTCGTTTTCGTCCAGCAGCTTTTCCACCAACCCTTGCACGAAATCATGATAGCTTGCCGCCTCGTTGGTGAAGCGCCGGCCATCATGGCCGACCGCAATGATGCCAGGCTTCGCGCGGTCCATGAACAGGTGAGGAAACGGCCGCTTTGAACCATCGGGCTGCGGAATTAATGAGATCGGCGCCCAAGAAGCGGCATCTGAGTTGGTGGTCACGAATGCGGCACCAATCGCCTCGGCGGCGGCAATCGCTCCACCCGTATTTGCTGAAGGTGACATGCTGTAGTGAGGTAAGCCACGGCGGACATGCTCAAACCTCTCAGCGCGGCGCTTGGCATCGTGAGGGAAGCCGCCGCTGGCGAGGACTACGCCCTCCTTGACTGCGATCGCCTTGTTGCCATGGTTCGTGCGCACCATGGCACCTGTCACGCGGCCTGCCCCATCTCGCTGGAGCGACACGAGTTCGTGCTCGGTGAGAAGTGGTATCTTCAAGGCGAAAACTGTCTCAGCCAATCGGCCCGCGACCGCTGCACCCAGACTCAACCGTGTGTTGCGTCCAACAACCACCTTGTCCCTGAAATATCGAAGCACCTGCTTGGTGGCATGCACGAAGGACGGCCACTCACGCGTCATGCGCACAAAATGAAAGAGGTCCGCGCGTCCAAGTTGCATGCCGCCGAGGATGGTGAACTCTTTGATTGGGGGGCGCAGCCGGGTCAGGTTTTTACCCAACGCCCTACCGTCATATTCCAGCGCATCCAGCACACGCCCCCCGAGCGCAGCGCCTTCCTTGTCCGGATGGTAGTCCGGCGAATAAGGACGATGGGTCATCTTCAACGCAGTGTTCTTGTTGAAGAAGTCTATGGCTTCAGGACCGTTTTCGAGGAAAGCGTCAACCAGTTCCGCATTGAAGCGATTTCCGGTTTCCAACTCAATATAGCGACGGGCCGCCCTGCGATCGTCCTCCATACCGGCCGCACGCATGATCGGATTATCCGGCACCCAGATCGCGCCGCCGGATACCGCCGTTGATCCGCCGAAGTACTCGGACTTTTCGATAATTACAGGCTTCAGGCCGGCATGAGCTGCGCTGATCGCGGTCGCCAGTCCGGCCGCGCCGGAGCCGACAACCAGAAGGTCACACTCGGCAGGGAACACTTCTTCAGTCGACATGCACAGGCTCCTGCCTGGGGAAGCGCCCGATGGTCCAACCGCCGTCGACGGCAAGGACTTGGCCCGTGACAAAAGACGACTCATCCGAGGCGAGGAACCGCACAGCACGGGCGACGTCGAGCGGTGTGCCCGCCCGTACAAGTGGGGTCTGCTCGATCATAATTTGGCGGCGCCAGGGCTCTGACCGGATGCGCTCAGCAGTCAGGGGCGTTTCGATAAGACCAGGGGCAACAGCATTCACGCGGATACCGGAGGGTCCGAAATCTGTCGCCATCTGGCGCGTCATGCCAACGACCGCAGCCTTCGACATCGAATAGGCCGCCGAGTTATAGGCCCCAATCAGACCGAAGACCGAGGCCGTGTTCACGATCGCTCCGCCGCCTGCACGGATCATCAGCGGAACTCCCCAACGGGACAACGCGAAGGCGCCCTTGACGTTGATGTCGAAATAGCGCTGCAGATCCTCATCCGTAGTCTCGACTGCATGCGAGCCGCGGCCGATACCAGCATTGTTGACCAGAATAGAAAGCGTGAGGCCGCTCTCGGAAAGCTCGGCGCCAAGCTTGGCGGCAAGTCCCGGATCGGTCACGTCGCCTTGTATCGAGATCACACGGGATCTGCGGGCTGCGAGAGCGTTGATGCCGGCCTCTTCGCGATCGACCGCGATCACCGTCGCGCCGGTGGCCACAAGACCTTCGGCGATGGCTTCACCGATGCCTTGGCCCGCGCCGGTCACAATGGCGGTGCGACCTTCAAGAGTCGTGATGTCGAAGCTCATGACAGTTACCTCAGAATGCCGCGGTGCCGCCGACCGACCGACCACCGTCGACGATCAGCACCTGCCCCGTGACAAAATTGGCCCGCTTATCGGCGAAGAAGGCCACGGCATGGGCGATGTCTTCGGGGATTCCCAGTTCCCCGGTTGGCTGTTGGCTGCGGAGCAAGTGCACGTCCGAGCGCGCCAGCAGCATATCTGTCTGGATTACGCCCGGCGCCACAGCATTCACCGTGATCTGCCTGTCACTCAAATCGAGCGCCAAAGCCTTTGTAAATCCAGCGACAGCGGCTTTCGATGCAACGTAGTGCGCATAGTTGCGTGCCCCGAAAGCCGCTCGTGAGCAAAGATTAATGATCCGACCCCATTTCGGCAACTGGCGTGCCGCCTGTTGGGAGAGATGGAACATACCCACGAGGTTGACTTCATACATCCGGCGGAAGTCGTCGGCAGTCAGTTCATCAAAAGCCTTTACATTGAAGATGCCGGCATTGTTCACCAGCACCTGCAGGTTCTCTGCACCATCGATCAGCGCCTGTGTGGCGATCGGATCCGTAATGTCGAGAATTTCGGCGCGTGCTTTGAAGCCCTGGGATGTAATTTGGTCTACGGTCTCGACCGCGGGCGCTTCGGCGCGGTCGGCTACGATCACGAAGAAGCCGTCTTCTGCCAAACGATGTGCGATGGCGCGACCGATTCCGGAACCTGCACCGGTGACGATGGCAGACTGAAGACTCTGTTCTGACATTGATTTTTCCTCGGATTCTGCCTTGCCGAGCAAAATGGTGCGACCTTGCTCGACATCATCGTTCAACAGAAGGAGACTGCGGATCTATCGGCGATCAGCAGTCCCAGTCGGGGGGAGCAGCGCTCAGGCGCGCCGCTCCGAGTTCAGGCTCAGAGGCCGAAGCTCTTCTCATCGACCTTCGAAAAGATCTCATCGGAGACTAGTTTGGCGACCGCATCTTCGTTATTGACGTCAATTCCTTCAAGGAGCTTCGTCCACTTGGCCTGGACGGCAAGAAATCCCTTTGCGACATCGGTCGGATCCTGCACGCGACGTTCCTTGGCAGTACGACCCGGATAAGTGTCGACCACATTGGTGCGGAACTTGGCCAAGGCCTCGACGAGTGAGGCGTCGGGTTGGTTGATCTTCAATCCACGCTCTTGAGACCCCTTCAGAGCCTTGCTGACAGCCTGAGAATAGGCAATCTGTACGCGAGCGACGCTGCGGGCGGTCACGTCGAGCAGCTTGCGGCGGTTCTCCGGGCCAATGTTAGACCAGAAGTCCTTGTTGTAGACATAGGTGACCCCGAGCGAGGTGCCCTGCTCAAGCATGGTGATAGTCTTGACCACTTCCCAGAGCTTAAGGCCCGTTTCGAGACTGGTCGGGTCCGTCAGGGTGCAGTCGATTGAGCCACGCTCAAGGCCGGAATAGACGTCCGCAGCCGTGACGGCCACCGGGACCGCGCCGAGAGACGAGACCCACTCGTTCTGAGCCGTGCCAGCCGTTCGGATCTTGAGGCCTTTGACAGCGTTCAGGTCACGCACGTCTCGCATGCACAACATCAGGTAGGTCGGCGTGGAGTAGCCGGCCAGAGCGACCGTACCGTGCTTGGCAAATTCATCCTGTATTCTTTTATTTGTAAGCACGGTCTCGGTTAGAGCAAAGGCGGTCGCCATGTCATTCGTTGCCACAAAGGCAAGGTCGTTGATCATACCTGAGATCGGCAGTTCTGACGGAGTATAGGAAGTGGCTACGAGCCCGAGCTGGGCCACATTGTCACCCAGAGCCCCCAATGTGGTCTGCGCCGGCACAAGTGAGCCCGATGAATAAAGCTCAAAATCGACCTTGCCGTTGGTAGCGGCCTTCACGTCGGCAAGAAATGGCACATAACCGACGCTGGTCAGGATGTGGCTCGGCGCCAGCCAAGTCGTCGCCTGATATTTGTCGGCATGGGCCACACCAGTCATCAAGGCTAGCGAAGCAGCGGTCGCGGTCAGGATCTTCCTCATGTCTCTCTCCCTAAAAAGTTTCGTTTGTTTGAGCGACGGGACGCAGTCTCGAGCGTCCCGACTTGTCTCTTGGCATTCTAGTTCGCCATGAGTTCAGGTAGCCACAGGCTGAGAGCCGGGAAGGCGATCAGTGCCGCAAGCACGAACAGATCGACGATGATGAACCAAGTGACACCTCCGAAGATCTGATTGAGCGAGACGCGACCGCCGAGTGAAGACTTAATGACAAAGACATTCATTCCGACCGGCGGGCTGATCAGCCCTATTGTCATCAGCTTGATGACCAGGATCCCGAACCAGGTAAGATCGACCCCATGGCTGGAAAGGACGGGCGCCAGAACGGGCATGGTGAGCAGCATGATGGATACCTCCTCCATGAAAGTACCCATCAAAGCGAGAATGACGCACACCAGAATGATCATGGTCATGGTGTCATAGCCATCGAAAAAGCCCATCACCCAGGTCGGAATCGTGGCAAGCGCCACGAAGCGGGCGAACAGCGCCGCGCCGAGCACGATCATGAAGATGGCCGAGGTGCCGGAAGCGGTATCGATGAGTGCGCGTCGGAGCATACGGTAGTTGAGGCTACCGCGAAGGACTGCGACTATACAGGCTAGAAACGCGCCCACGGCGCCAGATTCCGTTGCGGTGAAGACCCCGGTGAAGATCCCGCCCATCACGATGAAGGTAATCACCGGTAATGGCCAAGCATCGCGCAGGAGAGACCACTTCTCCGCCCTCGTCGCCTTATCGACGTAACGGGGAGCAAGGTTCGGATTGATCATGCAGCGCACGGTGATCATCAGGATGAACACTGCGGCTGTAAGGATACCTGGCACCAATCCAGCCATGAAGAGTGTATTGATCGACGTATCGACCAACAGGCAATAGATGATCATCAAAACCGACGGCGGGATCAGCGCAGCCAAGGTTCCGGACGCTGCCACGGATCCGGTCGCAAGACCAGGATCGTACTTGCTGTCCAGCATCTCAGGCACGGCAATTCGTGAGAAGGCAGCAGAGGTCGCCACGCTCGAACCACTTGCGGCTCCGAAGAGCGCAGAGGCGAAGACGGTAGAAGAAGCAAGGCCGCCGGGGATTCGAGCAAGAAAGATGCGTGCTGCCCCGAACAAACTTCGCGTTAGGCCCGCCTCAACGGCCACGAACCCCATGAAGAGAAACATCGGAACTGCAGAGAGATTCCAATCACCGATGAGGTTGAACGGAATCGCTTTCGAGATCCCGACTGCAGCGCTGAGGCCCATCATTGACCAGATGCCGAAGAAGGCGGTGACGCCCATGGCGACGCCAATTGGCACGCGGATGCCGATCAGCGCAAGGATGGCGATAACGCCGATTAAGCCGATCTCGAGACGTTCCATCCCAGCTTCCTCAGATTTCTACTGTCGAGTTAGGGTCGGTCGCGCGTCCACGCTCTCCCCGGAGAAGACGCATCACCAGCACGACAACAGCAAGGCAAAATCCGAACGGCAGCAGGAACTTGGCCGGCCACGTCGTGATGCGCCAGATGCCGTCCACTTGCTCGTTGACTCTCCAGGCGCGGACTGCAAGATCCCAAGAGAACCAAGCCAGCACACTGTAGTAGATTGCCGAAATGACATCCGCGGCGACGAGCATAAACTTCTGAGCGCGCAGGGAGACTTTCTCGTAAATCACCTCGACGACGATGGAGCCGCCCGCCGCCTCCACATAGGCGAGCGGAAGGAAAACGGCGCCGATCATGTAGTAGGCGGCCACGACCTCAGCCGTGCCGGGCAGAGGAGCATTGAGGAGATATTTTCCCAGCACGTCGGTCATGACGTGGATCATCATCAGCAGGATCACTAGCCCGGAAACCCAGGCCAACAGTTGGGTGAGCTTTTCGGCAAGCCTTACCATCGTCTCCTCCGTGGCGCTGATCCGCGCTATTGCATCCGGTATCCGCCATTGACGTCGATCACAGCGCCGGTGATGTAGGACGCATCCTTGCTCATCAGGAAGGCAACGGCGCCGGCGACATCTTCGGGACTGCCGACCCGCTGAAGGGGAATGTTTCCGGTGACGGAGGCATAGTTCTCGGGATCCAGTGATTGATGCAGCATGGGTGCATCAATCAGTCCGGGAGCGACCGCATTGATCGTAATGCCCATGGAAGCAGCCTCACGGGCGGCAGCCTTCACGAGACCAAGAACAGCACTCTTACTCGCGATATAGGCAGAACTCGAACGATACCCGCCCAGCTGCGCCGCAACCGACGAGAATGCTACGAAGCGGCCACTTTCAACTGGGGCACTCGTGCGGGCGCGCAGGTACTCACGCAGAAGCAGGAAGGTTCCGGTGCTGTTCACTCGCTGTGTCAGGTCCCACTCATCTAGGGAAATCTCGGTCAGTGGCGGGCGCTGCCCACCATTCCGTAGCAGCAAAATGCCAGCAGCAGCGACCACGAGGCCGATCTTGGCCCCGTTGGTCTCGACATCATTGAAGAGCTTGTGGACCTTCGCTTCATCCGTCACGTCGAGAGCAAAAGCCTTGTGTCCACTGTCGGGCAGCGACGCCACGACCTCGGCCGCACCAGCCTCATTGGTGTCGGTCGCGATGACAGGAAAGCCATCGCTGGCAAGACGCTGAACGATAGCTCGACCGATCCCGCCTGCAGCCCCGGTCACGAGGGCATAATTGGTCATGGATCCTCCCTGAATACATTCTTGCAAGGTTGATGATCGGCAGATTGGATCCAATTCCCCGTCGGCACAACCCAACTTTCGTCTTAAATGTGGTAAATTGGATCCACGGCTTAGTCGGGGCCCCTTGCACTTGCTACGGCGCGCAGTATTTTCTGAGCATGAGCACTGCAACCACATCACTCCCTGCGGAGATCACCAGCGCCGATCTTGTCGCGAAAACCATTCGCGAGAAGATCCTGGAAGGTGAGTTGGAACCGGGCCGAAGGCTCCAGCAGGACCATCTGTCTGACATGCTAGGCGTCTCCCGCACGCCCCTTCGGACGGCATTGGCCATGATCGCCCAGGAAGGACTCATCGAGTATGAGGCCAATCGGGGCTATCGCGTCCGAGCCTTTTCGATCTCCGAGGTGCGGGATGCTTTCGCCGTCCGTGCGCAACTCGAGGGTTTCGCCTGTCGATGCGCAGCGGAGCGGAAGATCCCGGACGCGACGATCGCCAGATTTGAGGCGCTGGTCACGGAGGGAGACCGCCTCCTGTCTGGCGGAACGCTGGATCCTTCCCTACTTCCCGCCTACCGACGCATGAATGTCGAGTTTCATCAACTGATCATATCTCTGGCAGGCAACTCCTGGATCGAGAGCTTCGTGCGACAAACACACAACGTTCCCTTGGTATCGGATCGCATCATCCTCTGGGACAACTACGACATCATCTATCGCTCCCATGACGACCATCATCGGATTGCAAAGGCGATTGCTCATAATGAGGGTATCCGAGCCGAGAACCTGATGATCGAGCACGTGATCTTCGCAGGAAAGCTCTTGGCCGAGAGGCTCGAAATGGATCCACGCGGGGTCCTGATGTCGCAGAGCAAGACCTCGAATAGTTTCCCCAAGTCCCGCAAGAACGGAAAGTTATGATGACTACCCTGAAACTGTTCCACTCGCCTGCTTCTCCATATGTCCGCAAGGTCCTGGTAAGTGCCCATGAGAAAGGCGTCGCGCATCAGATCGAGTTGCTGTCATCGGCGGCAGGCCCAGTCAAACGTGACCAAGCGATCATTCCTCACAATCCATCCGGCAAGGTACCGACAGCCATCCTACCGGACGGCCAGCCTCTTTTCGACAGCCGTGTGATCTGCGCCTATATAGATACTTTGAGCGAGACGCCGCGTCTTGTGCCGACGTCACATGACGAACGGTTCCGTGTACTGACGCTTGAGGCTCTTGCGGATTCCATTCTGGATGCAGCTCTGCTCTGCCGCTACGAGACGGTTATGCGCCCCGAAGAGAAGCGCTGGGCCGACTGGTACAACGGCCAGATGGAAAAGATCGACAGCGGCCTCGATGACCTGTCCCGCAACTGGTTGGGCAGACTGCAAGGCCCGGTTTCCGCCGGCAGCATTGCCGTTGCTTGCGCACTCGGTTACCTGGACTTCCGCTTCGCCGACAAGGACTGGCGCACAGGCTGCAATGCCCTGGCCGATTGGTACGGAGTGTTCGCTGAGCGCCAGTCGATGAAGGCTACCTGGCCTCAAGGGTAATTCGACCCTGGCTGCGCTTAATCGCCCGCAGCACCGAATGTTCTTCATCCTTTGCAAGAAGAGCCGCTTGTCCGATGCAGGTGGCCTTTTCACTCTGAATGCATGAGGACCCGGGGTATAAAGCTTACTTTGGATCTGGCTGGTTGGCAGCATGCGCACTGACAATCCGGATGACATTCAATGCGGTAAGCAGACCTAGCGTGCAGATGGCAACTCCTAAGATCTCCGATGAGGTTGGCCACTCGTTGAGCAGTGGAACCGCGAGCAGAAGTGCGCCCGATGGTACAATCGAGGGAAAGAGCGACGCCTCTGTCGCGCCGAGATAGGAAACCGCCTTGGCAATCGCGACAGGCGCAAGGCATCCGCCCAGTACCCCCTGAAACAGGGCTTGGCTGATCCACACGCTCGAAGGTACAGGGCTGTTGGTGTGCCATGCCAGAAAGAACGGCAGGAAAGCAAGGGTCGATAGGATTGACACGTACCCGATGCCCGCCAGAGGCTCGACCTTCCAACGCCCGAGAAGATACGTGAATATGCCCCAGAGTGTCCCGGCGGCAGCGAAGCACAAATCGCCTAACCATATTTGGTCCGACGCCTGAGAGCTCACATCCTGACCCCTGGCGATAACAAGCAACCCGGCGATAAGGATGATCATCCCCAGCAGTCGGAACGGAGCGGGTTTCGTACGATCGAGAATCCACGCCAGCGTGGAACTGCTTACCATCGTGGCGCCGGCGGTTAGTACCACCGCATGCGACAACGGTGCCAAGCCGAACGCGGTATTAATCAGGAGGCCGAACAATGGCCCTGCCAAAGCCACGAGCGTAAGGACCCGCAGCCATCCGAAGCTGTGCTTCCTGCCACGTGAGGCGACAAACGGTGCCAACAGGATGGCTGCGACACCAAATCGGAGCATCGACATGTCTATTGGGGCAAGCCCATCCATCCGGCCGAGGCGCGACCCAACATTGTAGCCAGACCAGGCGAGCGCCGCGATGAGCCCCCAGAGAATGCCTGTAGCCAGCGATTTCCGACACTTTGGCTGGGCAGTACTTGTTTGAGCAAGGGACGTCATGGTGTGACCTTCAAAAGCGACGCCTGGTTGCTCAGGTGGGAGCTATCAAGCCACGATCGTTCACCGCTGGAGGGCTTTCAGGGTCAACTCATCAACCTGGAACGCTCCGATAACCTTGATGTCGATGGTATCGGCGAGCGCACTCTGCGTCGCATCATCGTTCGCGCCTTCTGGTAACCAGACTTCCAGCACGGCGTCGACGGCCTGGTGACCCGAGGGGACGGCCGGATCGGCCCAGTCTTCCTCGTTGATGACGCGATTGGAGCGAAGCGCCATGGTTTCCCATTGGGCTGCGAGCACGGGGAAGAGCTCTTCGTCGAAAGCCTTCAGAGCAGCGTCCGGACCACCCAGCAAATAAATGAACTTTGCCGGCAGACGGCTGGTGTTGCCGTGTTGCCGCGTGTCTCCCTGCTGCTGCACCACGATGGTGACGCCATTGAGAAACCTGTGCAAGTCATCGACACAGGCGCGCTGTTCGGCGGAATCCATGGCCACCCGCATGGACTCGATATCGTCGAACCAGAGTTGCGAGATGCCATCCACGCGGTGCAGCCTTGCGGCCTGTGGCGAGGGGCGACGAGCGAGGATGTGGTTCTGGCGATACGCCCGCATGGCCGCGACTTGCAGCGCGATCGGACCGTGCACATGACGCCAGTGCTCGGAAAATTGGGTGAAGTCGACATCGTCGCGTTTGCGGATCAGCCCGCTCCGGATGACCATGCTTCACTCCAGTTTGAGTTCGCGAGAGAACATCGGCGCTTAGTCTTCGGTGCAGGCGATTGAGGCCAGCCCAGCGTTCGGGACGTCCTGGCGGGCCGGCACTCAGGAGTGACAGTCCAGACTATCCCTTCCCTTGGTTGATTTTGCTGCGACAGCTGCTTCTAGCCTTGCAGGGCTGCCCACATCTCCCGGTCTCGGTCAGCGGTCCAGATGACGGGGTGATCGATGCCCGAGGCCTCGTCGAAGGCGCGGGCGACGTTGAACGGCAGGCAGTGCTCGTAGATGGCGAAGGAGCCGAACTTCGGGTCCATCACCTCGCGGGTGGCCGCGGAGGTCTCCTTCAGTGAGCGGCCGCGCGCGACCGACAGTTCCGCCGCGCCATAAAGGGTGCTGACGAAGTCACGCGTCATCGCCACGGCCTCGCGCACCTGCCGCTCGCCCTGCAGAGCATCACCACGGCCGGGCGCGATCGCCTTGGGCTGGAAGTCCAAGATGGCGTCAAGGGTCTGCGGCCACTCGCGCAGATGGGCGTCGCCGCAATAGCAGGCCGAGTGATATTCCACGAGGTCGCCTGTAAACATCACCTCGGCATCCGGTACCCAGGCGACGATGTCGCCGGCGGTATGCCCTGCGCCAAGATGGAACAGCTTGACCTCGCGCTTGCCGAGAAACACCGACATGCCGCTCTCGAAGGTCAGCGTCGGCCAGGTCAGACCGTCCGGAATGCTGTTCTCGCCCCGGAACAGGCGAGGAAATCGCCCGATTTCGGAGGCCTTGTCCTGTTCGCCACGCTCGACGATCAGGTCATAGGTGGTGTTCGAGGCGATGATGGCTTCAGCCTTGTAGGCCGAGGCGCCGAGGACCCGCACCGCATGGTAATGGGACAGCACCACGTACTTGATCGGCTTGTCCGTCACGGATCGCACACGGGCGATCACGTCCTCGGCCATCGCCGGGGTAGCCTGAGCGTCGATCACCATGCAACCATCATCGCCGATGATGATGCCTGTGTTCGGGTCGCCCTCAGCGGTATAGGCGTAGAGATCCGGCCCGATCTCGGTGAACGACACCGTCTTGTCCGACAGATCTCCTGTCGAGGCAAAGGCTTTGCTGGACATTCTCTTCTTCTCCCGATTACCGGCCTGAGCCTGTCAGGCGCTGTTGTCGACGGAACGGAGTTTTTCGATCAGAGGCGCGCGCTTGGCGAGCCATGGCCCATGCTGAATGGGCCAGTCCTCAAAACGTAGGTCATAACCAAGGTCGTGAGCCGCGTGATGCGGCCAGTAAGGGTCGTAGAGCGCCTCTCGGCCGACCGCGATCAGATCCGCCCTGCCCTCCTGCAGGATGGCTTCCGCCTGCGGCCCATCGAGAATGACGCCCACAGCCTGCGTCAGGACATCGGCCTCGCGGCGGATGCGCTCCGCATACGGGACTTGGAAGCCCAGTCCTCTTGGAACGTTCATGTTGCGTGTTTCGTCGGACAGGCCGCCTGACGAGCAATCAATCACGTCAACCCCGATGGTCTTGAGCGCGCGCGCAAGGACAACGGAGTCGTCCAGCCCCCAGCCGTCTTCGGTGCCGTCGACTGCGGAGATCCGCACGAAGAGCGGCTTGTGCTGAGGCCACGCCGCCCGAACATCGCACGCGACCTCGAGGGCGAGCCGCATGCGGTTGTCGCGGGAGCCGCCATAATCGTCTTCGCGGCGATTGGAATGCGGCGACAGAAAAGATGCCACGAGATAGCCGTGACCGAAATGCAGTTCAAGGACGTCGAAGCCGACCCGGTCGGCCCGCTCGGTCGCGGCAATGAACAATTGCCTGATCTCGGCGAGGCCTTCTCCACTCAGAGCCTCCGGAACGGACCACTCAGGGCCCGCGGCAAGAGCACTCGGACCGATGCGGCGCCAAGGCTCGCCCGTTTCCTTCAATTGCTCCACGGTCAAGGCGCGCCCGCCCTCCCACAGGGCCTGCGACCCGGCTTTGCGTCCAGCATGGGCCAGCTGGACGCCGATGGCGGCGCCGTTCTGATGCACGAAGTCGACGATCGCCCTGAACGGTGCGACCTGCTCATCCGACCAGAGCCCCACGTCCCGAACGCCGATCCGCGCTCCCGGCTCCACAGCGGTGCTCTCGACGAAGATCAGGCCCGCGCCGCCAAGCGCGAACTTGCCCAGGTGAACCAGATGCCACGCGCCAACGCAGCCCCGCTCCTCCGCCGAATGCTGGCACATGGGCGAAATGACCACGCGGTTCTTGAGTTCGATGCCGCGGATGCGCAGAGGCTCGAACAGGCACGGCCGGTGCGGTGACGTCATGACGCTTCTACCTTCTTCGGCTGCGGCACGGGGTCGGCTTACGCCGCTGGCCTGCTCGTGACGGAAGTGCTCTCCTCCGTTACGCCCGCCAGATGGCGGCCGGCGATGTAGCCGAACGTCATGGCCGGGCCCAGCGTGATGCCGCCGCCTGGATAACTGCCACCCATGATGCTCGCCATATCGTTGCCAGCGGCATAGAGGCCCGGGATGACCCGTCCGCTCTCGTCGATGACCCTTGCATTCGGATCGGTGCGTAGACCCGCGAAGGTACCGAGATCGCCCGGCACGACCTTCACCGCATAGAAGGGGCTGCGCTCGATCGGACCGACACAGGGATTTGGCTTCTGGTCGGGATCGCCAAGATAGCGGTTATAGGCGGTGCTGCCGCGCTTGAACTGCGGATCCGCGCCCTTCCGAGCATCACGGTTGAAGGTCTCTACGGTTTGCTCGAAGGCAGCAGGGTCAATGCCGGCTCTCTGCGCAAGTTCGCGCAGCGTTCGTCCTTTGAGCAAATACCCGTTCTGCAGATAAGGCGTCAGGGGCACTGGGAAGGGCTTCACGAAACCGAGGCCATAGCGGCGGATCGTCGGATGATCGACGATGAGCCACGCCGCCTTTTCCGGATCGTCCCCGCAGGCGCCGATCATGGCCTGCACAAAGTCGTGGTAGGAATTGGATTCGTTGGTGAAGCGCTTGCCGCTTTTGGTGACGGCGATGACGCCCGGCTTGCCGCGGTCGATGAAATGCGGGAACGGACCCGATGTTCCGTCACGGCGCGGAACCAGCGAAACTGGCACCCAAGCCGCCGCATTCGGCAGACCCTCGATTGCGCGGCCTCCAACCTTCTCACCGAGCCGGATGCCATCACCCGTGTTGCCGGCAGGTGCCGGCGACCAGTGCTCCTGTCCGGTGGGAGCATGCGGGAATAGCTCTTTGCGGCGCAACACATCCTGCGGGAAGCCGCCCGCGGCTAGCACGACGCCGCGGCGGGTGCGGACCTCGGTCACACCATCTTCGGTCTGCACCAGTGCGCCTTTGACAGCACCATCCTCCACGACCAGGTCCTTCACCGGCGCGGAGGTCCAGATCGGAACGTTCCGGTCAAAGGCGGATTTTGCGAGCCGCCCGATCAGCGCGTTGCCGTTGGTCAGCCGCATCGCACGTCCGTGAGAGGCGAGATCCCGACCGTATTTCGCCAGAAGCACGCCCACATAAGCGGCCGATTTGACGGAGCGGGTGACGTTGAAGAAGTGCAGCAGTTCCTTCCCGGACCCGATCATCATTCCGAGGAAGGTGATTTCCTTGAGCGGTGGCCTCAGGCGCGCGATTTCCTTGCCGAGTTTGCGACCATCGTAAGGGGTCGCCACGATTGATCGGCCGCCGGACGTGCCGCCCGGCGCATCGGGATGATAGTCCGAGAAGGCAGGCCCGAGGGTGAACTCCATCTCGGTGTTCGTCTCGAAAAACTCAACCATCTTCGGGCCGTTTTCAAGAAAGGCATCGACACGGCCCGCATCGAAATGATTGCCGGCTTCGTGCTGGAGGTAGGTGCGCGCCGCTTCCTTGGAGTCTTCAAAGCCTTCCTTCTGCGCGAGCGGATTGCAGGGTATCCACATCCAGCCGCCGGAGCGTGCGGTCGTTCCGCCGAAGACCGGCTCCTTCTCAGTAACGATGACGTCGAGCCCATGGTGACGGGCTGTCAGAGCGGTCGCAAGACCGCCTGCTCCCGATCCAACAACAAGGACATCGCAGGTGACAGTCTTCGTTGGCTTCATGGCGTTCCTCGCATCTCGTACCGGCCGGTCAATGCGCCGGGAGAACTTTGATTCAGCATACGCGAATGCGTTCGTTAATTTGTTTTAGACGAACGCATTCGCTCATTCAAGATATTTTGCAAGCCTCACGGGTTCGACTTCTGGCTCATCCCCGCTAGGACGACTTCATAGGTTTCCACGAGGAAAGTCGTGATTTCGGCGATGAAGTTGAGGGCATGCGTCTGCGAGACATTTGCCGCCTGGGAACGGAACGCGGCCTCGACATCTGCAACGGAGCGAAACCACAGTTCCACCATGCCATCGATGGGAAGAGCCTCGTAGGAGGCGGGCTGGCCGAGGCCCGAGCTTCTCCCTGTCACCAGATTTTGGGTGTACCCCATCAGGTTCGGAAACTTGCTGACAGCTTTGGCGTGGAAGCCCCACCACTCCTCCTTGAACTGCTCAGGGGTCAGACCCGGCTTCCGTGTCAGAATTGACATGCGCTTCACGAGCGGCCCGGCAGAGGGATCGGCGGGCACGACTACATTCTGTACGGCGGTGATCAGCGCCGTTGGACCGACAAAGAGCTGGTGGTCACGTGCGACGGCCTTGTACTCGTCGGAGGATAACGCCCTCGTCATCTGGTCTTCGCTGTCGAACCACAGCTCAGAAATGCCGTCGATGGACCAGGGGCCGCGGGCATGATCGATGGCAAGCTGGCGGTCGTCCACAACATGGTTCTGATGATAGCGTCGCAGGCCGGGCAGGCGCGCGGCCAGAGGGCCATGCACCTCGCGCCAGTGGCGTCTGAACTCGGCCGGACTCACGTCAGGCCTGCGCGTGAGGAGTCCCATGCGAACGGTCATGTTGGCCCCCTCAGACCGCCAGATAGCCGCCGTCGACGACGAGGGTCGTTCCAGTCACGTAGCTCGACATGCTGGACGCGAGGAAGACAGTCGGACCGACGAGTTCCTCCGGCTCCCCAAAGCGCCCGAGGGGAATTCGAGACAGGAAGCGCTCCGCCCGCTCGGGATTGGTGCGCGTTGCCTCGGTCATCGGCGTGTTGAGAGTGCCCGGAGCGATGGCATTGACGCGAACACCATCCTTGGCGAGTTCCTGCGCGAGATTCTGGGTCAGCATGCGCACGGCGGCCTTAGACGTCGAGTAGCTGATCGATGTCGCGGTCGACACGAAGGCGGCGATGGAGGCCATGTTGATGATCGTGCCTTTTGTCGCGCGCAAGGCCGAAACGAAGGCAAGCGTGACGTTCAGGGTGCCGTTCAGGTTCACCTGCATCGCGGCATCCCAGGAGCGCATCACATCCGGGCTGTCGATGGTGTTGCGCGGGCATATGCCGGCATTGTTCACGAGGATGGAAACTTGCCCGATGGACGCTTCTACATCGCGCGCCAGTGCACCGCATGCGTCTGAATCGGCAACATCGAGAGCAAAGGACCAAGCCTCTCCACCCTCGTTGACGATCGAATTGGCCGTGTGGGCGGCCGCCTCGCCATTCAGGTCGGTCGCGATGACCCGCGCCCCTTCCTTCGCTAGGCCACGCGCAATGGCAGCACCATTGCCCTGACCGGCGCCTGTGACCAGCGCAATACGCCCTTTGAGCAGCATTCGTTCCGGCTCCCTGACTTGGTTGGAAACACCGCCCGGTTTATCGCGGCGGCATTGACATCATAAGAGCATACGACGAATGCATTCGCAAATAGCGAATAGTCGTAAGTGCGTTCGATAATGAAACTTGCCACCCTGCGCAGGCAAAAGCACGCCAGGCGCCGCCAGAGCGTGGCGTGGAAGAGCGTTGGATCGAAAGCGACAGAGGGAGAGAAACTATGCCCGGCGGCGACGCTTCACGGGAGCATCAGTAGACGCAGTCTGCGCAGCTTCCACCTGCGGCGTCCCATCGATGGCGTGGGGCATGTAACCGAGTTGGGCTGACAACCTGCGCGTGAACGCCAGCAGGGCCTTGGCGTCGGCACTCTCGGGGTGAATGTCAAGAACCCCGGTCGGTCCGATGACGGTGATGGCGAGTTGCATCTGTCCGCTGTAGTCGAAGACGGGAGCCGCAATACCGTTGATGCCCGTGACGGGCTTGCTCTCCGTGGAGGCATAGCCAAGCCTTCGCGCGGTTATGATTTCGGCTTCAAGCTCCTTGCGCGACGTTGCCGTGCCCACGCCCTGGATGCGGGCTCCCTTCCGCAGTTCCTCGGCCAACTGAGCTTCGATGACCTTGGGCGACATGAAGGCCGCGAAGACTTTTCCGGTCGCGGTACCGGTGACGGAAAACACGGTGCCAGTGCGCACGTTCACGTGGACCTGATCGCTGCCCTCTTGGACCTGTACGATGGTAGGACCATGGGTTCCCCACACAGCGATTGTCACCATGTGGTCGATCTGTTCCGCAAACTCGACGATGGCGTGACCTGCGAGCCGCAAGGGATCGAAGCTGCGCAGCCGTGCGATGCCCAGCTGGAGGGCGAAGGGACCAAGCTGATAACGGCCGCTTGCGATGTCCTGCTCCACGAGTTCGAGCTTGCGGAAGCTCACGAGGTAGGCATGGGCTTGGGCGGGGGCGACATCGGCCAAGGTTGCGAGTTCGCGCAGCATCAGGGGCTTTCCCGCTTTGACCAAAGCCGAGAGGATACGCCCCCCGACCTCGACCGATTGTACGCCGCGTCCTTCTATGCTCATGACCTGCTCAGTGTTTGTGATCTGCCCCGCATCACGCGGCGTTGTGGGAAATCCCGAGATACGCCGCGCGGACCTTGGGGTCGTGGAGGAGCTGCTGCCCGGTGCCAGACAGTATAACACTCCCCGTTTCGAGCACGTAGGCCCGATCCGCAATAGCAAGTGCCATATTGGCCATCTGTTCCACAAGCAGGATGGTGATGCCGGACTTACGCAGGGATACGATGATGCCGAAGATCTCCTGGATGATCTTCGGCGCAAGGCCAAGGGAAGGCTCGTCGAGCAGAAGCAGACGGGGCTTTCCCATCAAGGCCCTTGCAGTGGCCAGCATCTGCTGCTCGCCGCCCGACAGGGTGACGGCGAGCTGATCGCGCCGCTCCCGCAAGCGCGGAAAAAGCTTGAACTGCTCCTCCACCTCGGCATCGAGGGCATCGTTGGACAGCCGCCGGAAATAGGCTCCCAAGGTCAGATTGTCGTAGACAGTCTGGTCCGGGAAAACCTGACGCCCTTCCGGTGAGAGGGCGATCCCCCGCGCCACCCGCTTGTGGGGCGCAAGTCGCGAGATTTCTTCACCATCGAAGATGATCTGCCCCGAACTCACGGGCATCAGACCAGCGATACCTTTGAGCAAGGTGCTCTTGCCAGCCCCGTTCCCGCCCACGATGGCGACGACCTCCCCGGCCTCCACATCAATGGAGGCCTTGCGAACCGCAGCAATCGGTCCATAGGCGAGATTCACGTCTTTCAGCTTCAGCATGCGTGCCCCCTGCCCTAGGCTGCCTCGACGGAGGTGCCGAGATAGGCCTCCATCACCCTTGGATCCGCTTGGACCTTGCTCGGCGCGCCCTCAGCGATCTTCTGGCCGTAGTCGAGCACGATCACGTGGTCCGAAATCGACATGACGAGATCCATGTGGTGCTCGATCAGAAGAATGGTCATCCCCTCGTTACGGATCCGCACCAGCAGCTGGCCGAGCTCCGCCGTTTCCTGCGGGTTCAAACCGGCAGCTGGCTCGTCCAGGAGGAGGAGCAGAGGTTCCGAGGCCAGGGCCCGCGCCAGCTCGACGCGGCGCTGAAGACCGTAGGCGAGGCTTCCCGCCAGAGCGTCGGCATAGGGCAACAGCCCGGTGAACTGGAGGATATGGTTGACCTTCTGCAGGGCCTTGGCCTCCTCCCGCCGCGCCTTGGGCAACCCGAGGAGCGATGAGACGAAACCGTTCTGCATGCGGGAATGCTGCCCAAGAAGCACGTTCTCACGGACGGACAGATCCTTGAACAGCCTGAGATTCTGGAAGGTGCGCGCCACACCACGGCCGCAGATGCCATGAACCGTCTGCTGCGTGATGTCTTGGCCCAGGAACGTCACCTTACCGCGATCGGGCCGAATGATGCCGGTCAGCATGTTGATGAAGGTGCTCTTGCCTGCGCCATTCGGTCCGATCAGGGCATGGATGTGACCTACCGTCAGATTGACGGATACATCCTTGGCGGGAACGACGCCGCCAAAGGCCTTGTTGAGGCTGTCGGCCCTCAGCAGGCTTCCCGCGGCCGTCTCGGGGACGGATCGGGTCGGCAGCTGCGATGCAGCCCGGCTCGGCTCAGCGCCTCTGCTAGCGCTGTGACCAAGCCCGAACCTCCTGAAGAGTGAGCCGAAGACGCCGGCCAGTCCCTTCGGCATGGCGTAGAGAGCGAACAGCAGCAGTGCACCGTTCACAAAATGCTCGATCCAGGTCCAGCGCGCCACGAGTGCCCCGATGATGACGAGGGTCACCGATCCGAGGAGCGGGCCATAGAGTGAGCCGCTGCCGCCGAACAGCACGAGAAGAAGGATGAAGATCGACAGGTGGAAATTGATGAAATCGGAGTTGATGTACTGGTTCTGCTGCGCCACGAGCGCGCCTGCCAGCCCGCAGGTCACAGCAGCGATAACGAAGGCAAGGACCTTGTAGCGGTACACCGCAACACCCACGGCACCAGCCGCTACCTCGTCAGCCTGCAGCGACAGGAAGGCGCGTCCGAACCGGCCCTGCAGAAGATTGCGCAGGAGAAGATGAGCGACGAGGCAGAGCCCCAGCCCGAACCAGACCCATTGCAGCATGGTGAAAGGCACGCCGCCGATATGGAGCGGCTGAATCGCATAGATGCCCATCGCGCCGCCGAACACCTCGGAGCCCTCCGTGACCACCTTTTCGATCACGATACCAAAGGCCAGGGTAACCATCGCAAGGCTCGGCCCTTTCACGCGCAGCGACGGCATCGCGATCAGGATGCCGAAGACGGCCGAAACGCCGCACGCTAGGAGAAGGGATAGCCAGGGACCGATTTCGTAGCGGGTTGTCAGCAGGGCCACAGCATAAGCACCTGCCGCAAACAGGCCGGCCTGGCCGAGCGATTTCTGTCCAGCAAAGCCCAGGAGTACGTTCATGCCCGCTGCGCACAGGAAGTAGACGCAGATCATGAACAGGGTGCGAAGATAGAACTCGTTTTCGATGAACGACGCAACTGCGGCGATCACGGCTGCGACAGCGACGGATCCGATCAAGTGGCGCATGAGAGCTAAACCTTGTCGACAGCAGCCTGGCCGAAGAGGCCCGCCGGGCGAAACGCCAGAACCAGGATAATCAGGCCGAACACCACAATCTCACGCCATTGCGCCTGCCAGAGGCCCACGGCAGACTCCAGCACGCCCAGGATGAAGCCGCCATAAATGCAACCGCGTGGGTTGTTGAGGCCACCGATGATTGCCGCCGAGAAGGCTTTAAGGGCAAAACCAATGCCCATGAACAGGGATGCGGAGGCAATCGGCGCAATCAGAACGCCTGCCACGCCTGCGAGACCGCTTGACAGGGCGAAAGCGCCGATCATGACCAAGCCGACATTGATGCCCATCAGGCTCGCGATGTGGGGCGAGTGTGCCACGGCCATCATGGCCTTGCCGATGCGCGAGCGGCGCATCACCAGATCGAGCGCCACCATGATCAGGATGGCGCAGGCCAGAACCAGAAGCTCCTGCGGGCGTACGCCGGCTCCGGCGATCCGCAGCACATCGTCTCCCAGCGGAGACGGCACCATGACGGGCGCAGGGCCCCAGACGGCAAGCCCGATGCTCTGGAGCATTACGCCGAAGCCGAGAGTGCTCATCACCCAGTTCATGCCCCCCTTCCCGGCGAACGGCCTCACCGCAAGCAGAAAGATGAGTACTCCCATCAAGCCCGCGACCGCTCCGGCGGCGATGACTGCCGCAGGGTACCGCCAGGCGGAAGCCGCCTCGCTTGGAACAGCCGTCGTTGTGCTCGCTAAGCCGGAGAACAGCAGGAGCATCGTCACGCCGATGAAGGCACCAAATGCGATGAACTCGCCTTGAGCAAAGTTCAGCGTCTTGGTGGTTGTGAAGGTGATGCTGAAACCGAGCGCGATCAGGGCGTAGACGCCACCGATGGCGAGGCCGCTGAGGAGTGTCTGGAGGTAGACGTCCATGGAAGCTCCAACGGTGCAAAGTGTCGGCGCCTGCCGGTCCGGCGAGGACCGGCAGGCCGTGCAGCTAGAGTCTTATTGTGTGAAGTCAGTCGGCTTGAGAGCCTTCACGACATCGTCCGTGTAGGTGACCAGCTTTCCGTCCTTCCAGTGGGTCCAGCGATAGTCGGCAGCCGTCAGCGCCTCGTGCTCGGACGCGGAGAACGGCTTGTTGTAGGTCTTCATAATGCCGTCGACCGGCGCTTGAAGGTTGTCGAGTGCCTCGCGCATCTTCGGCCCTTCCGTGCTGCCCGCCTGCTTGATTGCGGCAGCGGTAATCATGAGCGCGTCGTAGCAATGCGCTGCGAAGCTGAAAGCGCTCTTGGAGGCCATCTTCGGAGCCAGGCGATCAAAAAGCTGCTGCTGCTTGGGCGTGCGATCTTCGGTGATGGTGCGCATGAAGATCGGCTTCTCGGCCAACGTCTTGCCTGCGGTATCGAAGAAGCTCGCGTTATCCGCCGCCCAGGAGGTGAGGGTCACGGGGAAGTAGTTGATCTTCTCCATGCTGCGGACGAGCTGGGCGATTGGGGTTCCCTGCGCCCACACGAGAACCGCATCGGCTCCGGCTGATTTCATCTTGTTGAGCTGGGAGGTCATGTCAGTGTCGTTGACGCCGAACTTCTCAGTCGCCACCGGCTTCAGGCCCTTGGCTTCGGCGAGTTCCTGGAGATCCTTCAAACCACCCTGGCCGTAACCCGTAGTCTCAACGAGGAAGCCCACGTTCTTGATAGCGGGATTGTTCTTCGTATAGGCAATGAGGCCGGCAACCTGCGCCCGATCCACCATCGAGACGCGGTACATGTAGTTTTCAGCGTTGGCGCTTGCAGGCTTGGTGATGTCGGTGGCGGAGCCGATGCAGCCGATAGACGGATTCTTCTTCTGGTTGGGGATGTGCTTCCAGGCGAGCGCATTGCCGGAATTGGTCGGGCCGAGGACCGCCACAACCTTCTCGTTGTCAATGAGATCGCTCATATTCTGAATTGATTTCGGCGGCTGCGAGAGGTCATCGCGCACGACAAGGGTCAGCTGGCGGCCAAGCACGCCCCCGGCCGCGTTGATATCCTCGATGGCGGCTTGGATGCCGAGCACGCCAGCCTGCCCGCTCTGTGCGGACGGCGAAGCGGAAAGATCGCCGTTGAAACCGATCTTGATCTCTTGGGCGTAGGCCGCCGATGACATGGCGAGCGCGCTACCAAGGAGAGCTGCTTTCAGGGCTGTATGTTTTGGCATCATGGTTTTCCTTCCCTCAAGGGTACGATTTCGGCTGCGGGTTCCACGCCTATTGCGCACAACCCACCCGGGCTTTGGGCAGGCAGGGCCCGCCAGTTCTCAAAGGTCCTAGGGAAGAAAGAGGAGTGCCGACTTTCGCCTGCTCACGCCCTCCGCACCGTTTCCGGCAATGCCGGGATCGGGTTTCGGTCGGTTCCTTCCCTTCTGTCTTTCATACCGTCCGCTCTTTTGTCAGAGCTTACTAATATAAGTACTGAATAGCGAATGCGTTTGCAATAGACGAATGCAATGACTTTGGTAGTGGTGGCAGCGTGTATTCAGGGAAGGCCGTCTCGATACCGCTAAAAAGCGAAAGCGGCCGCTTATGGCGAAAGCGGCCGCTGTGAAGCTTCAAAGGACGGGAACCTCGTTTCAGAAACCCTGCTGATTTATCCTATTCTGCATCCGGTTGGTTGGCAGGATGCGCGCTGAGGAACGCTGGATGCTCACCGGCAACCTTCTCGACGCGGAGAATGCGTGGGAAGGCCTCCAGCGGCACCGCAAACCGCCGTGCTGCGTAGAGTTGCGGCAGGAGAAAAACATCGGCCAGTGTGGGCTCCGGACCGAAGCAAAAGCCTTCATTGCCGATGAGGCCTTCAACGGTCGAAAGCCCCTGCCCCACCCAGGTGGCGATCCAGGCGGTTACTTCCGCCTCTGAACGACCGAAAACTTTCCTGAGATGGTTGAGCGGACCGACATTGTGCAGCGGATGAACATCTCAACCGATGATCGACGCCACTGCCCTGACTTTGGCCCTTGCCACCGGATCGGACGGCAGAAGCGCAGGTGTCGGATAGATCTCTTCAAGATATTCGAGAATTGCGGGAGACTGGATGAGAATGCTGCCGTCATCGAGTTCGAGCGCCGGCACGCGGCACTGCGGGTTGATCGCCCGGTAGCTGGAAGCATTCTGCTCGCCCCCGTTGCGGACCAGATGAACGAAGGCCTGCTCCGCCTCAAGCTTCTTCAAGACGAGGGCAATGCGCACCCGGTAGGAGGAGGTAGACCGCCAATACGTATAGAGCTTCATGCCTGCACCCTCACGCAGCCGGCAGGATCATGGCCCGGCATTCGCCGAAGCCAACCGGTGCACAGCCATCCCGGCGGCTGCGGGCCCGCAGGATCACCTCGTCCCCATCCTCCAGGAAGCGGCGCTCCTCTCCCGAGGCGAGGCTGATCGGGCTCTTCCCGCCTAGGGTGGCCTCCAGAATGCTGCCGCAACTGGTTTGATCGGGACCCGAGATCGTTCCCGTGCCCAACAGGTCGCCAGGCTGCAGATTGCAGCCGTTGCTGCTGTGGTGTGTGACCATCTGGGCCACCGTCCAGTACATGTGCCTTGTATTCGAGAGAGCGAGCCGATGCGGCGGCAGTCCCTTTTCGCGCATGCGCGGGGTGAGAAGCAGAACCTCAAGTTCCAGATCCAGCGCACCCTCGCGCTGGTCCGCCTCATTCGTCAGGTATGGCAGGGGCGCGGGATCGCCCTCAGGCCGCCCGGGCTGCGCGATACGGAACGGCGCCAGCGCCTCCGGCGTCACGATCCAGGCCGAGATGGTGCTGGCAAAGTTCTTGGAAAGGAACGGACCGAGCGGCTGGTATTCCCAAGCCTGGATGTCGCGCGCCGACCAGTCGTTCAGGAGGCAGAAGCCGCCCACGTGCTCCGATGCCTTGCCGATGTCGATGGGCGCTCCGAGGTCGTTCCCGGGTCCAATCCAGACGCCCAGCTCCAACTCATAATCGAGCCTCCGACTGGGCCCGAAGCCCGGCTCCGCGGCATCCGGCGGCTTCGTTTGCCCACGCGGTCGCCGCACTGGCACACCCGAGAGTCGGATCGACGACGCGCGGCCGTGATACCCGATCGGGACATGCTTGTAGTTCGGCAGCAGCGGATTGTCGGGGCGGAACTGCTTTCCCACGTTGGTGGCATGATGAATGCCGACGTAAAAGTCCGTATAGTCGCCGATGTGCGCCGGCAGGTGCAGCGAACAGTCGGATGCTGGTTGCAGGCACGGCTCCACCCTCCCCTGATCCGGACTGCCCGCTTTCAGGATTTCTGACAAACGTGAGCGGAGGGCCTGCCGCGGCCCAGGCCCCAGCGCCAGGAATCGATTGAGCACCGAACCGGAGGCTGCTTCCGCTCCCCGCGCCGCCTCCTCTGTGAAGAGGCCTGCTGCCAAGGCAGCCGGCAAATCAAGGATCCGATCGCCAATGGCCACGCCACCGCGCGGAGCGCCACCGCCGGGGCTGAAGATTCCCAGCGGCAGGTTCTGGATCGGAAAATCGGGGTGACCGTTGGCAGAGTCCACCCAGCTTTCAAGCGTGGGATCATGCGTATGATCAATTTTGGCCATCGTTTCGATCAGCGCCGGTTCGGATCAAAATGCTTCTTCATCTTGTGACCGTAGGAAGCATAGTCCTTCTGCAGCGACTCCGT